>JAYTGQ010000321.1:0-2123 GCA_043733345.1 Schlesneria sp.
TTTGCCATCCGTGCTATCCCGTCGGGGAAGAAATAGCACGGATGGCAAAGCCGGGGCACGGATGAAGACCAGACATTGTGGGCGATTCTTCAGTCACCAATCCTCGTCACCCATCAAAGCGCAACTTCAAAATTCACGCTAGGGGTCAGTAAACAGACGGGCAAGCGAGACGCTTATCCTACGATTATCAGGTGTCGTTATGGCACAACGTGGACGAGCATCATGTCGTGCCAGTCCAGTGTCCAGTCACTGCTGCCGACCAACACAAGCTTGCTACCCGCATCCAGCAGCTTGTGCTTGCGACCGAACTCCTGCACGAACGCGAGCAGTTCGCGCGGGGCCGATTGAACGGCGGTCGTTTCGACGGGAGTCACTCCCCAGAACAAGCACATCCGCCGGGCGACTTCGGGATGATCGGTCAGCGCGAGGATCGGCACATGGGGACGCTGCTTTGAGATTGCCATCGCCGTCTTGCCCTTGCGTGTGGCGGCGACGATCAGATCGGCCCCCAGATGCGCGGCGGCAGTCGCTGCGCCGTGAGTGACCGCTTCCGTGATCGCCGTCGCGCGGTTGCGGGGCAGGCTGCGCGAGTCGGCTTTCGACAGACGCGGTTCCAGCAAGCGTTCGGCCTCGCGCGCGATGCGGCTCATCATCGCTACGGCCTGAACGGGATAATCGCCCGCAGCCGTCTCACCCGACAGCATCACGGCGTCGGTGCCATCGAGGACCGCGTTGAAGACATCGCTCGCTTCGGCGCGCGTGGGCAGCTCGTTCTTCTGCATCGAGTCGAGCATCTGCGTGGCCGTGATGACCGGCGTGCGGTGTTCGTTGCACAGCCGGATGATCGTCTTTTGCAGTGTCGGCACGCGGAAGATGTCGGTCTCCACGCCGAGGTCTCCCCGCGCGACCATCACTGCATCGGACTCGGCCACGATCGCTTCGAGGTCATCGATCGCTTCGGTTTTTTCGATCTTGGCGACGATCCACGGCGGCGTCTTGGTCGGGTGAGCGGCGATGACCTGACGCAGCAGCACGATGTCGTTGACGCTGCGCACGAAGCTCAATCCAACGTAGTCGATGCCGTTGTCCAAGGCCCATTTCAAATCGGCCCGATCCTTCTCGGTCAGACACGGCGTACTGAGCGCGACGCCGGGAAGATTGACTCCCTGCTTGCTGCGGACCAACCCAGACTGCACGACTTCACAGACCACACGCCCCGCGACCGAGTCCTGTTCGACCACTCGCAGTGAGACGGTGCCATCCGCTAACAACACACGGTCGCCAACACGCAGGTCATCGACGAGTGGCTCGTAGGTACACGTGAGTTGCGGCACCGGCGCTGTCGGGCTGGCGTCGGCACCGGCCCGCACGAATTCCACCATCGACCCCTGACGCAGACGCAATCCTTCATCGGGCAGCACTCCCAACCGAATCTTCGGCCCGGACAAGTCGCCGAGAATGCCGACCGGCCGACCGCGTTGCTGAGACAGTTCGCGGATCGAGCCGACAACTTTCTCGAACCACGGATAGTTGCCATGCGCGAAGTTCAGCCGAAACAGATCGACCCCCGCTTCGATGAGTTGCTGCAATTTCTCGGGGGTCTCCGACGCCGGCCCTACCGTCGCGACGATCTTCGTCTTGACCAGCGGGCCTTCCATGTACTGACGATGTAATAGGTCCATTTCAACTCACTTCCAAAGGAGACCGGACCGTGAGTTCGGCAGCGCGACGAAACACGATTTCCAAAACACCAACATGCCCAGCGCGGGCATTGCCCGCAACCCAACGAAGCCAAAACCGGAATGGCAAAATGATGAAGCACAAAATCAGGGAAGAGGCTCGCACGGAGACCGACCTCCTGGATGATTCTGTGCTTCATCATTTTGCCAAATCGGCTCTGCCGAAATTCTGTGCGACCGGCGAAGAAACAAAACGTGAGTAGTACAGAGCGTCTTCGTTTCACCGCGTGGGCAACGCCCCGCGCGTCGATGAGGACTGCCGTGACCGCTGAAGTCCCGCTTAGGAGCCTGTTGAAAAAGGGAGGGCGAGGCTCCCGCCGAGCCATGTGCGTGAGGAAAGTCGCTTGTTTCTCGCGGCTCGGCAGGAGCCTCGCCCTCCCGACA
>JAYTGQ010000322.1:0-2119 GCA_043733345.1 Schlesneria sp.
GCGTGCGCCGGCCCGCAATGAGCCGCACGACGTCGGAAGCGAGAATCTGTCCACCCGCGCAGACCGCGCACAGCCGAGCGGCCTCCACAACTGGATCGCCGAAATAATCGTTAGCTTCGCGAGTGACTTCTCCACCGCTCAGCCCCACACGGATTTCGATGAGAAGGCCACTTCGTCGATTCTGCGCGGCGACACCCTGTTGCATCGCAACCGAACACGCCAGGGCCGCCGTCGCTGATTCAAAAACTGCCATCACGCCGTCGCCGAGCGTTTTGGCTTCGCGCCCTTCGTTGTCCGAGATCGCTCGGCGCAAGACTGCGAAGTGTCGCCGACGTACGGCGTCGGACTCGTCGGGCAGTAACCCACTGGACAACTGCGTAGAACCAACGATGTCAGTGAACAAGACAATTACGTGTTCAGCGCTCATCGACTCTGATCCATCTCACCCTCACATTGCTACTTGGCCGTGTTGCCTAGATAACGCAACGCACTGATACTCGGCAAGAACAGATACGCCCCGCCGCGCGTTACGACAAATCGTGTAAATCCTCGCAGTACGACAGTGCCACCGTCAATGGGCAGAGAGAACGAACTGAAGTCGGGATCGTTGTTGCCAACGACGGGATCATTTGTTCCCGTGATTCGAGGATCGAGAAGCCCCAGGTTCATCCAATCGTACTGAATTGATTCAAATTGCATGATCAAACTCGCGCAGATGAATGCCCCGAGAAGTCCGCGTTCGCCGGGTGTTGGGTGGAGTGGATCATAGGGTGCACCGTAAGGCATGCCTCGCCGCACGATGCGCCGCGTGTGGTTCGTGCTGCGCTGGACAATGCGGGCGTCTCGAGGATTGCATCGCCGTATGTGACTTGCCATAGGACAGCGAACTCCGTCGGGGTCCTCTTGATACGCAAAGTCGTTCAGCCTCTCCAAGCTCGGTAGGGGCGTGGGCGAATGCGGTGACAGCTCAACGGGAGTTCCGTTTCGCCATCGACCGAGGAGCTTGGCGGCAACGAGTTCCCGCATGGCGTGGTGGCGACTCATTGGAGGGTCCCACGTTCTTTCGGCGCCCGGCGGCAGCACCGCATCGGCGTCGTCGCCCGCGATGATGTTGTCAGCGGCTGTCGTTAGATAGTCCTCGAAGGCCTCGACGCGCTGTTCAAGCACGCGAAAGGCGCTGAACGCTCCGTTGAGACCCAGGACGTTTGGCGTCGGAAGTTCGTGAATGACATTTTCCATTGGCGTTGGATAGCCGAGCAGCGCTCCGCCAATCTCGACCAGCGGCTGGCGATCGGGGCGATCGGTTTCACAAATTCCCTCGAAGTGAGGCTGGGCAATATTGTCGCGATACCCAAAATGGACCTTGTCGTCGGCGAACGCCATTCCGTCGGCGCGCCCGAGCTC
The DNA here is from genome assembly GCA_043733345.1 of Schlesneria sp. Lineage (GTDB taxonomy): Bacteria > Planctomycetota > Planctomycetia > Planctomycetales > Planctomycetaceae > Schlesneria. Next base: position 1,405 of record JAYTGQ010000322.1, read on the forward strand.
GACGAAGGCGCGACCTCTCCCCGCAGCGAGAACGTTGACAGTTTCGTCATCGCGAGATGACTCGGTGTCGGAGTAGACCGTTACAACGAGATGGACGCGATCCGAGTCGCGCCACTCGGACTTCCAGTTCTTCGGGTCACTTTCCCCTATATCGCCGATCTTGGTGGAGCGCGCGGCCATTCCTGCGACGAACTCGGTGGGAAATGTTGCGACCGTCTCCTCGGAAAGTCCCAGAGCTCGTAGTCCCGCAGCGGTCACGCCCACGTTGACGCACGTCGTCGGCTTGTCGTCCCACGGTTCGGCGTTCGTAATCTGGTGGGTGCCCACCGGGTCGCGACCCGTGGAGTCGAGTAGCCAATCGCCGACGGCACGCCGATTTCCAACGCCGAGAATCAGATGGCGAACGTAGGTCATGCGATAACCACGAAGGATATTTCCCTGCACGTCGGCTAGGTCGGGGCGCGCGGGCATCACCACTCGATTCCTGTCGCGAGACGGATTTGGGCCACGGACAGCGCGGGGTACCCGCTAAAGCGCCCGATCTGGACATTCGGATTGTCGTCTAGGAGCAATATGAGATCTCTCGAAATATTCTCCACATTGCTCTCATCAGGGAACATGAGTGTGAGGTCGCCGGGGATCTGAAAGGACTCGTGATCCGACACCCACTTCACAAACGCGGCGGAAAACTTCTCGCACGGTGACGGGGGCGGAT
>JAYTGQ010000323.1:0-6072 GCA_043733345.1 Schlesneria sp.
GAACTTGCTGTGAACATCGGTCGGAGTGCGCTGTGAATGGCTTGGTTCGGGGCCAGTTCGCGACCAATCGAAAGGCCCCCCTCACCCTAACCCTCTCCCCCGAAGACGGGGGCGAGGGGACAGGAAAAGCGGGGGATCGCAAACCGGCATCATGTCGCAGCGGCGCGACGCACTATCGCGACGGCCTCACGCTGGTGGAGGTCATCGCGGGGTTGGCTCTGATGGCGTCGCTGCTCTCCACGATGGTCGTCGCGTACAGCGCCCATCTGCGTCAGCATCGCACGGCTCAGCGCAAGGTGCAGGCGGTTGAGCTGCTCGACAAGACGTTGGAAGAATGGCGTCGTATCGCGCAGCCGATCCCTGTGCCGTCCGAGGGTGACTTCTTGGGTAAGCCCGAGTTTCATTGGCGCACGGAGTTGGTTCCAAACTCGACCGTCCAACAGTTCTTCGGCGAGGTCGTGCGGATCGAGGTGCGTGAGAAACAGGAGCCGTACCGGTTGCTCTGTTCGCTGGAGCTGCCGCGTCCCAAACGTGTGGCGGGAGGGGGGCGATGATGCGGCGTGTGAACGACGGCGACAGAGGAAGAAAGACCCCTCACCCTAACCCTCTCCCCCGAAGACGGGGGCGAGGGGACAAGACTCGAAGGAGGCGCGGTGTCACGCTGGTGGAGGTCTTGGCGGCGACGATGCTGAGCGTCGTGTTGTTGACGGCGATCAACGGCATCCTGCGGTCGATGCAGACGCAGCGAAAGGCGTTGGCGGGGGACACGGGAGCGGCCGAGTGGCGGCGGTCGTTGGTCGATCAATTGACGTGGGATGTCCTCAACTCGCGTCGGATTCATGTGCGTGCCAACCGCGTCCGGCTGATCGGCTACGCGGGGCGCGATCCGGTCACGGGGATGCCGCAGCACCGACCGACCGAAGTCGTCTATCACGTCTTCGTTGATGAGGGACAGTCGTGGTTGGTGCGCGAAGAGTCGCGACTCGATGACCGCACGAATCGGAACTGGACGCGGGAACTCGTCGCCCACGATGTCGGTTCGATCAAGTTGTTTCGTGTTGATGCCACGGGGGATGAACATGACTTGGAAGCGGGAGCGGCGGCACAGACGGAACCGTTTGCGATTCCGGGACACCTGCGGTTTGTGATCGGGACGGGGGAGGGGCGGGAGCTGGTGTCGGGGCGGATCTCGCGGACGTGGTGAGGAGGGCGAAGACAAAATGATGGTGAACAGAATGATGAAGAGGGGACGCGGGCAGATGCGCGGCGTGGCATCGGCGTTGTTGTGTTCGCGAGGTCGGCATTCGGGACGACGCGGGTTCGTGTTGTTGTTGGTGCTGGCGACGCTCGTGATTGCGGCGATGCTGACGGCGGGAGTGGCTCGGTTGAGCATGGTCGCGGCGCTCGATGCCATTCGCGCCGAGGAACAGTTTCAGCAGCGCTGGGTCCGGCGCGGAATCCAAGAGACGATCCTGGGGCAGGCCGAGCGCGTGCTGACCGAAGCCAATCTCGTTCAACCCGGCCTGTCATCGCTGGAGGGGACGTTGCGGCTGAATGACGTGGACTATCGGTTCGTTGTGGCCGATGAGTCGGCCAAGGCCAACCTGAACTCGGTGTCGCGCGTTCGAGGAACTGCGGCGGTGAAACGCCTCGTCGGGCAGCTCTCTCGTTCAGCGGGACGGCTCAGTGTGCAACTTCATCCGTTCGAGGAGTCCGATGTGGCGTTCGACTCGTGGGGACAGGTGTTCGACATCTCCGCCGAGGAGGATGTTCACGAGTGTGCCGACGCGGTTCGAGAGAGCACCTCGCAACTGACCTGCTGGGGGACGGGGCCGCTCAACATCCGACGGGCGTCGGACGAAACGATTCGTGCGTTCTGTGAAGCGGTTGTTCCGGGAGTCCAAGTCGAGGGGATGCTCGCCGCGAACCGGGAGCGGGAGGCCGTCATCGGCTCCGTCACGGAACAGCTTGCATCCGCCCGGATCGTCGCCGACGATGCCGAACGCTTGCAGCCGTGGATCAGCTCCGCGTCCTCGTGCTGGTCGCTCTGGTTGCAGCCAATGGCTCGAGGGGGAGCGACAGAGTTCCACTTGTTGGAGCTGACTCCGTCCGGTCGCCCCGACGTGTTCGTGTTCTGTTGGTAAGCATCGACTCATCAATGACGGCCGCAGAATCTGTAGTCCGGACGCCATCGTCCGGACGAAGGCGTCCGGACTACGACTTTCAATTCCCAACAGTGATTGATGCGCCGATCCTAAACATCGACGCCCGCACAGGAGGATCGCATGGTTGCTTCGTTGCCACTGATGAGGCGGATGATGCTGAGCAGCGTGGGAGCATCGGTCGCGGCGACGTTGGGAGCGATCGGTTGGGCTTGGACCGCACCCGTCCCATCGCTTCCCTCACCACCAAAGCGGCACATGACCGAGACTGCGGCCGAAGAACCCGCGCCGCACAAGCAGGTCGATCTCAAAGCCCCCTATTGGTCGAAGCGTCTGCAACGTCCGACCATCGACCCGCCCCCGATTGTCACGACAACGAAGCCGGTCGCTCCAACAGTGGTTGCACCGCCGAAACCGCCGCCAACGCTGCCCAATGTCGAACTGCTCGGCACGATCATCGACTCGGAACAAACGTACGGCATCTTCCAGATTGGTTCAGGCCAAACCGCCGCAACAACCCTCGTCGAAACCCTCAAGCCGGGCGACAAACTCCCCGGCCCCAACAAGGGAGCCGAAGTGGTCTCAGTGACCGACAAGCAGGCAGTCGTGAAGTACCAAGGGCAGGAGTTCACCCTGAAGGTGAAGGATGTCACACCGAAGAAGCCAACGATGCCGTGAGGTGGGAACGAAACTCCAAGAGCCAAACATCAAGAACCAAACTAAGCCAAGGCAGTTCCACCCACTGCCCACCGCCTACTGACCACTCATCCATCCACCCCCTTCCGGCTCTCAAAGCAGATTCATGGCCAAGCCCGTCTGGACATTGTTGGAGCATCATGATCGCTGGCATGTCGCCTGCGTGACGGGGGACGATGTGCGGCTGTTGGCTCTGGATGTCGAGGCGTCCGAGACACCGGTCGCGTTGTCGCGGCGGCTGGCGGCGGCGCTCAAGGGGGACGGGTTTCGCGGGGGCGAGATCGTGCTGGGCTTGGACTCCGCGCGGTGTTTGGTCGGGGCGATCCCGCGCGACGCGAGTGTTTCGGTGTCGGATCGAACGGGGTTGCTGTACGCCCTCGAATCGCGGTTGCCCGCGTCGGTCGAACAGTTCGTGGCCGACTTCATCATCACCGATGCGCACGTGATGGGGATCGGGACGAGTGTTCCCGACCTCTTGCCGCTCATCGAAGCGTTGCAGCTCGATGGTATTAACGTGCGGTCGGTGGTCCCCACGGTCTGGCTGGCGGTCGAGGCGGCGGCCTTGAAAGCCGACTCACTCCGAACAGAGGCCAGCGGCGACACGCTCTTCTTGTGGGAGGATGAGGACGATTGCCACTTGTTCGTGGGGCGTCCGCCTCAGTGGCGGCGGTGGACGAAATTGGTGTGCGATCCGGAAGACGTGGTGCGCGAAGTGATCGCGATCCGTTTGGAAGCGGTCGGTGCGCCGAGGCTCGTTTGTCGCGGAGTGAGCGACCGCCTCATGACGGCTCTCCAACACGGCGGCTTCGTGGCGACACGTCTGGACGAGTCAACCTCGTTGTTGGATGAGGCGGCTCGCGGAGCACGGGACTTGTCGGTCGGGACGCGCGGTCCCACGATCGACCTTCGTCGCGATGCGCTCGCCAGTCCGCAGCCCTATCGCGCGATTCGAGGCTTGATGCAGGCCACCGCGTGGGCGGCGCTGATCGCTCTGGCGACAATCCTCGGCGTCTGCGAACTGCGGATTGCGACGTTGCAGTCGCGGGCTGCGGACGCTCAGGTCGAACAGGAAAAACTGTTTCGCGAGCTGTTCCCCAAATCCAAGATCCCGGTCGGAGTCCGGACGCGGTTTAAGAGTGAACTGGCCAAGCTCTCGGGCTTGCGCGGGGATGAGGCCACGATGCCGGTTCTCGCTTCGGCGGTCGAGACACTCGCGGACGTGATGGCGTCGTTGCCGGAGTCGGTTCGATTCCGCGTCGCCGGACTGTCGGTCGATGGCCGTCGGGTGCGACTCCAATGCGAAGCCCAATCGCACCGCGACGCGACGACGATGACGGCGGCCCTCGCCGCGCGCGGCTTCGACGTGAAACCGGCGGCGACTTCGCAGAACGCAACGGGTGGAGTCTCATTCAACCTGGAAGCGGAACGGAAAGAGACCGAGCCACCCCCACCAACCCGCAGCGTGAGCAAGGACGAACGTTCCACGTCCAGAAATGCCAACGAACAGCCGCCACCAAACTCTCCCCTCGCCCCGGCGTTGCAGGGAGCCGGATCAAAAGTCAGGGACTCTTCCAACGGTGCCAAACCCACCGGCAAGGGGGGCAAGTCATGAACATCCAACGTCCTTCAAGGGGGCAAGTCTTCGCGACAATTCTGGGAGTACTCTTCGTGGCGGTCCTCTTCAGTGCGTATCGACTGCGACAGGCTTCGTCGTCATTCACGGTCGCGCTCGACAATTTACGGGAGTGTCGCGGACTGGCGACCAAGATTCGTGACTTGCAGGACCAGCCGTCGCGCGCCCAGCTTTCGCCCGAATCGGCGGCGCAAATCTCACAGCGCATCCAAGCGGCGGCCGAAGCGGCTCGCTTGCCGAGCAGTATCATCGCGGCGATTGACCCGCAATCGCCGACGACTTTGGCGCAATCGAACTACCGCGTGCAAACGACCCGCATTGCGTTCAACCCCCTGACGCTGCCACAACTGGTGACGATCCTGTCATCACTCGATGGCGGCAGTGACGCGCTCGTCGTCAATTTCATCGACCTCGCCCCCGCTAAGCCAACCGGCTCAACCACCCCCACCGCCGAACTCTGGCTCCCCAGCGTGTCCGTCTCCGGCCTGATCTTCGAGCCGCTGAAGCAATAGTGGGCAGAGGGTGGTAGGCAGTGGGCAGTAGTTGTCGCCTTCACCACCGCACTCACCACTCCGCCCCCATGCCAACTCGTCGCTCATTCGGCAAGTCTCTCGGTCGTGAGGCAAACAATTTTTCCGCGAAAAGTTTTTTCAAAAAGTGTTTGACATTTGGATTCGCGGACGTTGTGATTCTGCCCGTCCCGTCTTGAAGCAGTTTCTCTGCTGTCGATCTCGCGAACATCTGGCTTTCTTTTTGACACGATTTAATTTCGTTCTGACACAACGGTCGGCTCTCCTGTCGCAACGGTCGTTTCTTTCCGTCGCAATGGCCGGTCTCTTCTCACGCAACGATGAGGTGACTTGTGGATGATTCGAGTCCATGCTCCGTTCCCCGCGCTGTCGCTTCCGGCCAAGTTGCCGTGAATGTCTCTGGAGCGAAGAGCCGCACCTCGCTCCTCAACACTCCGCCCCGCAGCGCGCCGTCCCTCGCCGGTTCGCCCCGCCGAGGAGCCGCTCGTCGCGATTGGATCGTGATCGCAGTCTGCCTCATGGCCCTGATGGCGATGGGCGTCTGGCTCTTCCGCGCCGACCCCCAAAAAGTGGATGTGGCCCGCCCGGAACCGAAGCGTGTCTCACGGGATGAGTTCGTGGAAATCGGTGGCATTCGGCGACCGGCGAGTGACCTGCGCAGGGGAGCCGTACCGACAGAGGACGCCCGCTCTGCGGACGCCTACTACGGAACAACACCGGGGATTGATCCCAAGGCGAACCCGCAGGTGGCTTCGGTGTATGAGGCATTGAAAGAACACAAGTACCCGGAACGGGTGTCGGTGATGATTCCGCCGAAGCCGTACGACAAGCGGGCCTTCCAAGCGGACCCTCAACGCTACTTGAATGTGGCCGAGCCGGGACGCGTCTGGCAGGTGAAACAGCCGGGTCCGGGAGTCCCCATTTTGGGTGGGGTTGGCGAATTGGCTCAGTCGCTGGAGCAAGGCCAACCCACAGTGCTGAAGGTCAACGGGGCACCCGGTTCTCCCGTGACATTCACCTCGCTCGATTTGGGGGCGTTCGAGAATCAACT
>JAYTGQ010000324.1:0-2115 GCA_043733345.1 Schlesneria sp.
ACCAGCGGAGGGCTGACGCCCAAGAATCGGAGGGCTGACGCCGCCCCGCTCAGATGTCTCATCACCGACCGCGTGAGGGATATGCCTCACGCGGTCGAAGCTGATACTAACCCGAAGCGTAAGCGAGGATGCAACTCACGTCCTCGCTTACGCTTCGGGTTAGTGTGAATTGCGCCACCCTCACCCGCTCGCGGTATAACGAGAAATTGCGAGCGTCTCGAAACGCTCGTCCTTGCTCACGCTGCGGGTTGGTATTGGCGAACAACAGGCTCCGCGCGATCAGGCCGCGCGTCGGTGGATGCGGTTGAGCGGCGCATCGGACATCGCTTCCGTGGGCGAGGCATCCACGTCCTCAACACCTTCACTGCGCAGCGAGCGGATGCGCTGGCTGAGCACGGCGGCGTCGTACCAACTGAAGTTCAGTTCCGGATCGGCGGCGTAGCGGCCGAGAGTTTGCAGCAACTGATCGGCGCTGCGGTCGTCATACAAGAAGACGTACCGTTCGCCGTTCTTCAACAACGCGAGAACGTTGATTCCCTGCTGTGCCATGTCTGCGCTCCCTCCCTGGTGCGTCATCCCGTCTTGATTTTGAAGTAGCTGAACTCGCAAGAGTTCAGGAACTGAAGTCTTGCGACTTCAGCTACCCCCGTTTTCAGCCTTGAAGAGGCCCTAGTGCGTGATCGAATTTCATTGGATGGAACCAGCGTCACCACGCCGCGGGCGACCGATGACCCCGAGGGGATATCGGTCACAACGACCGAGAGTGCAGAGCCTCGAACGACCAGCATGTGAAACGTTTTTCAAGACCGGAACGGAAGCCCGTTCGATCCCGCACGACAGGCAGGCAGAGAGAATACGGCTCGGCCAGAGTCATCGGCAAACTCGCCGCGACAACTTGAGTTTGCCTAACCCGCAAAGTTGGGCGTGACACCGAACTCGATATCCCTCACGCGGTCAAAACGGGAACTTGTGCCGTAAGGCTGCGGGTTCCGTGCGGCATCAAGAACCAGTGGCCTTACGGCACACGGCTCGCCAAGAACAGTTCAGGTTCTCCGCCATTCATGTTGAAAGTTGTGTGATGTGAGCGGCAAGGCGCTAGCCGCCGGTGATTTCCTGCATGACCGGCGGCTAGCAGCCTGTTGAAAAACGTTTATCGGGAGGGCGAGCTCCTGCCGAGCCGCAAGAAACAAGTGACTTTCCACACGTCACCGGCTTTTTCAACAGGCTGTTAGGCGAGCGGCAAGAAAAAGCGTACCCATCTCGAAGCCTGACGCGCAAGCTAAGGACGTTCGACATCCGAACCTTTGTTTGCGCGTCAGGCTTCGATTGCTGGCATGACAACTTCTGCCACTCGCCTTACTGGACTCGACCGGCCCCTCACACAGACTGAGATGTATTCCTGCGGTCGAGAATCTCTCGCACCATTTCTTGACGCTCTTTCTGAGTGGACCTAAGATTTGGGCGGTTTTACCGGTTCCGTGGACGATCTCAACGCAATCCATTTCAGTCGCGCTGTTGGGATTTCCGATAAGACTGCCGACAGCGGCCTCAAGCGGTTGATCGGCACAACCCAGACCACCAACACACGTCGGATGACCAACACGTAATCGCCCGACGCATCCCAGTCATGTCGATCACTTCCTCAATTTCCTGACACGCCAGAAACCCCGACACGAAAGACCTGACATGACGCACGTCGTCGCTGAACCCTGCTTCAACTGCAAGTACACCGACTGCGTGACGGTCTGTCCCGTCGAATGCTTCTACGAGGGGGAAGCGATGCTCTTCATTCACCCCGAAGAGTGCATCGACTGCGAAGCGTGCGTCCCCGAATGCCCGCCCGCCGCAATCTTCCATCAAGACAATCTTCCCGCCGAATGGGCCGACTACACCGCGCTCAACGCCGAGATGGCCCTCAACTGCCCGGTCATCACCGAACGTAAAGACCCGATGGGACCGCCGATCGAAAAGCACTGAGTCGCCAGCGAACCCCAGCAAACACCAGAACCCCGATCCCCAAGGACTGGGGTTCTTCGTTTTCATCCGATGATTTATCGCGAGTTGTAGGATGGGCACTCCTGCCCGTCCGTCTTTGGCGTTGAAGTACGGACGGGC
>JAYTGQ010000325.1:0-6070 GCA_043733345.1 Schlesneria sp.
GGGTGCGCGAATGTGGGCGTTCCCGATCCGCCCTGTCTTCATTCGCGCTCCCCTCAATTCGCGCGGCCCTCTCTCTGCTTCCCAGTTCCCGCCTTCATCATTCTGTACTCCATCATTTTGCCTTGAGCCTTCAGTGAAAGTGTTCGCGCACGAGCCGTTTGAATTCGTGAACGGTCTTCACGCCTTGCACGCCGTCGCGGAACGAGGCGAAGTCGGGGAGGAACTTGGCGAAGTAACAGGCGACGCGCGGGAGTCGTTTGGCGGCGAGATGGCTGCCGTAGAAGTCGAACTCTCCTTCGACGAGCTGCAACAGGACGCGGGCACGTTCGCCGTTGTTGGGCGGCGCGATGGCGGCTCCTCCGAGAATGAGCGACCGCGCTTGTTGAAAGATCCACGGGTTGCCGAGGCATCCGCGTCCGATGGCCACGCCGTCGGCACCGGTCTCCTTGAGGAACCGGATCGCATCGACCGCCTCGCGCACGCCGCCGCTGCCGAGAACCGGAACCTTCACCGCCTGCTTGACGCGCGCCACGACCGACCAGTCGGGACCGCCGACATAACTCTGTGCGACGCTCCGCGCGTGAACATCCACGGCAGACGCGCCCGCTTGTTCGGCGAGCCGCGCGACCTCGACCGCCGTCTCATGTTCCGCATCGGGACCGCTTCGAATCTTGATCGTGACGGGAATGTCCACCGCTTTGACGACCGCTGCCACCAGCCGCGCGATCGCCGGAGGATCGGACATCAGCGCGCCTCCTTCTCCACGACCGATCAGCCGCCGAATGGGACATTCAAAATTGAGATCGACGATCGAGAACCCCTGCTCCGCGACGACCTTCGCCGCCTCAGCCATCACGCGCGGATCGTTGCCGCTGATTTGACCGACCGCCGGTTTCTCGGTCGGTGTCGTGTGGAGCAGCTTCAACGCGCGACGGTCTCGCTTGGCCACGTCGGACCCATCGACCCGCTCGCCACAAACCAGACTCGCCCCGAGTTGCTTGCACAACAACCGAAACGGGTAGTTGGTGTGTTCCTCCATCGGCGCGAGCGTGATGGCGTGAGCGATGGAAACGTGACCGATGCGCATGGCGGTTTGAGTTCTCTTGAGGCTACGACCTTGTCCCCTCGCCCCGGCTCTGCGGGGAGAGGGCTAGGGTGAGGGGTCTTCGCCTTTTCGTCTTCCGCACAACCTCGTGGCAACTCGTGGCGGACAGGACGAAAGAAAATGGAGATGGAAACGAAGCAGCCCCTCACCCTAACCCTCTCCCCGCAGAGCCGGGGCGAGGGGACCGAAACAGAACCTCACCATTTCAGCCTCGTCCCTTGCGCCGCACGCGCATGTCGAGGAACGCTCCCAGCGCCTTGCCGTACGGTTCGTCGGTCCTCAGCTTCACGTAATCGACTCCCGCGTTGCCGCAGTGCTGGGCGAGGTCTTCGCAGAACTGCCGGTACTTGTCGAGGTACGCTTTTCTCAGTCTGTACGGATCGGCGAGGACTTGGTGTCCGAGCTGCTCCAGACTGCGGAACTGAGTCGGATGCTGGAACGAGAACTCTTCCTCCTCGGGAGCCACGACCTGGAAAAGGACCACCTCGTGACGAGCCGCGCGGAACAGTTTCAATGCCGCCGCGAGTGGCTCGATCCGGTCGAAACAGTCGCTGATCAGGAAGATCAAACTGCGACGTTTCAACGTGGGCAGCATCTGGGAAAAGACCTCTGTCATCGAAGTCTCCTTTCCCGGCCGACGGGCTTCGAGCAGCTTGACGATCTGGTGGAACGACTCGCGGTTCGACGACGGTTCCCAACGGTCGGCGATCTTCGTGTCGAACGTGATCAGTCCGGTGGCGTCGCGCTGAGCCAGCAGCAGATACGCGAGCGCAGCCGTCAGTTGGCGGGCGTAATCAAACTTGGAGAGCGTCGTGCCGCGATAGGCCATGCTCCCCGAGCAATCGACGATCAGGTACGACCGCAGGTTGGTCTCTTCCTCGTACTCCTTGATGTAGTAGTGGCCGGTCTTGCCGTAGGCCCGCCAGTCGATGTGCTTGATCTCGTCGCCGGGGTAGTACTGCCGGTGCTCGACGAACTCGACCGACGAGCCTTTGAACGGCGACTTGTGCTGCCCGATCATGTATCCCTCGACCAGCAGCTTGGCCACGACCTCCAGCCCGCCAAACTTGGCCAGCGCCGTCGGATCAGCCAGCGATTTCGAGGATCGAGCCGCCACGAGAGACCACCCTTTGCAAAACAAGATGAGAAAACGGCGCGTGCGATCAGAAAGACGAATGGCAGAAAGATTTGAATAGCAGACGAGAGCTTCGTCAACACTCAATTTGGGGGTTGGTTCATATCGCGGTGGCAGCGGGTAGCAAGTGTCTTCTCTGGTCCCCTCGCCCCCGGCTTTGTGGGGGAGAGGGTTAGGGTGAGGGGGCTTCTTCGGAGCTGCTATCCAAGTTGAACCAGGCCCCATTTGGGGGTTGGTAGTCGGGTGGCCGGGGTTGGAGCGTCTTCGCGAAACCCCGGGACTTCCTTCGTAAAGCCTCAGTCCAGTCCCGGCCATCCAAACGCCATCAATCTACATGCACGCGGCATCGACTGCGGCTGGCGAACGCTCGCCCCCGGTGCCGAGTTCCACACTTGGCTGGACATCACCGCCGGTCCGATCCTCGCGTGAGGTCAGATTACCGCGACCAATACCGCTTACCGCGCTATTGACTGAGAATGAGTTGCACAAAACAAACAAATGGTTTTTCTGCTGCATTCATAAAATTTAACATGTAGTGACTTGCCCCCCCCCCCCCCCTGCGATATAAGGCCAGCCGTGCCGCATATTGCGAAACCAAATCTGACCGAGCCAATCACCGACGATAGACGACGAATGTGAATGGATTCAGCAACGAGGTTAGCATGATGACTCGCTCACATTCATTTCCAGTATCGACACGATCAGCATTTACGATCATCGAACTGCTGGTCTCAATTGCAGTCATTGGACTTTTGTGCGCGCTCGTCTTACCCGCAGTCCAAACTGCGAGAGAAAGCGCTCGACGCGCGACCTGCAAAAACAATCTCCACCAGATCGGCATTGCCCTAGAGAGCAGGGCAGAGGTACTCGGGCATTTTCCTGACGCACATGATCTTTTCCCTGAGCTGCTCCCTGCCTTGGGGCATTCTGCGATTTATGAGAATGTGCGAAGTGGTGCCTATTCCAATGGTCTTGCACCTCTGCCAAATGTCCCAACGTTTCGTTGTCCGTCTGATTCAGTCGTTCCGCCACATGCTGATGTGATTTGTTATGCGGCCAACTTTGGGACTGGGAACCAAGTTGCAGGACTTGATGGTTTTTTTGTCACCATCGACGAAGGTTACAGTGTCGGGTGGCCGGGAAGAAGTGCTTCTACACTAGCACTCACGCGGCATCAAGACATCACTGATGGGCTGTCTCGCACAGCTGCCATTGCGGAAATACTGCCGTCATTGCCAGAGGTATACGCGATACCAAGTGTGCCAATAAGTGATTTTCGGCGGGTGTTCTGGACCATTCTTCCGCCGTTGCCCAGACCAAATGAATTCAGTCAATTAAAGACACAGTGTGAAGCGATGCGGTGGGCACCTCCGGGCACCAGTTTTGCTGGCTTCGCGCGGGGCTGTGGCTGGACGAACCGTGGAATCGTCCCTGTGGCTCTATATCACCACATTTTCACGCCGAACATGCCGAGCTGCTTCAATTCGAGTTACACATATGGCGTCTTCAGTGCTGGCAGTGTTCACCAAGGTGGTGTACACGTTTTGTTCGGAGATGGTCATATAGAGTTCATTTCTGATCACATTGATGCTATTGTCTGGCGCGACATTGGGACACGCGCCGGGACATAACAATCACTGACTGTCCCTCACACGAGTTTTAGGAGCTGATCATGTTTCGGAAATGTTTGATGGCGATTGCAATTTTTTTTGCCGGTCGCGACGTGTTACTCGCTGACTCGATCACGAACATCAATGACAACTTTGACATTACCTGTGCGGGCCAACAGTGTGTGGTCAACATTGATGTTACACTTTTAGGAAGTGGTAGCTACTCAGTTGAGTTCCAGCGACCACTCGGAAACAACATGTGGTCAACAGTCGCTAACAACGGATTTACTACAACTGATCCTTGTAGTAAATCCGTGAATCTTCCTATGCCGCAACTTCCATCGTCAATAACATGGACAGGCTGTATACTAATCGTAAGACGCGACGGGGCGGAAGTGGACAAGAAAAGTAAAGGTACTCTTCGAGGGACATAAATACTGAAGGAGGCAACTTGAACATTCAGAATAATGCGGCAGCAGTGTATTACATTGTTGCGACGAAGTTGCGTCGAGGATTGCGTGCAATCTGGCGGCATCACAATGTGATTGTAGCGTGTTGGATTTTGTTGTTTTTCGTATTTGGCTGCAAATCACAGGCACCATCGACTACGTCACCTGTGGAGAGCGTGGCGATCTTGAGTTCGTCGGGCACACGACTAACGCTGAAGTCTCAGGATTCAGGTACCATCAACAGCGAGCAGGATCGCACCATGATCACATTGGGGCGGAAGTTTCAGATAGAGGGAGAGATTAGCTCTGACTGTAAAGTCGGTGATACTGTGTATCTTGATATGCGTTATCTTGTAAACCAAGAGACATGGTCAACAATTGCCAATGCCACCGCAAAAGTCGATAAAGTTCAAGATGGCAAGGGGCGGTTTCGGGCTGATTTTTACATTACCGACATCGGAAATCGCGACGGTCGCCTGATCGTCAAGCATTATTCATCCGCTACGAAAGTAAATACTGATGCTGGGTCGGTTGACGTTGGGCTTCGTGCCGGCCGGTGAGCTTGGTCGTAACATTGTGGATTTCTGACAACCGCAGACGTTGGGCTTCGATAAGACATCGGCCTGATGTCTGCGTTTTTTCGTGCCTTCGAGAACGCAGTTCACTTCGCCTTTGTCGTGTGGGTCGAGCCGTCGAAGGAGATCACGGCCGGTTTGTCGTCGAGGACGGTTTCGATGTGGACCGGGCGTTGCCAGAGTTTGTGCAGGTTGCGGAGCGAGTCCTGCGCGTAGTCCTGCTTCAGTTCGATCCCCATGTATTTGTGGAGCAGATACAGCTCGCCCCGGTTGCGGTGGTTGGCGTCGGCGACGTAGATGAACGGCCGGCTGTGGTTGGTCAGGCTGTTCAGAAGTTGCAGCTTGATCTGCTCGAACTGGCGCGAGGCGACTTCGTAGTTCTCGCTGCTCTCGTTGAAAGCGAACGAGAACATCTTGTGCTTCTTGCAGAACTCGGGCGTCAGGAAGGTGTCGATGAACGTGACATCGTTGTGGATGCGACGGACCTCGAAAATCTTCTGCCGTCCGAGGCCGAGTTGCTTGTCCCACTTGGCCTTCACGCGCGGGTCGTCGCACTCGTTCCATTCGGGGCCGAACTGGCCCCTGTTCCACCGTTCTTCGATGTCGCGGTAGAGTTCGATGCCGATTTTGTAGGGGTTGATCCGCTGGGGACTCATCTGCACCGTGCCGCTGTGGTGGTCGGCGTAGTCGATCACTTCCGAATCGTTCAGGCTGTGCTTGGTCATGATCGTCGTGTGCCAGTAGCTGGCCCAGCCCTCGTTCATGATCTTCGTCTGGCCCTGCGGAGCGAAGTAGTAGGCCTCATCGCGGATGATGGCGAGGATGTCGTGCTGCCAGTCGCGCAGCGGAGCGTGTTCCAGCAGGAAGAGCAGCACGTCGCGCTGCGGCTCGTCCGGGAAGGAGCGTTTCTTCTCGCGATCCTCTTCCTTCTGCTTCTTGTCGCGAGCCTCCTGTTGGAGTACCTCGGGTGGGTTGATGAACGAGTCCATGTAGCCCTTCGATGGCAGGCGGCCAGACTGCATGTACTCGAAGTCGTCCTCACGCAGGAGCGCGGCGTGTGGGAGCGGCTGCACGTCGGGAGCACGCTTGATGTGCATGGAGTGCATGTCGATCAGGTCTTCCAGCGACAGGCAGGCGTCGATGAACTCCTCGACCTTCTCGTAGCCGAAGCGATCGACGTACTGGTTGATCCGCGT
>JAYTGQ010000326.1:0-6067 GCA_043733345.1 Schlesneria sp.
GGGAGGGCGAGGCTCCTGCCGAGCCGCGAGAAACAAGCGACTTTCCTCACGCACACGGCTCGGCGGGAGCCTCGCCCTCCCTTTTTCAACAGGCTGCTAGGCTGACATAACATCGCCCCTTTGGGGCTGAAAACGCAACGAGCGCAACTTCAAAACTTACGCTGCGGGTCACTGAGGTAAAGTCAGTGCCATTGCTGACGCGGTCCCAACAGCAGGTCGCAGGTGCGGGGCCGCGGGACGAAGGGGCGCGGCTGTCTCTTGCATGCGCTGCAGGCGTTCACCGCAGCCGGGGTCTCGCTGGGCACGGTGGGGGCCGAAGCGTGGGCCCGCGTCGATCAGCCGCGCGGTGCCGCGAAGCAGCTCGCTCTGAAGAAGCAGCGCCAGCAAACGCCCCTTGAGGACAAGGAGTCGCAGCGCTGGGTCGAGGGCATGCACCTGGCGCATGGCATCGCGGCAAAGGTTCCTGACACGCCGGTCGTCCTCGTTTCGGACAGTGAATGCGCCCGTGTTTGCGACAGGAATGATCTGCCAAACAAGCATGGTGCGAGTTGATGTGCGGCTCCCAACCCCGCTGTATCGGCCTCCACCGAATGACCGACTGCGCCACCGCTTGGCGGCCTTCGGTCCCCATGACTGATCGCGTTGTGTATCAACGACAGGCCGAGCCACTCAGCCTCATGCCCGTGGAAGACTCGCGGCGTGCCATTCGTCAGCGGAGATTATCCTGGCAGACGCTTCAACCATGTCTCGCAGGTCTTGAGCAGTGCCTGCTTGTCGATCGGCTTGCTGAGGAAATCGTTGCAACCCGCGTCGAGACAGACTTGTCGATCCTCTGTCATCGCGTTGGCGGTGATGGCCACGATCGGCAGTTCACACCCGCTGTGCCGCAGTGAGCGTGTGAGTGTGTATCCATCCATCACCGGCATCTGCATGTCCGTCAGCAGCAGGTTGTAGGGTCGCCCTTCCGCGTTGGCTTGCTCCCGCATTTCGATGGCGATTCCGCCGTGGGCTGCCACGGAAACATCGGCTCCCGCATTTCTGAGCAGCGTGGAAATCAGCACCTGGTTATCGAGTGAGTCCTCCGCCAGCAGAATCCTCCCCTGTAGCCGGGGCGAAGAATGGATTGGCGTGAGTAACATCGTCGGAGCCTGCGGCTCAAACGCAGAGGTTGTCCCCGCTGATGCGATTGGGGTCGCTTGGAGGGTGGCGGTGAAGACGGACCCTTGGCCCGGTGCGGTGCGTGTCAGCTCGACATTGCCGCCCATCAGGCGAGCCAATCGCTGGCAGATCACGAGTCCCAACCCGCTGCCGCCGTAATTGCGAGTCACCGAGGCGTCGGCTTGAGAGAACGCTGCAAACAGTCGCTGCGTCTGGTCGGAATTCATGCCGATTCCCGTGTCCTCCACCACGACGCTCAGGATCGTTTCAGCCCCCTGACCGTGAGCACTCATTCGCAGAGTGACTCCACCGGACTCCGTAAACTTGATGGCATTGCCAGCCAGATTCATGAGTATCTGTCGCAGGCGCGTCGGGTCCGTCAAGACTCGGACGGGGATCGGGCTGTCCAGTTTGAGATCGAGAGTCAAGCCCTTGGCAAGCGCACGCGGACGCAGCAGCGCGACCACACCGGTGACGAGTTCTTGCAGGCTGGTCTCGATGCGTTCCAAACGCATCTGCTTGGCCTCAATCTGTGAGAGGTCCAGAATGTCGTTGACGACCACCAAGAGATGGTCGCCCGCGCTTTTGATCGTGGCGAACATGGACCGGCGTGAGTCGGATTGAACGACGGCGGCCTCGTCATCGGCGAGCAATTCCGTGTTGCCCAAGATGGCCGTCAGCGGCGTGCGAATCTCGTGACTCATGTTGGCGAGAAACTCGCTCTTCGCGCGGTTGGCCGCTTCGGACTTCCGGCTGGACTCGGTGAGAACGGCTTCGGCCTGCTTCCGTTCGGTGATGTCACGTGCGATGCCAATGACACCGGCAACCTGCCTGTCGCCGTCGTGGTAGATCGACTTGGTGGTCAGGAAGGTCCGCCTGACGCCATCACAGATCAGAGACTCCTCCTCGGTCACGGGTAGCCCCGACTGCATGACGCGGAGATCAACGGCTCTGATCGCTCGTACCACTTCCGGATCGAAAATCGCCGTGTCGTCGTGATTGAGAATGTCACTGCGGGATTTGCCAATCACGCGCAGGAAGGCCGGATTGAACAGCCGGTAACGTCCCGCGACATCCTTCACGAACATCACGTTGTCGGATTCTTCAAAAATCGTTTCAAACAGGTTCTCCTGCCGTCGCAGCTCGATGATCTTGTCGGACAACTGACGATGCACTCGCCGCATTTCGAGCTGCACCTCGGCCTGGCGGGCCAGTCTCTGGAGAGCGATTAATTGCTCGGACGAGATGTCCCGGACATCGGTGTCGATGACACACAATGTCCCCAACGCGAGTCCCTCGGACGAATGCAACGGCACCCCGGCATAGAAGCGGATGAAGGGTTCGCCCGTCACCAGCGGATTGTCAAAAGTGCGGGGATCCTGCGTGGCATCGCGAATGATGAGTGGAGCGTCCGCGAGGATCGCGTGGGCACAGAAGGCCGACTCGCGACAGGTCTGCGTCACTCCGAGTCCGACGGTCGATTTGAACCATTGACGCTGTTCGTCAATCAGACTTACCAAGGCGATTCGCGTGCCGCACAGCTCAGAGGCCAATTCCGTGAGGTCATCGAACCCTTGTTCGGGGGCCGTATCGAGTACCCCGCACTCGCGCAATACCGCGAGCCGTTCAAGCTCGTTCAGCGGCAATGCAGCATTCGGCATGAGATACCCCAGTGTTGGCGGACAGGATCAAAGACGCAGGCAGGGCTTGGTCCAATCGACATTGCTGAGGGGGGCTGCCATCGATACTCAGCGCGTCCGAAACGGACACATTTGCGACCGCAGCACACTAACCCGAAGCGTAAGCGAGGAGGTGAGTGGCGTCCTCGTTTACACTTCGGATTGGTGTCAGTTACGGCCGCGCGAAGTAAATTCGCACCCCGTCGGCAGAACAGTGGGATTACGATCATCAGGCCACTTCGCCGACGCGGCGGACACACGGTGCAACCCCGCCCCTACAACCGCCACTTGAATCCGATACGAATAGCATAGCTCACCTTTTTGACGAGCTGGGCGTCAACGACACGGGAGACCGATTATTCCTCTCGCGAACAAGAACAAGACCGTGGCGAGCCGCCTGCCATCAGGCTGCGAGTGGATCGTCGCGGGAGATTCGCAGCCGAACAGTCTGTTGAAAAAAATAGGACGGGCACTCTTGCCCGTCCTGTCTTGTCTTGTTGGAAGAAGAAGCGGACGGGCAGGAGTGCCCGTCCTACAACGGACTAATTCGCCGAGGTTGTCTTCCCGAGCGACTTGATCTCGGGGTGATTGAGCAGGAATGCTCGACGCTGATCGGCGAACTGCTTGAGGCCCATGTGCGGGCGGCCTCGTTGCTCACCTTCAGGGGCAGCCACTCCCGAGACCGTCTGTTGGAAGGCGGAATACGACGTGAGCTTCTTCGTGTCGGCTTCGATCTCTTTCGCGATCAGTTTCTCGTACTGAGCGACCACCGGGCCGAGTGTCCTCCAGTCGAGCGACTCTTCGGCGATCTGCTTGACGTGCGCGAGGTATTTTTGTTTGAGACTCGGCACGGCCAGCAGTCGGCTACGGAGTGGCTTGCTCTTGTCGGTCAGACCGACCAGCGGATCGAGTTCGACGTTGCCGCCGCGCGGTCCGCCCCCGCCGGGTCCACCCGCACCGGGAGGGCCACCACCACCGGGACCGCCTTCGCGCGGACGCCCTTCACCGGGACGACCTTCGTCCGGTCTGCCACCTCCGGGGCCTCGCCCACCGGGACCGCCACCGAACAATCCGCCAAACAGGCCGCCGCCCGGCCCGCCCATGCCCGGTCCCATTGCCGGTTGGAACGCTTCGTTCATGTCGTGCGGGATGATGTGGAACACGCCCTTGTCATCGCGGAAGATCGCGTAGTCGCTGGCGCGAATCCAGTAGCCGTCGCCATTGATGAGCGCGTTGTCGAGGGCGAGAAACCAGAGTGCCTCGTCGATGTCGAGCATTGGCGCGAGAGCCTCCTCAAGTTGATCGAGCGGCGTTTCGTTGAGCGTCTTGCAGAACTTGACCAGCGCCTTCCAGTCCTTCTCGCTGTCGTTGGTCTTCAAGCTGAAGGTTCGCTTGTAGTCGTCGATGTTGTCGCCGATGTACTCCAGCCCGCCGCGTCCCATCGGACTGCCGTTGACCTTCCACCGCGCGCCCTTCGCGCTCGGATAATTCTCGGCGAGGAAGTCCTTGTTGAACTGCTGGGCACTGGAGTAGACGCCCCAACTCTCACCGTTGATCGCCAGCTTGACGAAGTTGGCCTTCGGCGCGGGGATGTATTTCCGTGCGATGTGCGAGTAGAGGACGGTGTGCAAGAACGTCGGGTCTTCGTGCGCGTTCAGCAGGTTCAGCGTTTTGTAGCCGTGGAGTTTTTGCTTCTCGTCCACGAAATCGAACGACAGATTCAGCGAACGCTTCGATCCGGCGGGGACCATCATGTACGAGGACATGCCTCGGAAGTGGACACCGACGTTCGGATACTTCACGCCATCGACGGTGACGGTGCAGGGAACCTCGACATCCGTGTTGTTGAAGTCGGCGAGTTCCGCCTCCCAGTCACCGTCCTCGAATTCGAGGAACAGCGTACGCAGCACAGTCGGCTCGTAGAGTGAGGCATCGGCCACCGGCTTCACGTCGTTCGGTGAGAGCAGCGGTCCCGGCTTGGCCGGTTCACTGTCGCGACCGAAGCCACCGGGGCGTCCTCCGGGACCACCACCCGGCCCGCCGGGTCCACCGCCCGGAGGTCCACCACCGGGAGGCCCGCCGAAGAAGTTGAAGCCACCGCCGCCGGGGCCGCCCGGGCCGCGATTGGTCTTGAGGAACTCACGCGCCGCAGTCCGTTCTTCTTTGTTCAAGCGACCGTCGGCGTCCTTGTCGAACTGAGCGACGACTTTGCGTTCGCCACCCATCGGACCGCCCGGCCCACCGGGTCCGCGTCCGCCGGGGCCTCCGAATCCGGGGCCACCAAACTGCGGCTCGGGAAATGTGAAGCTCTTCCCCGTCAGATCGGTCCACTGCTTCTTCTGAGCATCGTTGAGTACGGCCAGCGCATCGGTCTGAGCCTGCTGCCGCGCGTCGGGTGATCCGAACGGCGGGAGAGCCTGACTGGCGATGTCGCGCAGCTTGGTCTCTTGATCCTTGGTCAGCTTGAGTTGCTTGGCGACTTCGGCGCGGTTCAGCGCGGCAATCACATCGCGCTGCAGCGCGAGTTGCTTCAGTCGCGCGACCTGCTTGGCGTCGAGATCCTTGTTCAGTTTCTCATCGAGCACCTTCATGGCCGCTTCGGATTTGGTCCGCATGTCGGCGAAGCGCTTGTCGCGTTCCTCCTCACTCAATGAGCCAAGCTCTTGGAAATTGATGCCGCTGAACGAGGCCTGCATCTGCTGCTGCATCTCGCCCTGCAATTCACCGACCCGCTTCTTCTGATCGTCGGTCAGCGCGAGTTCCGTCTGAACCTCGGGAGCCGCCAGCAACATGACGTTTGAGGGCGGCATGCCACCCGGTCCCATCGGTCCTCCGAAGCCTGGAGGGCCTCCAAATCCGCCGCGTCCCGGACCGCGCGGCGGACCAAACTGCCCCGGCCCACCTTCGCGAGGCGGCTCGGATTGTCGCGCCCCTTCCTGGCCGTTGACCACTTGCAAGGTTGGCAATTGAGTCAGAACGGCCACTCCGTTGGCGAGCAGAATCGCCGCCAGCGCGGCTCGTTGGAGCAAAACTTTCATTTCGAGCTTTCTTTGGGTACGGGATGCGACCGAAAATCGCGAAGTCGTTTTTGCGGGAGGATGTAGTTCTACTGTCCGATTCAGCCAGATGTAAGGTGGGCACTGCCCCCCTTTCAAGGTCTTTGGTTCGTGCTACAACCCGCGTGTTGACAGGGGTTTGTCACCAATTGGGAGGGCACAGGGATGTTGCCG
>JAYTGQ010000327.1:0-6062 GCA_043733345.1 Schlesneria sp.
GACGCGCAAGCGAGGGCTTCACTTTCGACAACGGTTTGCCCTCGCTTGCGCGTCGGGCTCGTTGTTGAACAACCCCGCAATCTCAAGTTGTCCGACCACCAGCCGAGCCGCGTGTCGCAGCCTCAACAGGCTTTGTGCGTTAGACCGCCGCCGCACGAGAACGTCCAATGACGCCCTCAACGCCTTCACTTGGCACTTTGCACTGCTCACTTTTCACTTCGCACTCGCCTTTCTTTCCTCACCGCTGCTGCATGTACTCCTCGATCCGATCCGCCTTCCGCACGAGATACGGCACATGACGCTCGTTCGCCTCCACGAACCGGCTGAGCAGTTTCAGATGTTCGCTGAATTCTTCGGCGAACTTCAGATGCTCCTGATCGCGCCACGTTTGGTTGAGCAAATTGAGCTGCCCCGCCACGGAGCCAAGTCGGGCTTGGAGGTCGTTATTAAATTCACGCAGCAACCCGGCGAACCGACGCAGTTCAGCAGGATCAACGATGGCTTGAGACATGCGAAATTCTCCGGTCAGTGAATGCCAAGGCCGACGCACCAGCCTGAGCCTCAAGGTAGCCTCGCCGCGTGGCGGCAGGAAGCGAGGCCGCGCGAGTTGTGAACGAATCGTTGCACACCGTGAAACGCCCCCGCGCGGCTTCACTTCGTTCCGCCGCAACCCAAGTGTGATTCTTGGGCGTGAGCCCTCTTGTCTGTTTCTGAGCGGGGTGGCGTCAGTCCCCCGGTTCTGGAAGTTCCCTGCCACCACAGAAGGGCTGACGCCCGAAGAACCGGGGGGCTGACGCCACCCCGCTCAGAGATTCCTCGGAAGTACGGACGCCCAAAATCGCCACCACAAATCTGCGCGGCACGCAAAGAAACAAAACGTGAGTCGTACGGTGAATTGCTACTGAGTCGGGGCGACTGCGCGATCTCCCTTCCAAGTGAAACGCCACCCCTCCGGCCGATTCAACAGGTTGGGCCAACAATCTCTGCGCCGAAATTCCAAGGCGAGCGGGGCGGCGTCATTTTCAACGTAGGGTGGGACCAGCTCGCTTCGAGCGCCGGCCCACCATTGGAAAACGTCGAGAAATCATGGTGGGCCGGCGCGGCGAAACGCCGCTGGTCCCACCCTACTGATTGCGCAGACCCAACAAGGCGATGGCCCAGATCACCTGTTTGTGGGCGACACTTGTTTCCGTTCGTTGAGTAGACTCCTGCGGCCCGCTTCGACACCTCACTCGCACGGAATGATCCGCCGATGCCGACTTTGATTTCGCCCCGTGTTGCCCAGAGTCTGTTCGCCGCGGCGGTGTTTTTGGGAGCGGGGCTGGTCTTTCAGATTCAGCCACTCATGAGCAAGCTGATCCTGCCGTGGTTTGGCGGTAGCCCCGGCGTCTGGACGGTCTGCCTGCTGTTTTTCCAATCGCTGTTGTTCGTGGGTTACTTGTACGCGCATGGCTTGGTGCAACGCGGCAGTCTGCGCGGTCAGTGGCTGATCCATTCGGGATTGCTGGCAGTGGCGTTGCTCGCACCGGTCTGGCCGTCCGCCGCGTGGAAGCCGACGGGTGACGGTGATCCGACGAGTGCGATCTTGGGACTGCTGGCGTGGCATGTCGGGCTGCCGTACCTGTTACTCAGCGCGACGGGTCCGCTGTTGCAAGTCTGGTTCGCACGGGCCTTCCCCGGTGAGTCGCCGTACCGCCTGTATGCCCTGTCAAATTTGGGTTCGTTGTTGGGCTTGGTGAGTTATCCGTTCGTGGTCGATGTTTGGTTGGCGGCTCCGCAGCAAGTGAGTCTGTGGTGGAGCGGCTTCCTCGGCTACAGCCTGCTATGCGTGGCGTGCGGCGGGATCGCGGTCTCGCGCGGAGCCGCTGCGCACGTCACCAGTGAGCCGGTCACGACACTGCTGGGCGATGAGCCGCGCGCGACGTGGGGCGAGCGGTTGCTGTGGTTCGTACTCGCGATGGTCCCGTCGGTGCTGCTCTCGTCCGTCACGAACAAGCTGTCGATCGACATCAGCCCGGTCCCGTTTCTGTGGGTGGTGCCGCTGACTCTGTATTTGGTCTCGTTCATCATCTGCTTCTCGCGCGAATCGTGGGCCTCGCGCTGGGTGTGGGGACCGGCGGCGGTCATCGGTTTGCTGGTGAGCGCCAACGTCATCGCGCGGCAGCTTGGGCGAGGCCACTACGGTTCGTTGCCGTTCCAATTTTGCGTTCACTGGGGCACGTTCTTCAGTCTGTGCATGGTCTGTCACGGCGAATTGGTGCGACGGAAGCCCGTCTCGACCAATGCGTCTGCCAGCAGCAGCAGCGCGTTGACCGAGTTCTACTTGGTGATGTCCGCCGGGGGAGCCGCAGGCGGCCTCTTCGTGGCCGTGCTGGCTCCCGCGCTCTTCCCGCTGTTTGTCGAACATCATCTGGGACTGTTGGTCGCGGCGTTGTTGATGCCGTGGATGTGGCGAGCGGATCTGTTTCTCAGTCGCAGCCGGATCAGAAACGTGGCGGCGTGGGTGGGCGTCGCCAGTGCGGTCAGCTTGCTCAGCATTTGCCTGCTGATGGATGTGGTCTCGACGTTCAACAACGTCCGGTCGATCTCGCGCAATTTTTATGGGGTGCTGCGTGTGATCGAGCGGCACCTTGATCCGCCGAGCCGGTCCTATGCCTCGCTGAGTCACGGCGGAACGAGACACGGATTGCAGCCGCTCGACCCCACGCTGGCTCGACTGCCGACGACGTACTACGGGTTGAAGTCCGGCGTGGGATTGACTCTGGCCACGCATCATGCCGACCGTCCGCGACGCATCGGTTTGGTGGGACTTGGAGTTGGCACGCTCGCCGCATACGGCCGCACGGGCGACGTGTACGACTTCTATGAGATCGACCCGGCAGTACGCGACCTCGCCCAACACGCATTCACCTACCTGCGAGACTCACGCGCCGAAATCCGGCTCATTCCTGGTGACGCAAGGCTCGCGCTCGAACGGCGCGAAGGTCAGCAGTACGACGTGCTGGTGCTCGACGCCTTCTCCAGCGATGCGATCCCGATTCATCTGCTGACGACCGAAGCCTTCGACATCTATCGCAGACACCTCGCCTCAGATGGCATCGTCGCCGCGCATGTCTCAAACCGCTATTTCAATCTCCGCCCCGTTCTGGCGGGTCATGCCGAGCGACTCGGCTGGACGGCGATCGGCATCGCAGACGCGAAGTCGGACGATGAGCTGTTCACGTACTCGTCCTCGTGGGTCTTGCTGTCGCCCAGCGCTGACGTTTTGAACGCGGGTGTTTTGAGGCAAGCCGAACGATCCGACCTCGGCCCACCTCGCCACTGGATCGACGCCCGCCACAGCCTGTTTGAGGTTTGGGGAGCGAAGTAAGGCGAGCGGCAAGAGTTCGCGTACGCGCAACGTAGGATGGACGCCCCGTCCGTCCGGCTCTTCTGGGCAAGCTCGGACGAACGGACAGTGCCATCGCCTTTTTCAACGTAGGGTGGGACCAGCTCGCTTCGAGCGCCGGCCCACCATCAGGAAACGTCGAGAAATCATGGTGGGCCGGCGCGGCGAAGCGCCGCTGGTCCCACCCTACAGGTTTCGCCGACCCAACAAGGCGATGGCCCTGACGGACGGACGGGGCGTCCATCCTACGGGTAAACGATTTCCTGCCGCTCGCCCAACAGTCACTTCTTGGCGAGGTGCTTGTCGAACCAGTCGGCCAGTGTGGCGGCGTCTTTTCCCATTTCGGGCCAGCCGTGAGCGGCTCCCTTTTTGACGACGAGTTCCGTCGGGACGCCTTCTGCTTTGAGTTTCTCGATGATGACTTCCGCCTGCTGAATCGGAACGAGCAAGTCGGCATCACCATGGATGATGAGCGTCGGTGGGTCGTCGTTCGAGACGTGGTTCACGGGTGAGATGCTGCGTCCGAGGGCGAGGATCCGTTCCTCATCGGTGATCGGAACGAAGGCGTTGGTCGTCTTATCGAACTCGTGGAAGTCGAACGGGGCGCGGTAGTTTTTCAGGATGCCGCGGCCGATGGCGTTCTCGCCCGGCTTGCCGTAGTTCAGGAAATCAGTCGGCGGAAAGAAGCAGGCGACCGCTTGAACGCGGCTCGACAAACGATCAACCGGATCCTTGGCATCGGGCTTCCCGAGCGTTCCGGCCGTCCCCTGCATCAGTGAGAGGTGACCTCCCGCAGAACCGCCCGTGATGCCAATCCGGTTGGGATCGATCTGGTACTGCTCGGCGCGACTGCGGATGAACCGAACAGCACGGTGCATGTCCTCCAGCACTTCGGGAATCGTGAACTTCGGCTGACTGGCATGCACCACGGCGAAGACGGTGTAGCCGCGACGCAGGTACTCGCTCACAGCACCGGCATTGACCGAATCGTGATTCGAGTACCAACCGCCACTCACGCACCAAACGATGGCCGCCCCGTTCGCGTTTTCCTTCGGAGCAAACACGTCGAGCGTCAGAGCCGTCCCAAACTTGCGACCGTAAATCACGTCCTCCGTTCGCGTGAACGCTTCCTCAGCAGCCAACCGCTGCGAGGAGTACGTCAAACTTCCCATCACACCGAACGCCATCGCCAACACGAGAGACCGATTCATGAGCGAAACTCCAAAGAACAAACGGGCAGTCAGGAACGGAACTCGTCGGAGTCTAGGCCGACACAGATGCCATTGCATCTGAATCGCATTCGCGGCGGAGGCCGTCGTTTAGCCCGGATGATTCACCACGAAAAACGCGAAAGACTCGAACGTAAAGCCGTGACGAGAGTTCTGATCCCATGTGAACACGATGGGACGACGCGCGATGGATCGAGAGACTTTGACCGCATCTCTCTTCCTTTTCGTGCCTTTCGAGTATTTCGTGGTTCCTCATGAATCCTCCGGGCTAGGCGATCTGATCGGTGACGAACATGCAGCCGGGCGCGTGCGTGATCGCGAACGGTGGCTTCGCTTCCAGGAGCGCGGCTTGAGGTGTGACGCCACACGCCCAGAAGACGGGTAGCTCGCCGTCATCCACCGGCACCGAGTCACCGTAGTCCGGCTGGCCGATGTCCGTGATGCCGATCTGATCGGGGAAGCCGATGTGAACAGGTGAGCCATGCGATCCGGTGAACTGCGACGAAATCTCGACCGCGCGAATCGCATCGGCCGGTTTGAGCGGTCTCATCGACACGACGAGCGGTCCCGAGAATCGACCGGCCGCGACACACGGAATGTTGGTGCGGAACATCGGCACGTTGCGACCAAGCTCGATGTGTCGCACGGGAACTTTTGCGTCGAGCAGCGCGGCTTCGAACGTGAACGAACAGCCGATCAAGAAGCTGACGAGATCGTCGCGCCAAAGCTCCGTCACATCAGTCGGCTCATCGACGAGAACCCCGTCGCGCCAGACCCGGTACTTCGGCAAGTCGGTTCGCAAATCGACATCGCTCGCCACAGCAGACGGCCGCCAACTCCCGGCCTCCGTCACGGCAATGAGCGGACACGGGCGAGGGTTTCGCTGACAGAACAGCAGAAAATCAAATGCCCACTCGCGCGGCAACACGACGAGATTCGCTTGAGCATAGTTCGGAGCCAGCCCCGCCGTCGGCCCGGTCCACTCACCGCTGCGACACACCCGCCGCACATCGAGTCCCGTCGCCAATCGCACTCTGTCCAGCATCGCGTTCACTCCGTTGGTCCGTTGAATGGACGAGGAGTCTAACCACGAAATACACGAAATACACGAAAAGGGGAAAGGCAGTTCACCACGGAAAACACGGAAGCTCACGGAAGAAAGCGCGGAAGAATGAAGGCGTTTGGGGGAGGCTCAATTTGCAGGGGCGGCAGGGCTTGGGTGAAGGAACTCGATTCAGGTCTTTTCTTCCGTGGACTTCCGTACTACTCACGTTTTGTTTCTTCACCGGGCGCGAAGATTTCCGCACTGTCACCAAGTGATCCACGCTGCTGGAGAAGCTTGTCATTAACAGCCTGTTGAAAAAGGGAGGGCGAGGCTCCTGCCGAGCCGTGTGCGTGAGGGAAGTCGCTTGTTTCTCGCGGCTCGGCGGGAGCCTCGCCCTCCC
>JAYTGQ010000328.1:0-2111 GCA_043733345.1 Schlesneria sp.
CAACGGCGACGGCGATAGCGGGAAACCACGCATTGGAAGCCATGGCGACGTCGCGAAGCCCGAAATAACGTGGGCATTCGGAGAGCACCTCACGTCATCCTGAGAATGGATTGCGCGGGAATACGAGCGAGATCGTGCTCGGCAAGCGATCGATGAAAAGCTGTTTGTCAACGCATCAACACGTGCGGTGGGGAAAAACGTTCGCCTCGCACGAGAGCGAGGCGAACGTCTGGACGAGGTTACGAAAACGTAGAGACGTTTACGTCGACGTTGTTCTAATACTGTCCCGCGCCCGGGCATATGTAAGTCCCGGCTGCGGTTGTATCCCCTGTTGCGTATATGATGTTGCCGAACTGATTGACTTCGATTGTGACATGCGCGGCCACGAATCGGTATCTCGTCGGCTGACCGGGTATGGTGATGACTATGACGGAATCGGTTGCCGAACTACCGAGTGTCGAGGTTATGGTGAGCGCACCGCCACTAGCTGAAATAGAGAGTACGCCGTTAGCGATGGAAGCCGTGCAGTCGGTGAGTAACTGGTTACCAGAAGAACCGAGACCGAGGTTCGCTGAGCCGCTCGCTCCGCCAAGGTCACTTATGACGGCCGGGTTAAGTGTCGCTACAGATTGTGATCCTACGCGCGAGGAGAGCGATGCGAGTGCCGAATTTGGGATTGTAAACGTATCGAGTGAGCGATCCGTGAAAGCGCTCGTTGCGTCGAGAATGCCGCAGACGAGTTGCGTTATCGTGACGGTACTTCCTGAAATCGCATATGAGGTTGCTTTTATATTCGCGACTTTACCTGCGAATGTATTGAAGCCGATACCGTAGCCGTTTCCATCGGTAAAAGCGACGTTCTGGATGGCGATTGGACCTGGCGCAGTTATGCCCCGAATCTCCGTCATATTCGGTGCGGTACCCACGAGTGGGCGCGTGAATGTCAATCCTCCGCCTTGAAGCGTGATGTCGGTCGCGCCTACGGTGAGTTTACAGTCTGTGACTTGAACGGGTACCGATGGATTAGATCCGCCGACGTTCGTCGTCCGATCTCCACGTCCGAATGTGTGCGCACCGCCGAAGCCGACGAGTGTTGAAGCATCGGTGACCTTGACGACTGCACTAGCGGCGATTCCGGTGATAGATGCCGACAGTGTGATCTCACTAGAACTCGATACCGTCGGAGCGCCTGTCGCCGTTGGAAGCGGACTCGGAGAGGCCGTCGCGGTCATTGTCGGACCTGGTGATGGCGATGTATTGACGGGGTTGGTCGGAACGAAGGTCGGGTTCCCGCTGCCGCATCCGGCGAGCATGGCGGTGAGTAATAGCGAGGTTACGTAGCGAGAAAATGTCATAAATCTTCCTTTTTGGGGCGACACGAGCGGATGTGAATATGGATAAGATGGCGACGAGGCGGGGGCGCGAAGCGAAGGCCTACGTTATCGCTAATGTGACGTATACGGATTGGCCGTGCCGCTCGCATCGAGTACGAACGTTCCTGTTGCGGTATTGGGTGAGAAATATGGATCGGGAACGAGTGTCACGCCGCGAAGGCGATACGTTGCGGAGCCGGATATTTTACCATTACGAAAAACTGGCGTCGTATACGATGAGCTATTCGATATCGGAGTCCGATCGTTGATTTCGAGCGCTATTTTACGATTTGGGTGCGTTGTGTCGGCTCCGGTGCCGCTCTGTCCGTGGGGTATCGACATGAACGTAGCGCTAAGCCGTTGTATCCCGAGGGAGAAGTAAAGGTCGCGGAGCTGCTCGTGGAACCCGTCGCAGTCGAGCTCGGCACAGGTGAAAGCGTAACGAGATTGAGTTGTGCGCGATTCATACGATCCTCGACAAAAGAGCATGGTTAATGAGGATAGTAACGCCCCGTATGCCACGCGAACATGGGGCAAATCCCTACCATTGAATCGAACCTCAAGAGGCGAGCTTTAACGTCGGGCGGCAAAAGTAGGGATTCACCCCATAGAGTAACGGCCCAATCGTCGTTTACGCTTACCGGATATGGAAGCGCACGAACTCCTCGCCGCGCTCGCAGCGGATATCGACGCGCTGCAGGGTGCAGGCATCGTCAACCCTATCCACGCAAATGCGTA
>JAYTGQ010000329.1:0-6061 GCA_043733345.1 Schlesneria sp.
TGACTGTTCAAGAACTGGCCCTGCGTCGAAAGGTGGTCGGTGATGACCACGTCTCGCTGCTGCCGGGAATCAAACGGCTGGCCAAGACGTATCTGGCCCGCGAGCGCTTCACGGAAGCCGAACAGGCTCTGCGCCTGGGACTGACAATCAGTGAGAAGGCTCTCGGTATCGGCAACCCGAACGGCATTCGTTTCGCCAACAGCATCGCGCGGCTCTGCTTGGCGAAGAGCCGCTTGGATGAAGCGGGCGAATGGATGGAGCGAACCGTCAAAATGTGCCAACGCTGCTACGGCAATGAGTCCGAACAAGTGGCCGACGCGCTGCTCGTCTTCTCAGGCTTGCTCCGCGAGGCACAACAAACATCCCAAGCCGACGACTACGAACGCCGCGCCATCGATCTCCGCAATCGCAACTGCCATGTGCTGTTGTAAGTCACCAACCCGAAGCGTGAGCGAGGACGATGCCGGGTGCGTGGACACCTTCGAGTTCAAAACGTGGATCGTGGAGTCAAGTTCTGGAAGAGATTGCAAATTGATAATTGGTAAATGCAAATTGATAAATGAAAGACAGACGTAGCGAGTCTTCCTTTCTCAATTTGCATTTAGAAATTAGCAATTATCAATTTGCAATCGCCTTCATTCGCCTCAGACCAAAGTAGCCTTCATCGCTCCGCGTGAAGAGAGCCGAGTCAGTGGAGAGGTCGATTGAAGGATCAGCGTTGAACTCGCGCACGGCTGTCTTCACGCGGAGCGATGAAGGCTACTTTGAAGGCAATACCCGATTGGAATCAGGCACCGCAGACTTCAGAATTGGCGGGATGTGACTTTGTTTGTGATGAAAGCTTCTTTCCGCCAATTCTGAAGTCTGCGGTGCCTGACCCCTTGGCTTTCGCAACAACTTTCGCAAACAAAGCTGTCCAAGCACCCTACACAGAGGCTCAATCATGACCATCGTCAATGCGGGTGACCGCGTTCAACTGCACTACACGTCGTTCGCGGCCGATGGCTGTGTGATCGAGACCTCCGGGCGTCGTGAGCCGCTGGAGTTCGTCGCGGGTGGTCCCGAGGTGATTCTGGGAGTCAGCCGCGCTGTGATCGGAATGCGCGTCGGTGAACGGCGACGAATCGCCGTCCCGCCCGAGCAGGCATTTGGATTTCGCGACCCGAAGCTGCAACAACTGGCTCCGCGAATCGGCGTCCTCGAAAAGATCGATGAGGGAGACCAACTGACGGCCGAAGTCGGCGGGTGCGAACTCGATGTTTGGGTTCGCAATGCCTCGGAGGAAGAAATCATGCTGGACGGCAACCATCCGCTGGCCGGTGAGTCCCTGGTGTTCGAGATCGAAGTGGTGGGAAGAACACCGGAAAACGGGTGACAACGGTTGTAAGGTGACCGGCAGGAAATGATTTACCCGTAGGATGGACGCCTCGTCCGTCCGAGCCTGCCCCAGTGGGCCGGACGGACGAGGCGTCCATCCTACGTTGCGGTATGACAACACTTGCCGCTCGCCTAATGAGGAGCTTGAGTGGCGTTGCCAAACGGCAACATTTCGGCGTGACCGACCCGGCTCGGGCGAAATGTTGCGAGAATCTTCCCGTCACTGAACATCCCATCGACACCAGTCCCGTGGCGCGGCGACACTGATAGAAGATTGTGATTGTGCTAGTGGTCGAACGACTTTGTGTTGGGGAGTTCGTCACTAGCCCGACGCGCAAGCGAGGGCTTCGCCTGTAACGACAGTTTGCCCTCGCTTGCGCGTCGGGCTAGTTGGTGAACAATCCGCTACGTCCTGTTGTTCGACCACGAATCGACCGGGGCAAAACTCGCACGTTGAGACCGGCGTTCGGCTGAAGTTGAAGGATAAGGTTTCCATGACGCTCAAACTTACTGCCGCCTCATTCCTCGCCGGAGTCAAGCAAAGCGGCTTGATCGACGCAGATCGAGTCGATCCCGTCTTGGCGGAACTGATCCGGGCCGGTGTGAACGAAAACGATTCGTGTGCTCTTGCGGCAGCGATGGTCGATCGCAAAATCCTCACCGAATGGCAATCGGAAAAACTGCTTCAAGGCCGTCACAAAGGCTTCATTCTCGGACGCTATCGCCTGCTGTCATTGCTCGGCGCGGGTGAGATGAGTGCCGTCTACCTAGCTGAACACATCATGATGGAGCGGCGCTGCGCCATTAAAGTTTTGCCTGCCAACAAAGTGCAGGACACGTCGTATCTCGGCCGCTTTCACCGCGAAGCCCGCGCGGTTGCGGCGATGAACCACATGAATATCGTTCGCGCCTATGATGTCGATAAGCAGACCGAGAGCGGCACGGACATTCACTTCCTCGTCATGGAGTATGTCGAGGGCCGAAATGTCGAGCAGGTTGTGAAAGATCAGGGACCGCTCGATTACATCGCGGCCGTGGACACGATTCGTCAAGCGGCCGACGGACTCGGACATGCTCATCACCTCGGCATGGTTCATCGCGATGTCAAACCGGGCAACCTGCTGATCGACAATACGGGGATCGTGAAGCTGCTCGATCTCGGACTGGCTCGGTTTTTCAAATCGGACGACGAAGAGTCGCTCACGATTAAGCATGACGAGAAGGTACTCGGCACGGCCGACTATCTCGCGCCGGAACAGGCCGTTGATAGCCATCAGGTTGATGCCCGGGCCGACATTTACAGTCTCGGCTGCACGATGTATTTCGCGCTCACCGGACATCCGCCGTTCACCGACGGCACATTGGTGCAGAGGCTGCTCGCCCATCAAACAAAGACGCCGCCGTCGGTCAGTTACGAACGGCCGGACATCGAGCCTTCGCTGCTGGAAATCCTCGACAAGATGATGGCCAAGAAGACCGCGGATCGTTACCAAACGGCCGCCGACGTTTCGGAAGCCCTCTCACGCTGGTTGATCGAACACGCCCCGACCGCCTGGAAACAGAAGCACCTGATGCTGGTCGCTTCACTCTGCGGAATGGACGCGTTTTCAGGACATATTCCCGGTACGAAGCAGAGTGATAGCGAAGTCAGCGTGCTGGCTCCCGCGTCCATGGAGAAGGACCGCATCGCCTCGGGAGATACTCCTGCGAGTGGATCGAGTCCCAGCGGGCCACGCCCCAAGTCCTCGGCCAAGCTGCGGCCCAGAGACCGTCGCCCCGGATCGAGTTTGCAACTCCCGAATTCTGTCGTGAGACCGGGAGCCGTCGCGCCTGTCATTCAAGAGTTGGCTTCCAAACTCAGCAAGGCCCCTTCGCAGGGTCTCATGAACGCGACTGTCGGCCCCGCCACGAACCGTTCTAGTCCCAAGCCGCCGATGGACGAGATGACCAAAACGGTCCTGATCGGAGCCGCAATGCTCGCGGCGATCGTCATGTGCAGCTTCGGAATGTTCTACTTCTTCCAGAAGCCGGGCCAAGGCAACAACGCGAAGACTGAATCGAAGGGATCGCCAACCACGCAGGTCACGCCCGTCGAACTTCGTACGCCTGCCTGAACAGGATCGTCGTGTGGTCGGAGGGCGGCTCTGCTCCCCCCTCAAGGGCGATTCAAAACGGATGCCCGCTCGCTCTGTCCCGTAAAACGAATCAACCGCGCGGCGCTAGCCCCGGTTTTCGATAAAACAACCGGGGCTAGCGCCGCGTCACGTCTTAATTTTCGGGTTCAGCAAATCAGCCGGAACGCGCTAGCGTCCGGTTCTAACCGTGGGCTAGCGCCCAGCGGCTGATTTGCAGGGCATGACCAACGTCTTTGTTCTCTGTCGGACAGGTCGAGTCTTCGAGCACCCTTGGCGTCCAGCGATACCTCGCACGGTCTCATGACTCAAATGTTTGAAGCGAGCCGTGAGCCGTCAAGGCCACCGGTTTCCACCACGCGATCAAGAACCCGCAGCCTGATGGCAGGCGGTTCGCCGGTCTCTCATTTTCAGCCGCGTGAGAAATTGCGGTTGCTCGGGCAGAGGTCGCGCGGTAATTCGGGACCACTTTGGAGCCATCCCCATTTCTCTGGGGTCTCTCGTTTGTGGCCACTTCCTTTCATCGAGTAGACTCCCGCCCACCTCCGAGACAACGTGCCTCTTTGTGTCACCTTGTTGTACGGTTGTGAAGCATCACTCGTGTAAGAGCCTTGGCAAGGATTGTATCTGTGTTATCTCGACCACTTTTTGCCGCACTGGTGTTGTTCTCGATCTTGTGCGTGCAGGGAGAGGCAAACGCTCAGCAACCAGCGGCTCCTGCGGCGTCGGCGGCACCCGTGGCCGCAGTTGCGGGACGTGATCCCAATGCGTTCCCTTCCGCGCCCGGTGGACTGTTTTATCGAGGTAGCCACCCCACGAATGCGGTACTTAAGTCCTCGTATTTGCATCAAGGGAAGCTAGCCTATTTGCTGGCGCTCTTCGTGTTGTGGACTTGGACGGCAGGCTGGATCAACGACGATGCGCATTCGTTGAAAGTCCGCCCGGAGATGTGGAACACGATCGTATTGCTCGCGGGATTGGCGGGGTTCGTCCTGTCGTTATGTTGTCCCAGTTTCAGCTTGGCGTTTATCGCGATGACGGCGGGCTATGCCATCCCGATGGGCTTGTTCGTCGCTGAACGCAACAAGCGTGTCCCGGAATCAGCGCGTGTTCTGACGCCGAAACATCTCAGAAAGGTGGGGCTGCGAGTCTTGGCGAAACTCGGACTGCACGTCGGGACGCGCGAAGCACGCGAGTCGATCTCTGGTCCTCCGATCCGGCTCATCGGCCGTTCCACCAAGGGGGCCGGGGAAGCGGATCGATCGAAACAGGTCGAGAATTCGCCGGCCTATCTCGCCGCGAAGGAGTTGGTTTACGACGCCATTCTCCGACGAACAACCGACATTCACTTGGAGCCTAAGGAGGGCGAGACCTCGGTGCGGCTGCGCGTCGATGGTGTGATGTATCCGTCGGAACCCTTCGATCGCAGCACCGGCGACGCGCTGGTCAACATCTTCAAAGTCCTCTCGGCGATGGACATCACCGAACGCCGGAAGCCTCAAGATGGAAGCTTCCGCGCCGAGATGGAGAACCGCGAGATCGACTTCCGCGTTGCCACCCAAGGCTTGCAGAGTGGCGAGAAGATGGTCATCCGAATCCTCGACAAGGGCGCGACCGCCAAGACGCTGTCCGACCTCGGCATGAGAAAGCAGTTGATCGAACAGATTCAAGCGGTCGCTCACCAACCGCACGGCATGATGATTACCTGCGGCCCCACGGGAGCCGGTAAATCGACGACGCTCTACGCCTGTCTTCAAGAAATCGACGCCCTCGAAAACAATATCATCACCATTGAAGATCCCGTCGAGTACCGGATGCCCAGCGTGACTCAGATCGAGATCAACACGAAGGCGGGACAAACATTTGCAGGCTCGCTGCGCAGCGTGTTACGTCAAGACCCGGACATCGTGATGGTCGGCGAAATCCGCGATGGTGAGACCGCCAAGATCGCTTGTCAGGCCGCCAATACCGGTCACATGGTGTTCTCCACGCTGCACGCCAACGACACCATCGCCGCTCTGTTCCGGCTGATTGACCTGGGCGTCGAACCGTTTCTGCTCTCCAGTTCGATCTCGGCGATTCTCGGTCAGCGTTTGATTCGCAAGCTCTGCGTGGACTGCAAGGAAGCCTACAAGCCGACGGCCGACCTGCTCCAAAAGGCTGGTCTTCCCGCCGATAAGGTGGACAAGTTCTATCGACCGCCCGCGAGTTCCGAAGCGACCTGCCCGTCTTGCAACGGACTGGGCTACTCGGGGCGAGTCGGCTTGTTCGAGCTGTTTCTGATCACGGATCGGCTTCGCGATTTGATTCGCGACAACCCCAACATGACCGCCATCAAGGCCGAAGCTCGCAAGAATGGAATGCTGTACATGCGAGAAGAGGGGTTGCGACTGGTCGTGAAGGGCACGACCTCGATTGAGGAACTGCTGAAGGCTGTGAAGTAACTCTGGCGTGAGGCCAGTGCCTCGCGCCTTGTCGTACTGCTAAGTGCAACCGCAATGAAAACTAAGCAGGTGAGCCGGGTGGCGTAAGCCCCCGGACTCTTGTAATTG
>JAYTGQ010000330.1:0-6056 GCA_043733345.1 Schlesneria sp.
CGAAATCGGGAGCGAAGCAGGACGGGCAAGAGTGCCCATCCTACAAGCTGATCGCTTCGCATCTGGACGACGCCGACATCGAAGTCCGTGCCCACGCGACGCGGCTCGTTGGCGACCTGCGGCATCTTCCCGCAGCCGACGCGCTGATGAAACGTCTCACGGACGACAGTCCTCGAGTCCGCCTGTTCGCGGCGATAAGTCTCGGAAAACTGAAACACCGCCCGGCGCTGCCTGCCCTGATCGAGATGCTGCGTAAGAACGCTGACGCCGATCCGTGGCTGCGTCATGCGGGTGTGATAGCTCTCGTGGGAATGGACGACCGTGACGCGCTGCTGGCTCACGCGAAGGACGCCAGCCCGGCGGTGAGGCTCGCGGTTCTGCTCGCGCTGCGCCAGCAGTTGTCTGAGCCGCTGAGAAGCTGGCCGACGGAATCTGCTTCCCTCGTCCCGGCGGGCACCGCCGCTTCGGTGGTCCGGAGAGAGGGGCCGGGGGTGGGGGGGGCTTCGGCAATTCAGTCGCCGCCCGTCGCCGCGCGACCACCCTTCACGCCGCTTCGTGAGTTCCAGCCCAATCCCGACGACGTGCAGCCGATCGTGCAGCTTCTGCAGGACGACCAGTGGCCGCTCGTCGCGGAGGCGGCGCGTGCGATCAACGACTTGCCGCTCGAAGCGGGAATGTCTGCGCTGGCTTCGCTCACGCTGAAGTCGGACGCGACGCCTCACGGTGTTGCTCCCGAAGCTCTCGTGCGGCGAGTCATCAACGCCAACTTCCGACTCGGCGGTGTGGACCATGCGCGGCGAGTCATCTCGTACATTGTCGAGCCGCGCTGGTCGCTCGCGATCCGGCGCGAGGCCATTGCCGCGTTGATCGACTGGGACGCGCCGTCGCCGCGCGACCGCGTGAACGGTTTCTGGCGACCGGTCGCGCCGCGCGATGAGGCAACACTGGCGAGCTTCCAGTCGCTGCTGGCCGATCAGGTCGCCACGCTGCTCGCCGGAACATCGGCCGAGTTGCAGACGGACGTGGTGAAGCTGATCGGCAAGTACCAGCTTCCAACTGATGACGCGGTCTTCGCCAGTTGGGTAACGGATGCGTCGAAGAGTGTCCTCGCCCGCAATGCTGCGTTGCGGTTGCTGGCGACGCGCAAGGCGAAACAACTCGACGAGTCACTGACTGCCGCCTTGAAGAGCGATCTCGCGCCGCTGCGCGCCGAAGCGCGAGATGTCCTCGCCCTGGTACGGCCCGCCGAGGCGATCCCGCTTTTGAGCGAGACACTCGCCAGCGAAGCAGCCTCGATTTCCGAACGGCAGCGCGCGGTGATGATGATCGCCACGCTGAAGACGGATGCGGCCGGTGCGATTCTCAAACAGTGGGCCGACAAACTCGTGGCCGATCAAGTTCCAGAGTCACTGCAACTCGACGTGCTCGAAGCGGCGACGGCCCGCGATCTGCCGGATCTCAAGCAGGCGGTCGATCAGTTCAAAGCCAAGCTCTCGTCGGGCGATCTCCTCACGCGACACAAGGTCTCGCTGCACGGAGGCGATGCGGAGATGGGCCGTGAAGTCTTCGTCGGTCATCGCGTCGGCCAGTGCGTCCGCTGTCACAAAGTCGGCGAGGTTCTCGCGGGAGGCAATGCGGGGCCGAACCTGCACGAGGTTGCCAAGCGTCACGACCGGGCGTCGCTGTTGCAGTCTCTCGTCGATCCCAACGCCAAGATCGCGAAGGGCTTTGAAACGGTGACGCTCGTGACCGCCGATGGCAAGACATTCGGGGGCCTGATCCGCAAAGAGGACGCCCATGAAATCGTGCTCGAACAGCCCGACGGCAAACTTGTCACGTTGAAGGCTTCCGACGTGGAAGAGCGAACCGCGCCGAAGTCGGCCATGCCCGAAATGAACCGCGCGCTGTCAGCCCGCGAGCTACGCGATCTCGTCGAGTTTCTCGCGACCTTGAAGGGCGATGACGGCTCGCTGAGCAAGGTCGAACGGGAATTGATCGACCTCACCAACCAAGAGCGTGAGAAGTGGAAGCTGCCCCCGCTGAAGCCCGATCCCGTGTTGATGAAGCTCGCTCGCGAGCAGAACGCGCACATGGTGCGGCTCAGTCAATTAGGGCACGAGTTGGAGGGGAAGACGTTCTCCAAGCGGATGAAGGAGAGCGGCTACATGGCGATGGCGGCGGGAGAGAACTGTGCCGAGGGAGCCGCATCGCCAAAAGAGGCCGTGTCCGATTGGATGACCTCCGAAGGCCACAAGTCCAACATTCTGAGCGACAAATACACGCACATCGGTGTCGCACAAGGGAAAAGTAAAGAGGGTAAGACGTACTCGACTCAAGTGTTTGCCAAGCCGTTTGCGAACCAATGACATGGCCTCATTGACGAAAATTTGATTGCTCATGCCTGATCGCTGATGACATATTTCCGTTTTCGTCTTGGCGTCTAACTGTCTAGTTCGTCGTGGTTTTCAAACCTCTCGAAATCGCAAGTCGTGGCCGCATCGAGAGGTCAGCCGCTGGCACGCGGTTGGCTTCGCGCGAGTTGGTCACTTTGCTTGCCCCTACGATCTCGCTCGATGTAGCCGAATCCCGTGCAACACACGGGAGCGGGGAACCCAATCGAGGTGGCTCGTTCGCGAGTCATCTCTGGGGCGTAGGTTCGATCCCGCATGAACCCCGGCCGTCTGTTCCCATCCTTTTATGGGAACAACGCCGGGGTTCAGTGATCTCGAACCAGAGCACGTTCAAGCTCTAGCCCGTCAGCTAACCTCGCAGGCCGGTCGCGACATGTTGTCGCGGCCAGTGATTGAATGGGCATCCTCTTGAAGAAGGATTGAGCAACGCTCTCCTAACAACGGGCGTCTCCGCCGGAGCGGTTCGATCTCATCGTGTGACTCGCTGCGCTGACATTGCGCACGGATTCGCGCGCCGGGGAATCGTTTTCAAGCGGAGGTCCAAGACATCTCACCACGGATGTCACCGAGAACACGGATAGAGAACAACAACCAGAGAAGATGGTGGGCCGTCGAAGACTTGTCCCACCCTACTGCTTTGTTTCTTATCCGTGACATCTGTGCCATCCGTGGTGGATCAAACTCTTCGGACGAACGACCCACGATGAGGACGCCTCCGCGAATCGAATGCCATTGCGTTCGAGGAGGTTCTGGCTGTGAAATTTGTTCTGGTACCGGCGGTACAAAAGTTGACGGAGATTCTGTTCGGCGGGCTATCGCTGAACGAGGTGTCTCACTGGCTGATGAATGCCAGCGTGTGGATGTTGTTGGGGATCGGCACGCCACTCGTGTTGTTCCTGCTGTGGCTCAGCGTGAGGTACATCCCTCACAACCGAGTCGGCGTGATTGAGAAGTTGTGGTCGGGCAAGGGATCGCTGGGCGAAGGCCGCATCCTCGCCCTGAATGGCGAAGCGGGCTATCAGGCGAAGTTGTTGCGCGGTGGACTGCATTTCGGCTACTGGCGTTGGCAGTTCCGCATCCACAAGACGCGACTGGTGACGATCCCGCAGAGTGAGATCGGTTACGTTTACGCCCGCGATGGTGAGCCGTTGTCCCCGAGCCAGACGCTCGGTCGCGTCGTTCACTGCAACAACCTGCAAGATGCCGTGGCGTTCCTCGAACCGGGTTTGCCGACTGCCGTGACGAACGGCCTGTTGCACGAACACGATTCGCACGAGGGGACTTCGCAACTCGTGCAACGTCTGACGGAGGAACTGCCCCGCGGACAGCGCGGTCGTCAACGGGCGATCCTGCGCGAGGGTGTGTACGCCATCAACCCGGCGCTGTTCGTGGTCATCACCAACGGCGATGTTTTCGCACTGCCGCAGGTTCAGGAACCTTATGAACGGAAGGCCGTCAGCCAGTGGCAGGAAGAGTTGCGCGGCGTGAACGGTTTCCAACCGATCGTAATTGGTCGGCACAGCGTGTCGAGCATTGCGGCATCCGCCGACAGCGCGGCAAATGATGACAACGTCGGCATCGTGACGATTCACGATGGTCCGTCACTGCCGACGGGTGAGTTGATCGCACCGCCCGTTGGCCCTTCGGGTCACGATGTTGATCTGAACGGCAGTCCTGGTGGCGGCGGTTCGAACAAGCCGCACATCGCCGATCACAACAACTTCCAAGACCCCGAAGCGTTTCTCGCGGCGGGTGGTCGTCGGGGTCGGCAATATCAGACGCTGACGGACGGGACGTACTTCATCAACCGCTGGTTTGCGTCGGTCGAAACGATTCCGAAGACTGTCGTGCCGATCGGTCATGTCGGCGTGGTCGTCAGTTACTACGGTCGCACGGGCCAAGACCTGTCGGGCACGGCGTTCCGTCACGGCGAGCGAGTCGCCGAGGGCGAACGCGGCGTGTGGGAACGGCCGCTCGGGCCGGGCAAGTACGCGTTCAACACGTATGCCGGAAACATCGTCCTCGTCCCGACGACGAACTTTGTGTTGCACTGGATCACGGGGCGAACGGAGACTCACCGCTATGACGAGAACCTGCGTTCGATCGACCTCGTCACGCGCGATGCCTACGAGCCTTCGCTGCCGCTGTCGGTGGTCGTTCATATCGACTACCAGCGCGCCCCGAGCGTCATTCAACGGTTCGGTGACGTGAAGAAACTCATCACGCAGACGCTCGATCCGTTGCTGTCGGCCTACTTCCGGGACATCGCCCACAAACAGACGATGCTCGAACTGCTGCACGAGCGGGACGTGATCCAGCGCGCGGCGCAGGCTGAACTGAAACGCCGCTTCCACGAGTTCGACATCGAATGCGTGGACGTGCTGATCGGAAAACCGGACGCCGCCGGAGATGACGGCAAGATCGAATCGTTGCTCGAACAGCTCCGCATGCGGCAGTTGTCGATCGAGCAACTCGAAACCTACGAACGCCAGCGCGAGGCCAACGACAAGTTGAGAACGCTCAACGAGGCGAAGGCTCAGGCCGAGATGCAGACCTCGCTGACGAACGCCAAACTTCAGGTGCAGATTGCCGAGAGCAAGGGTGACGCGGAGGTGGCGCTCGCCAAACGCCAGAATGATCGGGCCATCATGGTGACTCAAACCGAACTGACCAACACGCGGCTGAAGGTGCAAATGGCCGAGTGCGAGGGTGACGCCGAAGTCGCCCGCGCGACTCGTCACGCCGAACAAGTCCGAGTGTTGGCCGAAGCCGAAAGCCAGCGCAACCGACTCACTGGACGCGGAGAAGCCCAACGCATCCTGCAAGAGGGCCTGGCCGAAGCGTCGGTGTTGCAGCGCAAGATCGCGTCGTATGGCGACCCGAGACTCTTCGCGCTGGCGTTCGCCTCGCGCGAGCTGGCTCACGCCACACAACCGCTCGTCCCCGAGAGACTATTCACGATGGGAGGCAACTCGGACAAGGACGCCCTTGGTCCTCAAAGCGGCATGTTGGGCACCTTACTAAGTCTGCTCGTGGCCGAACGCGCGGGGTTCTCACCCACCGTGGGAGCCGATCAACCGGAACTGAAGGAGATGATCGACCAACTGACGCGAGAAAGTGTGGCCTCGCTGCGTGAGCCGACTCCTGCGGACAGTCACCTCACGACCAGCGTGTAAAGCAGGTGGCCGAAGTCACGAGTGACTGTTCTGCCTGTTGCAGGTATTTTCTGGTTGACACACGTCGAGCAGGCGAATCGCCTGCTCGACGTTTTTTTAGCTGCGCGCCAATTGGTGACCAGGGACAACAGCCCGTTGAGAATAGAAGCCTGAAGCGCGAGCGAAGGATGGTTGAGCCTAGAGCAGTTCCATTTCGGATGTAGCGGCCAAAAGTAGCTGAAGTCGTGAGACTTCAGGCCGGAACTCTCACGAGTTCCGCTACAGGAAGCTTGGAACTGCTCTAAGTCGTCCGCATTTTCGGCATCCTTCGCTTGCGCTTCAGGCTCCCATTCAAAAGTCTGCTAAGCCAGAGGCATGCCCTACGAAAGGTCGAGTCGATGTTGAGAACGGTGGATGTTTCCGGCGTGCGGTTTCGAGTGGCGGATGAGGGGCTTGGTCCGGCGCTGTTGTTCGTGCATGGCTTCCCGTT
>JAYTGQ010000331.1:0-6042 GCA_043733345.1 Schlesneria sp.
GGTGGGACAAGCTCGCTTCGAGCGCCGGCCCACCATGTAGGAAACATCGAGAAATCATGGTGGGCCGGCGCGGCGAAGCGCCGCTGGTCCCACCCTACAAGTTGCGCAGACCCAACAAGGCGATGGCCCTGGATAACCAGCCGACACGCTTAGCTTTTTGTGAGTGCTTCCTTAGAATCCCCATCCGGCGAAGATTTTGACTCCATATCGTGTTCTTCGTCTCGGCCACCTTTCGCCTGCTTTTTTCAGGTTGTTCAAATCGTTTCTTGATCGTTTGCCGAGGATTCATGACTGCCCATCGCCCGCTCTCCGCGCCTCTAGCCCGACCGATTCGTTTGGCGGTCTTGATCTCCGGTGGCGGTACCACGCTGACAAATCTCGTGGCGAAAATGTCGGCCGGAACGCTCTCCGCTGAAATCCCGGTCGTCATTGCCAGCCGACCTGATTGCAGTGGCATCGCCCGCGCGACGGATGCCGGTTTGCGGTGCGAGGTCGTTGAGCGAAAGGCTTTCGCCAGTGTGACCGAGTTCAGCGATGCGATCTTCGCGCTGTGTCGCGAAGCGGCCGTCGATCTCGTGGTCTGCGGTGGGTTCCTGTCATTGCTCACGATTCCCTCCGACTACTCCGGTCGCGTGATGAACATACATCCGTCGTTGATTCCGGCGTTCAGCGGCAAAGGCTTTCACGGCCATCACGTTCACGCAGCGGTCTTGGCTCGTGGTGCCAAAGTCAGCGGTTGCACGGTCCATTTCGTCGATGACGAATACGATCACGGCCCGATCATCGCGCAGCGCGTGGTCCCTGTCGCGGACAACGACACCGCCGAACTGCTCGCCGCCCGCGTGTTCGCCGCCGAATGCGAAGCTCTTCCCGCCGCGATCCGCCTGTTTGCGTCCGGTCGCTTGGAAATCGAAGATGGGCGAGTCCGAACCGTCCGCGTGTAGAAATGCCTGCAACGCTGCGTTTGAACTGCCCCTCGTATTTGGAGAACTCTTCATGCGGAACCTCATCCGTTGGTTTAGTCGCGTCGCCATCGTCGCGGTCGCTTGTCTCGCGCAGACGATGCTCGTGGGAGTTGCCTCGGCCGAGAAACCAGCCGGATTTTCCAAGTCGCTCTTCGACGGCGTGTCGCTGCACGGTTGGTCTGTCGAGAACGATTGCGAGGTCGATGTGATCGACGGCTGCATCCGGCTCAAGTCGGGAGAGGGTTGGTTGCGGAGTCATCAGGCGTATCGCGACTTCGAGCTGCATGTCGAATGGAAGGCTCTGAAACCGCAAGGCTATGACGCGGGGCTTTACATTCGAGCCGCTCAAGAAGGTAAGCCCGGTCCCAAGCCGTCTCACCAAATCAACATGTTGCAGGGGAAAGAAGGAAACATCGGCGACCTGCCCGGCGCTCAAAGTACGGGTCTCGCGAAGCCTGCGGGAGAATGGAATGCCTTCGATGTGCGCGTCGGCGGCGACACTGTGTCGCTCAAGATCAACGGCCAGCCCGCGTATTCCGTGTCAGGTTTGAAGCAGCCTGACGGACACCTCGGCTTCCAAGTCGAAGTTCCGGTCGGTGGCCAGTTCTTGTTGAAGAACATCCGCATCACGGAACTCGGCTACCGGCCGCTGTTCAACGGACGCGATCTGACCGGGTGGCAGCCCGTCGGTGATGTGGCCGAAGCGTGTTGGTCGGTTGCCGATGGACTGCTGGTTTGCTCCGGCAAGAAGGGGCCGTGGTTGCGGAGCGACGCCGAGTTCGATGACTTCAACGTGCGACTCGAATACCGCCTCTCGACCGGCGGCAACAGTGGGATGTATGTCCGAGTTCCCTTGGACGGCAATCATCACCGCGACAACGACACGTTGCCGCCCGCCGGTTTTGAAGTGCAGATTCTCGACGATGCCGCTCCGGGACACCTCAAGCTCAAGGACTATCAGTACTCGGCGTCGATCTATGACATCGCGGGAGCCAACCCGCGTGTCAGTCGTCCAGTCGGCGAATGGAACTCGCTGGAGATCAACTGCCGCGGCCAGCATGTGACGACGTGGCACAACGGTCACCGCGTCGCGAACATCACGGCGGCCGACTCACCGTTGCTCGGCCTTCGCTCGACGAAGGGTTTTCTCGGCCTGCAAAACCACAACACGGTCGTCAAGCTGCGCGACATCCGACTTGGCCCGGCAGTGGAAGTGCCCGCGAATTGAACCGGAAAACGCTGAAGTCCGGCTTAGCTTTGTTAGCCGGACTCCGTTCTGAGCGATCGGCAGATGGCATTTCAAAACTAGCCCGACGCGCAAGCAAGGGCTTCACCATCATCGAATGCCCAGCCCTTGCTTGCGCGACGGGCTAGTATTTCGAGGCAAAACAGGTTTTGAAATGCCCTCTGTCGAACGAAGTCCGGCTTTCAGAAAAGCCGGACTTCGAGGCGACTCACCGCATCGACCTCAACCCTGCTGCGCCGCCTTCCACAGGTTGAACGTGATGTGCGCCTGTCCCTGATGATGGGCCTCATGCCAGACCATGATCTGCATGATGCGGCGCAGTGGCCAGCCCCGTTCGACGTACCACTTGGGGATCACGTCGAGGTCTTCGTCTTTCATCTGCGCGATGACAGGGGCGAGGTGCGAGCGCGATTCGTCGAGAATCTTGCGGATCGTTCCG
The DNA here is from genome assembly GCA_043733345.1 of Schlesneria sp. GTDB lineage: Bacteria > Planctomycetota > Planctomycetia > Planctomycetales > Planctomycetaceae > Schlesneria. The sequence goes on from JAYTGQ010000331.1 coordinate 2,651, forward strand.
ATGTCGGGGACATCCTGGTCGGGGACGCTGCCAAACTTGAAGCGCGGGACCAGCTCCGGCCAACACGGCGTTGTTCCGTTCAGTCGCTCGGTCGCCGTCAGTTCCTCGGTGATGCCGATGTGCGTCAGTTGCCACCCGATGTGCGCACGGCCCGGTCCCGGTTGCCAGCTTAACACCGCCGCCGGATCGGGGAGCTTGGCGATCTCATCTAGAGTCATCAGCGTGCGCATACGAACGAACTCCAGCATTTGAACAGCGACATCGGCGAAGGACATGGTGGGTCTCTTTTGAAATTGAGGATGAGGTGAGACGATTGCTGGCAATCCGGGTACTCATTGCGTTCCGCACGCGGCCAACGCGCGGGCGATGCGGGCGAGGGAGTGGTCTCGTCCGAGAATGGCCAGTGCGTCGAAGAGGCCAACCCCCTGTGCCCGCCCAGTCGTGGCAACCCGCAGCGCGTGGACGATCTGGGCGATCTTGATTCCCTGCGCTTCGACGAACCGGTGAACGAGTCCGTCTAGTGTCGCGGCATCGAATGGTTCAATCGTGGCCAGTTCCGCTCGCAGTGACTTCAACAAACCGGGGGCTTCTTCCGCTCCCCGAATCCGCTGCTGAAACGCCTTCTCGTCGAAGACCAAGGCGTCGTCGCTGACGAAAAATTCTTTGAAGTCGAGGACATCACTGAAGACCTTGAGCCGATCCGCCATTGCCGTGAGGACTCGTCCAACGTGAGCCGTCGTTGCGGCATCGACTTCCTCGGGAATGAGCTTCGTCTGTTGCAGGAAGGGGAGGCAGCCCGCCACTTTCTCATCGAGCGGTAACTGGTTCATCCAGTGCTGCTGGTAGCTTTGCAGTTTCTCGGGATCGAGTCCGGCGGGAGCCTTCACGATGCGGTCGAGCGTGAAGTTCTCGATCACCGTATCGAGCGACAGGATTTCAGTCTTGTCGTCCAGCGACCAACCGAGCCGCGAGAGGCCGTTCAAAATTCCGGCGGGCAAGTATCCGAGTCGCTCGTAGTACTCGACCATCACCGGGTTGAGCGTCGTCGAATTTCCAAGTCCCAGTTGCGGGAAGACCTCATCGGCGCGGTCGAACATCTTCTTGAGTTGCGGGCTGTTGCGCAGCTTCTCGACATCACGCTTGCTCAGCTTTTTGGTCGAGCCCGGCGCGGTGATGAATGGAATGTGTGCGAACACTGGCAACGTGTTGCCCAGCGCCTGATGCAGCAGCGCTTGGACGGCTGTGTTGGTGAGATGCTCTTCTGCGCGAATGACGTGCGTGATTTGCATGTGGGCGTCATCGACGACCGTCGCGAAGTTGTAGAGGACCGAGCCGTTGCTCCGCATGATGACCGGGTCGGGCATCAACGCGCCATCCCATTCCACATGGCCGCGCACGGCGTCGTCGATGGCGATTTTTTGGTCTCGCGGTACGAGGAACCGGACAACGAACGGTTTGCCTGCCGCGTCGAGTTCCTCATGTTGAGCAGGACTTAGATCGAGCGACCGTCTCACGTTGAGATACGTCTGCTTGGACGCCTCCGCCACAGAGCGATCAGCGGCGACTTGCTCGGGCGTTTCGTAATCGCGAAAGGCTTTGCCCTCGGCGAGCAGCTTCTCAACAGCGGCCGTGTACAGATGAGTTCGCTGCGATTGGAAGTACGGGCCGAACGCGCCGCCGACTTCCGGGCCTTCGTCCCAGTTCAGCCCCAGCCAGCGAAAGGCTCGAAAAATCGGGGCGAGAGCCGCTTCGACGTTCCGCTGCTGATCGGTGTCATCAATTCGCAGGATGAACGTCCCGTTGTTGTGTCGCGCCCACAGCCAGACAAAGAGTGCGGTTCGCATCCCGCCAATGTGCATGTAGCCCGTCGGGCTGGGAGCGAAGCGCGTTCTCACCGGAACGCGTGCAGGAACGGGAACAGGGACGGTCATTGATCTCACCTAGAAAGTGCCAGCCAAATGGAGGCGGGATAATAGCTGCGGTCCTGCGCGAGATGAAGCGGCTCAACGTCCATCGCCTTTTTCACGGTAGGGTGGGACCAGCTCGCTTCGAGCGCCGGCCCACCAAGAGGAAACATCGAGAAATCATGGTGGGCCGGCGCGGCGAAGCGCCGCTGGTCCCACCCTACAGGTTTCACAGTTCCAACACGGTGATGACCCTGCCTCACACCTCGATCACGGTGCAATCCCGCAGTTCTTCGATTACGATCCCGCCGCCCGTTCAACCTTCTTTTTGGAGCTGCCCGCATGATTCCATCCGCCGCCAATCGCCGTCAGTTTCTGCAGTCGGTCGGAGCCGCCGCGTTCGTCGGTGCGGCCCTGCCAACCTCCCTTCCAGACGCCTTTGCCAAGGACGCCGCTGTGACCGATTCGCTGCCCATCATCGACACGCACCAGCATCTGTGGGACACGACCAAGTTCAAATTGCCGTGGCATAAAGGTGACGCCACGAAGCCGCTGCAACGGAGCTTCGTCATGTCCGATTACCTCGAAGCGACCCAGGGTTTGAACGTCGTAAAGACGGTCTACATGGAAGTCGATGTCGCCCCCGAGCAACAGGTGCAGGAAGCGGACTACGTGATCGACCTCTGCCAGCGCGGTGACAATCCGATGAAGGCCGCCGTCATTTCCGGCCGTCCCGGTACGCCGGGCTTTGAGCCGTACATCCGCAAGTTGGCCCAAAGCAAGTTCATCAAGGGCGTGCGGCAGGTGCTGCACGGGGAGACCGATCCGCCCGGCTTCTGCCTCCAGCCGAAATTCGTGGAGAGCATCCAACTGCTCGGCGAACTGGGGCTGAGCTTCGATCTCTGCCTCCGCTCGGGCGAAGTTCTCGACGCCGTGAAGCTCGTCGATCAATGCCCCAAGACGCGGTTCATCATCGACCACTGCGGCAACATGAGCGTCACGTCCACCGATCAGGCGGCTCGCACGCTGTGGCTGAAAGGAATGCAAGCGATGGCCGAGCGCAAGAACACCGTCTGCAAGGTCTCCGGAATCATCGTCACCGCCAACCCGAACTGGAAACCGGGTGACCTCGCCCCGAACATCAACGATACGATCAACACGTTTGGAGACGATCGCGTGATGTTCGCTGGCGACTGGCCCGTCTGCACGCTGAAGGCGTCGTTCACTCAATGGGTGAATGCCCTCAAGCAGATTGTGAAGGACCGGTCAGTCGTCTTTCAGAAGAAGCTCTTCCACGACAACGCCGCCAAGTTCTACGGCATCTGAGCGGCAGTGAATGCCTCATCGTCGTTCACGCGGCCATGAGGCATGTGCCTCACGCGACCTGTGTCTCACCTCGATCACTCATGGCCGGGCGCGGTCTATATCTCGTGCGGTCTTCGATGAGACGTTTCTGCGGTGAGAGTTTTGGTGAGCCGGGCGGCGTCA
>JAYTGQ010000332.1:0-2100 GCA_043733345.1 Schlesneria sp.
CGTGCAGGATGGTGTGAGTGAAGCCCGCCAGCAGGGCGTGCGTCTGCTGCTTGCCAGTTTCTCCCCTGAGGGCGGCATAAAAGTCGGGCAGTCCATGCGAGATATAGACCATGCAACCGAGGTGCGAACGACATTGGGCCAGATACTGAGCGTCGAACGAATTCACATGCTGCTGTGCTTCATCGGCCCAGATCACGTTGATGCAATCGCCCGGCTTGGCCTCACGCCGCAGCACGCGGCGCTGTGTCAGGTATTTCCACCCTTCCACCCCGCACAGATAAATCTACCGATATCGCTCCATTCCGTCGGCGACATGTTCACGAGTACAAACGTTCCATTAAACATGTCGTCGGGCGTGATGTTCGTTGTGGTGGAGACCAGCTCTCGCACGACACCCGTGTTCATGGTGTGCAACAGCCCTAATACGGAAGCCAGAATGCTGCTTCTTGTCCGATCTGCTAGCACGGGCATCTCAGCGAGCCAGTAGTCCGTCGCCATCGCGACATCATGCGATTCAATCGGCGACTTCGTGGCGTTGTGAGCCGCCTCCAAACACTGGCAGTGAAAGCCCCCACGCCACGCATCGCTCGAAAGTTGCTCCGCGTTCTGAGCCGCCCCGACGATGAACTTCTGAAGGTCGGGAGCCGACACTCTTCCCGTCGCGTGCTTCACGATTTCGACGGCGTTGTAGATCATCCGTTCCGATTGCTGACGCCAGAACGGGTCTTGATCGGAGCCGCTTCCGGAATCACTCGACCGCAGTGACTCCCGCCTCTTCAGCCAACGGCCGAATGGCGGTGTCGGCGACGATCTCCGAGAGCTGAATGGTCCCGTTCAAGAACGGTTCGGGATTCACCAGAAAGGTGGTCATTGCCGCACCGGTGGCGAGTGCCAATTTATTCCGCCACAAGAATTCGCAGGCGGGGTCGCCATACTTCGCGATGACATCCATCACGGGGTCTTGGATCGCCTTGTCCGAGGCCAGCATCGCAATCCGTCGGCCGCTCTGTGGAGTCACTTTGGCCAGCGCCTTGGCACCCGACTCAGCGAACGTTTCGACCAGCCCTTCGCCGACCGTTCCGTGTCGGACGAGCGACTCCGCCGCATCGTCCCCGTACTGAGCAATCAGCTTCAATGAACGCGGCTTCACGGCCAGCTCAACTGCGTCATCGCCATAACGGCCCAACAATCGCAACGCGATCCCACTGTTTTCAGCAGCCTCCTGAGCAACCCGACCAGCCACCGGCCCGACTCGCCGAAAAGCCGCCGAAACCACTTCGTCGCCATGTTGAACCGCCAGTTGTGACATCCGTTTGGAAAGTCGCTCGATCCCCTCTTCGGCGACCTCCTTTCCAAATTTTCGAGCGATGAACTCGACCGATTCCTGCACCACCTTGAACGTGACGCCCGCCGAAGCGACTTGTCCCCACAGCACGGTCAGAACGACCGCCACGACTTGCATGATCTTCATCGAAAGCCCCCCTTCTTCGTTTTGGGTTTGAGATCAGCATTGTCTTAGAGGCTATCCTAAAAGTAATGTCGTCCTAAGCATTTGTTACGGCTATGTTTTGCGTGTCCCTCAGCAAAGGAGTGCGAGAACATGGCGACGAGAGCGATGTCGATGCCACGGAAGGCGTATCTGACCGACCTGATCGACGCACAGTGGGCGATTCTGGAGCCGTTGATTCCTCGGGCCAAGTCCGGGGGGCGACCGCGCGAGGTCGAGATGCGGGAGATCCTGAACGCAATTTTTTACGTGGACCGCAGTGGTTGTCAGTGGGATCTGTTGCCTCACGACCTGTTGCCCAGGAGCACCGTCTACGAGTACTTCGCGCCGTGGCGAGACGCTGGCACATGGCGAAAGTTTGTGGATGCCCTGCGTGTTCCAGTGCGCGTGAAGGAAGGACGGAATGAGACTCCCAGCGCGGCCTGCCTCGACACACAATCGGTGAAGACGACGGAGATCGGCGGAGCCGACCGAGGCTACGATGGGGGCAAGCGAATCAAGGGACGCCAGCGACATTTGCTGGTGGATACGCTGGGATTGTTGATCGCGGTGGTGGTGACAGGCACGAATCTGGACGACGGCACCGCCGCACC
>JAYTGQ010000333.1:0-6028 GCA_043733345.1 Schlesneria sp.
CCCCCCGGTTCTTCCGAAGAGGGCTTACGCCCAAGAACCGGGGGGCTTACGCCGCCCCGCTCAGAGGTCTCATCACTGACCGCGCGAGGTATATAATCGGCTCATCGTTGACCCGACACCTCACGTTTCTTGTGCGAGCGAAACATGACCCGCCCGAATTTCGACAACAACCTTCCTCCCCTCGCGGGGCTGTGTTCGTTTGAAGAGGCTCAGCGGGCGGAGTTGTCTGTCGAGGGATGCACGACGTGGATCAAGCGGCATCATTATTTGCTCGTCCGGCTGCACGAGATGCTGACGGCGCGGATCACGGCGGAGCCGGTCTATGAATTGAAGATGGCGTTCAGTCTGCATGCTCATCTGTGTGCGGAACATGCTTCGGCGTACCGGCAGCGTGTCGGTGAGATGCGTGAACCGCCGCTCGGGTTGGAGGCGGTGCCGCATGACGGGCTGAAGCTGTTGTGTGATGAAGTCCTCTGTTCGCCGAGTCATGTCGAACTGGTGATCGGCATCTACGAGGTGATCGTTCCGGTGCTGATCGCGTCGCTGGAAGAGTACCAAGCGACGACGAACCCGCTCGCCGATGCACCGACGGTCCGGTTGAACCGCTTCTGTCTATTGGAGCTTCGCGACCTGCGGGCTTACGGCGCACGCGCGGTCGAGTCACTCGTGGACGCGGCGTCACGCAAGCGGCTCGCGCCGTGGGTCGCGTTGCTGGGCGAGTGTCTCGAATGTGCGGGTGGTGTCTCGGGAAGGCGCGGTGAAGGGCGAACACTTCTTGTCCCCTCTCCCCCGTCTTCGGGGGAGAGGGTTAGGGTGAGGGGGCTGAGCGGTGAACAGGCTGACCACTCAAACACGACTATCTTCACCGCCCCTCAACCCTCGACCTTCGACCATCAACCTGACTCCCCAAGCCCCCCTCACCCTAACCCTCTCCCCCCCAAGGCGGGGGGCGAGGGGACAAGCAGTGGCGTCCCGACTTTGCCCTCAACCATCAACCATCAACCTTCAACTCCCACTCCCCACTTCTCGGCCACTCCTTACGAATACGATCCCGTACCGCAGCGGGATGCCCGCTTTGCCGACTCGTACAACGCGGGCGTGAACCCGGAAGCGTTTCTGTACGACGAACGCTTCACCGCGCGGGACAAGGTGTTGATGATGCTCTACAAGCGGCTGCGCGAGATCGACGTGCCCGAGATGATGGCCAGCATTCTCACCCAGACGAAGGGGAAGCCGTGGAAGTACACGCGCGACATGACGCGACAACTGTGGGATGAGGCGCGCCACGCGATGCTCGGCGAGGTCGGGTTCGTGGCGCTGGGACTTGACTGGTCGCGCATCCCGATCAACTTCACTTGGTCGCTCAACCTGAACACGCAGCTCGAACCGTGGGAGCGTCACGCGGTCTTGTTCTTCATCGAGCAGGGCCTGATGCCGCGCACGGGGAAGCGGTTCGAGTGGGAAGTCGGCCAAGCCTCGGGCCTGCCGTTGGCCGCCGTGATTCAGGACTTCGACTGGGCCGATGAAGTGTTGCACGCGCAGATCGGTCGCGAGTGGTACGTGAAGGAATTCAAAGACCTCCACGAAGCGATGGGCTATGGCGACCGCTGCTGGACCAAAGTCCTCAGCCACTGGCGCGCGTATGTCGAACAGGGCCTGACCGAACATCGGAACTGGTGGCCCGAGATTTATCAGGCGGCTTGCCAACGCTGGGGCGTCACGCCTGATCCGCTCGCGCTGGCTTACAACACGACGTATGAAACGATCCGCGCCGACTTGGCCGATATCTCGATGTCAGGTTGAGACGCAGCAATAAGCGGTCGTGATCCCAGCACGGCTTCTGGGCGTCAGCCCTCTTCTGCATTTCCGAGCGGGGTGGCGTCAGCCCCCTGGTTCTTGTTGGTCGAATCAGGGGCTGACGCCCAAGCCAGAGGGCTGACGCCCGAGCCGAAGGGCTGACGCCCAAGAGCCAGGGGGCTGACGCCACCCCGCTCAGAAAGGCGCGGAGTGCGAGGGCGTATTGCTCATGTGTTCTCACTCGTCATCGGCCTTTGGTTTCTTGTCGGCGGGTTTTTCAGTCGGCTTCGCGGCGATGAGCTTCTTGAATTCTTCGTCGGTGTGCAGGGCGGCGAGATCCGGGTCTTTGGCCATCCAGTCGAATTCGTCGAAGCCTTGTTTGACCGAGAGTGCGAGATCCGCGAGCGACTTCTTCCGGTATTCGTCCCGCTTCTGGTCGCGATCAGGAATGTCTGGATGGCTGTCGAGGTATTCGCAGGCGCGGCTGTAGACGCAAGCCGCGTTGTAGGCATACAGGCCGTCTCGCACTGACTTGTGCTTCTCCCGATTCGTCTCGACGAGTTTGAAGGCGTCGTCCAACCGGCCCTCGACGACGCGGGACAACGCCAAGCCCGTGATGACTTCACCGTCTTCAGGTTCCAGTTTCAGTTCGATCGCCTTGTCGAAGTCTTTCCCCGCTTCGGACAGTTTGTTCTGACGTAGTCGGACCTTGCCTCGCCCCGCGAACGCTTCCGCGAGTTGTGCGTCGAGTTGAATCGCCAAGTCATAGAACTCAATCGCCTCCTTCTCGGCCTGCTCCTTCGCCTCCTTGTCATTCTTATCGCTGACGGCCAGCAATCGCTGTTGGGCCTGCAAGATGTACTGAAAGCCGGGCGAACGCTGCTTGATGTTTTGCAACGCGGCGTTGACGTAGCTCTTTTTGTTGGCGTCCTTCGAGTCCTTGGCCTTGAGGAGCGCTTCGCGTGCGCCGGGAGTGCCGAGGTTGCCGAGCGCATTCGCGATATTGGCCACGAGATGCGGTGTCGTCTGTTTGTCGAGAGCCTCGATCAGCAGCTTTTCTCCAGCGGGATGGCCTTCCTGCATGAGGGCATTCGACGCGGTGGAGACGAGCGTGCTGTCGCTCGTTAGTAAAGCCGCTCCGGCGTACTCACGGAATTTCGGATGCCGGAATTGGCGGAGTCCGTTCAACACGAGAGCCTGCTCGTTCGGCTTGAACGACGCGTACTTCTCGGCGAGCGTGTCGGCGACCGTTTTATCGCCGATCTGCACGAGCAGGTTGAGTATGGCTTGGCGTTCGTTCTGCTTGCTGGCCTCCAACTGTGAGTTCAGTTGGTCCAGCAAGAGTGGTAGCGCACGGGCGTCTTTCGTCCGAGACAGGAGTTGCACCATCCCGTTGTCTGGAGGCAAGGTCTTGAGATGAACCAGCGTGAACTCCAGCGCCAGCTTCTCGCTCAGTTCATCAGTGCGATTGGCGAGCGTTTGAAATGAGAAGTCTTTGAGCGGCTTGTCGCTGCTCTTAAGACCCGTCTCCAAAACCTCGACCAGCTTCGGATGACCGACCTGCGCGAGGGCCTTCACGGCTTCGAGATGCAGCCCCGCGCGAGGATCGGAGGCGAATTCGTAAAGCGTCTCGGACCAGATCGGCCTCGGATACTTGGCCAGAACCTGCACGATCCGCTTCTTCGACTCCGGCTCTTCATTTTTGAGCAGGTTGAGCAGGGCATCGTGTGCGGAGCCGAAGCGCGATCCCGCCAGACTCTCGATCGCCGTGCTGGAGAACGGTTCGATGTTGCGTTGAACATAGAAGACCAGCTTCGCGACGGCGTCTGCTTCACCGAAATGACTGAGTGCCTGCAATGCGGATCGCTGGATATGGGGGTCTTTGTCCTCGATCCATTGAAAAAGGAGCGGCAAATGTTCGGCATCGAGGCGACCACCGCCGTAAGCGAGTGCGGCCGCGCGCGTCAGTGCGTTCCCTTCGCGAATCTCGTGGAGCAGCTCGTCGCGCGGCAGGGCGAGGTACGCGGAACGCAACGCCGAGCCAACCGCGTCGGCCGCCGTCTTGTGAACGCGCTGCGGGAAGTTGCCGCCACGATAGCCACTGTAGTCGGCCGAGCCATCGTTGTCCGAGTACTTCACCAGATGGAACTCGCGCAACGCCGAAGGGATCGCGGGGAACTGCTCGCCGCCATTGCGCGGTTGGCCGAGTGCGGCGGTCGCCTGGTTGAGTCCATTCAAAGCGGGACCATCGGGTTGCGGTGCATCGGCACTCCAACGCAGGACGACTCGCACGACCTTCTGCGTCACCAGCCGCTCCATTTCGTCGATGATCGACTGCGTGTTGAACGCGTTCAGCGTTCCGGTGACGGTCAGCAGCGCGAGACTGTTGCGCGGTCCAATCCGTTCGGATTCGAGACCCAACACGGCACGTTGTACTTCGTTGATGTCGATCTCTTTCGTGACCTCGCCCAGCGTCAGCTTGAGCTTGCAGCGAGGCACGGTCGCCGACACGGGCAGCCCCGCATACACGAACCAGATCGAATTCTGCCCCCCCGCCGTCACCTTCCAACTCTTCTTGGGCTGCATCTTGCTCAACGAGTAATTTTGCTTGTCGAAGAGGAACGAGTACCCGGAAGTCCCCGCCGGGATCGGCTCCAACTTGCGGGCCTCACCGTCGATCTCGGCCGCGACTTGCTCGCGCGTCAATGTGACGGGCTGATCCGACGTGTTGGCCAGCGTGACGCGAATGGCCACGTAGCGCGACTGGCCGGTCGGACCATAAGCCATGCCGACGTGCGCGACATCGACCAGGGTCAACACCGGCCCACCCTTGGTTGCACCGGCAACAGCGGGGGGAATGTTCTTCAACCGCTCGACCTCCGCCTCCAACTTGCCGATCCGCTCGATCAGCTTTTTAAACGCTTCGGCTGCGTCGGCATCTTTGCCCGCACCGTTTGGCTTGGCATCGGCGTTCGGCTGCTTCGTGTCCGACTCATCCTGCGCGCAGACGGCTCGCGCGAGGAGCAGCGAGGGTGAGAATGCCACGGCCTCACGCACCGTCCCCACGATGACACCAACCACCACCGCGATCCCGATGAACTTGAACATGACAATGCCTCGCTAGACCAGACAACCACTGATCGCCACTCGTACTCAAACCGACCGAATTCCTCGCAGCCGGAGACAAGGTAGCCATCTGGTCGCGAGAGATGAAGGACTGCGGCGATTGTGTCGGACCAAGATAGAAATGTCCCAGCGCGGTCTTCGGGCGCAACCAAAACTTGAACAGAAGAAACGAAGGCAACAAAGGTCCAGCCGTCGCGTGACTTCGGCAATACCGTCTGACTCTGCTGGATCGCTCCGCCCTTCGTTCCCTTCGTTCCCTTCGTTGGCTTCTGTTCAAAATCTGCGCGTCGCGCAAAGAAACAAAACGCTTGAACAGAAGGCAACAAAGGTCCAGCAGTCGCGTGACTTCGGCAATACCGTCTGACTCTGCTGGATCGCTCCGCCCTTCGTTCCCTTCGTTGGCTTCTGTTCAAAATCTGCGCGCCGCGCAAAGAAACCAAACGGGAGTAGTACAGAGTTCGCCCACTTAGAAATGTCACATTCTCGTTCGGAACGGCCCCACCCTCCCGAACGGCGTTTTTTCTCGGCGGATGCGACGACGCCACGGATGGGTGGCAGCAGGTTGGTGGGGAGGCTGCGTTGTCGCGGGAACTGTGGGCTTCGGCTGGGCGGGTGCAGACCTCAGTCCAAGGCAGCGGGCGGCCGTTCCATGTCAGCCGCAGCGTGCCATCCCGCAGCTCGCTCACCAAAATCTTCTGGCGGGCCAGCGCCAGCTTCTGATGCGCGACGCTCAACTGAAAATTCGGTTGCACCACGACACCGTCCAGTCGTTCTGCACCACCCGCGGCTCTTGGTAACACAGCACCTGATCCAGCGTCACGCCACGAGGAAGCGGCCGATGGAGATTGCTCGGCGATCGCGCGGTGACTGCGTCTCGGGCACGTCGAGGAAGCTGCGGTCGCGCAGCACCTCCGCCGTCAGCGTGCGCTGGAAACGCTCGCCCTTCCCCTGCGTCTGCGGACGATACGGGCGGCCGTGGCTGATCGAGATTCCCAGCCGCCGCAGCCACGCCCAATGGCACTGACTTTACTAACCCGCAGCGTGAGCGAGGGCGATGACATGAGGCGTTTCCCCTTGTTTCCCTCGCTTACGCTGCGGGTTACTG
>JAYTGQ010000334.1:0-6027 GCA_043733345.1 Schlesneria sp.
GCACGGATGGCAAAGCCGGGGCACGGATGAAGAACAGAAGCCAAAGCCAAACACGTCACCAGAAAATGCCTGTTCTGAATTGTGTAGAGACCACCAATCCGTGATCCACGGGCGATCACCGCACATAGATGAACTCGTTGGAACTGAGCAGGACGTGGCAGAGGCTGTTCCACGCTTGGCGGCGGCGTTGATCTGGTGTTCCTTCTTTTGTGGCCAGGGTCTGTTCGACTTGATGGAGGAAGTCCAACGAACTGGCCACTTCATCCGCAGACGGCTCGCGACCGAAGGCGGTGGTGTAAGCGAGAGCGATCCGGTGCGACTCATCGTCATGAGCAGCGGTCCCAACACCAACCCGCAGCGTCAGCGAGGACGATTCCACGCTGGATTTCCCAACATCCTCGCTCACGCTGCGGGTTACTTTGCGAGCCTCAGAGCCGTTGCCGGAAGAACCAATCCAAACCTTGGCGGCCAGATCGGCGCTGCACTTCGCCACGAGATCGCTGTTCATCATGAGCAGCGCTTGCGGCGCGATCGTCGTCGTCGTGCGGTCGCCGGTCGGGATCGCCGCGTCGGGGTAGTCGAGCAGTTGGAACACGTCGTAGACGTTGTTGCGGACGACGGGGAGATACAGCGACCGACGCTGGCTCTTGTAGTCGGTCAGGTCCGTAGACGTGTGGTCGAAGAAGTAGTCGCGGTTTTTGATTTTGAGGAGCGAGCCGCCGAGCGTCTGATCGAGCGTATCTCCCACCGCGATCAACGAGTCGCGCACTGCTTCGGCCTCTAACCGTCGCACGTCGGCGCGACCGAACAGCCGGTTCTCGGGATCGCGTTCGATCAGCAGTCCCTCCGCGCGGCTGTCGGCTTGGTAGGTCTGTGAGTCCATGATCTGACGATGCAGCGCCTTGAGCGACCAACCGCGCTGAGTGACTCGCCGCGCGAGCCAATCGAGCAACTCGGGATGCGACGGACGCTCGCCCAGCAAACCGAAGTTGTCGGTCGAACGAACGAGTCCTCGGCCGAAGTGCCATCGCCAAATTCGGTTCGCCAACACGCGACTCGTGAGCGGATGATCGGCACCGACCAACCATCGAGCCAGCTCTAAGCGGCCACTCTGTTCCGCAACAAACTTCGGAGCCGAAGCACCAGCCAGCACGAGTGGCACGCGACGCGGCACGACCTCACCCAGCTTGAGCGGATTGCCGCGAATGTGAATCGCCACATCGACCACCGCGTCCTCGTTCACCCCCATCGCGGACGGCATCTCGGGAGCGGCCTTCTCGAACTTGGCCAGTTCCTCACGCCGCTTTTTCAGTTCGGCTTTGGTCTCGTCCGGGTACTTGTCTTCGAGCTTGGCGGGGGGAGCTTCTCCGGCGGGCAGTGTCGCTTTGACGGCGGCATCACCTCGCTCGATGAAGGCTTGTAGCGCGGCTTTCTTCTCCGTGACCTGTGCGTCGTGAGCCGCCTTCAGCGCGAGGGCGACCGGCGTGGGAGTTGGGTTCTCGTGCCAGACGGCGAGCTTCGTGTACTTGTCCATCGTGCGCGTGCTTTTGAAGACGCCGGCCAGTCCGTAATAGTCGGCCGTCTCAATCGGATCGAACTTGTGATCGTGGCAGCGGGCACAGCCCAGCGTCAGTCCGAAGATCGCGCGGCCAACCGTGTCGATCTGCTCGTCGATGATGTCCATCCGCATCTTGGACTCGTCCGTTTCGGCCAGCACTTTGGGACCGATCGACAAGAAGCCGGTCGCGATGAGGAGGCGATGCCGCGTCGCATCATCGGCTGCGGGCAAGAGGTCTCCGGCCAGTTGTTCGACCAAGAACTCATCGAACGGCTGGTCCTGATTGAACGCGGCGACCACATAGTCGCGATAGCGCCACGCATTGCCGTGACAGACGTTCTCATCCAGGCCGTTCGAGTCGGCATAGCGCGCCACGTCGAGCCAATGCCGTCCCCAACGTTCTCCGTAGGCGGGCGACGCGAGCAAGCGATCGACCAGTCTCGCGAAGGCATCGGGCCGCTCGTCGGACAAGAACTCGGCGATCTCAGCGGGAGTTGGCGGCAGTCCGATGAGGTCGAACGTCGCGCGACGAATCAACGTCCGCTGGCTCGCCGATGAAGCGGGTTCCAATGTCGCGGCATCGAGCTTGGCAAGCACGAACCGGTCGATCGCTCCGTTCGACCGAGCGGCTTGCGGCGTCTCGGGCGCAATCTGCTCGACAGGCGGTCGGAACGCCCAGTGGTTCGGATCGCGCAGCCGTGGAGTGGAAGAGGCGACAGTGGCGGGAAACGGTGCGCCCATCGAGACCCACCGCGTCAGGTCCGCGATCTGCCGGTCAGACAACTTCTCTTTGGGAGGCATCCGCAAATCATCATCGGTGTGCGAGATGGCTTTCACCAACAAGCTCTCGTCCGGCTTGCCGGGCACGACCGCCGCACCCGAGTCGCCTCCCTTCAGCAGGGCCTCGCGCGAGTCGAGTCGCAGTGTGCCCCACTGCTTCTCGACACCGTGACACTTGTGGCACTTCTCGATCAGCAGCGGCCGAATCGACGTTTCAAAGAACCGAAGCGGCTCGGCCGTCGGCTCAGTCTCCCCGCGACTGACTCCCGTCGTAAGCAGGCTTCCAACGCAGACCATTCCGATCAAGTAAACCTGTCGCATCTCACCTCCCGTATGCTTGCGGCAAGTCTGCAAACCTGCGCGCGATTTCTAGGTTTTGTCAATTCTAAGTTTGGGTGTCGGCTCTGCGAGACATCACGCGGAGCGGTGCCGAAACGATGAGACGTTCGATCAAACTATTGGAGTCGCGCGGTCACGACGAGCGACAATAATTGATTGCCCTCAAGTCGTCGCGGCACTGTATCACACGACTGACCCCACGACCCCACTGTGGAGATTCGGGGGAGTCTCACCTCTCTTTGACTGTCTGACTTTTCGTAGGCCCACCGCAACCGATGGCCGAATGGTGGGCCGTGCCCACCCTACATCTGGACAACTCAGACAGTCTCACCTATGGAAGTGGAACCAGGAACAAATCAAACTGTCCGCTCCGTTCGCTGACGACGATGAGGTGTTTGCCGTCGGGGTGCCATGCCGCGTAGTCATCGTGTTCAGCGTGAGTCGTTACAGGCGTGAGGTTATTTCCATCGGTTCCCATCACGTAGATGTTGTAGTTGCCATCGCGACCGCTGGTAAATGCGATGCGGCTTCCGTCGGGCGAGAACTTGGGGCGGATGTCCTGTTTCGGACTGGTCGTCAATCGTTGCAAATGCGAGCCATCGACGTTGGAGACGTACAGTTCGTAGTCGTCGTCGCGAGTCGAACTGAAGACGAGTCGCTTGCCGTCTGACGAACAGTGTGGCCAGTTGTTGACGCCCGCCGAAGCGACGACCGTCTGGCGGTTTTTGCAATCCAGATCGACCGAGAAAATGGACTGCCGCCCGTCCTCTGGATAGCTAAACAAAATCTGACTGTTGTCGCGCGTAAACGTCGGGCTGTGCATTCCCGAGAAGCCGCCGCCTGGGGGAAGCTCGGTGATTTTGTTCTCGATCAAATCGTGAACGACCATTGCCAGCGACAGGTTTCCTCGGTTCTGCACGTAGGCCAGATATCGCCCGTCCACCGACACGGCCGGTTCAAATTCGGAACGCGTTTCATCGGGATGCAGCGGCGTCGATTGGCCGTCTTTCAGTGAGAGCTTCATAAGCCTCAACCGGTTCGGTTTGTCATGCAATACATAGAGCAACTCCGTCCCTGACGGATTGAGAAGCACGGGATTGCGTTTCACTCGTCCGTCCATCGTCAGACGTTGAGGTTCTGCGGCGGAGGCGGGCAGCGAGAACACCAGCATCGCTGCGAACAACGCGCTGCAAAGTCGCGGCTCGGCTCGATGCAACGATCTGAGAAATTGGTGCGGTTTGCTCATGGCGTCGAAGACCTGTTCGTAGGATGGACGCCTCGTTCGTCCAAGCTTTCAACGTAGCCCGAGTGGACGAGGCATCCATCCTGCGGGGCAGCCAAGCTTCTGTCGGGCGGCTTAGGGGCTGTGCATCTACCACGTCCGAGAGTGGCCAACAAAATGTAGGGTGGGACCAGCGGCGCTTCGCCGCGCCGGCCCACCAGTTTCGCAGCCAACGAGTACGGAGTGGTGGGCCGGCGCTCGAAGCGAGCTTGTCCCACGCGACCGACCGCTCACTCTCGGACGTAAATGATGCACAGCCCCTTAGCCGCCTGTTGGGCTGTCGCCGTGGACGATGATTGTGAAGTATTCGCTCATCGCCCGTTCGCCGTCGTGACCGACCAGAAGTTGGCCTCGGACCTTGGTCAGGCTCGGTTTTGTCACCGCGTGGAACCAGACGAACAGATTGTGGATCTCTTGCGACTGAATTGACACATCGAGTGGCATTCGTATCGCCTTGCCTGCGATGAGCGGGCTGAGCAGCGCGGGAACATGGCCCGTGTGATCGAGCGGCGGCGGGGTCTCGTCGCCAAATGTGTCATAAATTCGTTCCTCAATTGTCTCGGGCAGAAAGACGGCTTCCACGACGTGCATCGCTGCGGGGCTACTGTTGAACAGTGTGAAGCGGAAGGTTGCGAGTTCTTGCTGCTCGCGTTCGGACGGTGGCCGGCTGCCGTCTCGATTCGACTTCGCCTTCACCGGTTGGGGCACCGCTGCCACGGCCGTGATTAACAGATCGCTCGCCAGTTCCGGTCGCTCGATGAACTCGGCCAATGCCCGCCGGTTGACCTGGCTCATGGTAATCCCGCGATCGGTGACGAACCGTTTCACCGCGTCGTACAACACCGGCGAGATGGCTTCGCGAAATCCGACGAAGTCGTAGAACTCAACCGACGGCGGTTTCGAGGGAGCTTCGCCATCGTTGTCGTCGTCCTGCACGAGCAGCATCGTTCGCGTGTGTGTTTGCGGTGGGGAAGCCCCTTGATGAGTCTTCATCTCGGCGCTCGAACCCGGCTTGTCTCGACTCGCGGCAACACCCGCGACCGACATCGTGGCCGAAGACTTTGACTTGGAGACCGGTGGTGGAGCGACCTGCTCGGGCGGCGAGTCCTCGGGGACCGCGAACAGTCCCTTCACCTTTGCCGCAAACAGCCACTTCCCGTCCACTCCTTTGCGAATCAGCGTGTCGGGTTGAACTTGACCGTTCGTCACTTTGGCCTTGAGTTCCCCGCCGGAGAGCGGCCCCAACTCTTGCCCCATTACCTGAAAGTACCACTCGCGCGTCATGGACTTCTCCGTTGAGAGAACTTGGTGAGCCGAGAGTATTCCGAGTCACACCACACCTCACAACACCGAAGTGCTAATGGATGCGGTCCTGAGTCGCACGTTTTGACGCGACGAGATTTGAGACATCAATTCCAAGGGGGGCGCGGCGATGCCTCACGCGGCCATGAGTGAGCTGCTCAAAGCGAGCCGTGGCCGTAAGGTTGGGCATTTACTATGTCCGAGAGTTTTTGGGCATGATGCAACACGTAGGGTGCGTGGAGTCTTCAGAACGCACCGAGGAGTGACTTGCCGTTCACGGTGCGTTCCGAAGACTCCAGCGAGGGCTGCGCCTCAGACCGGTCGCTGCGCGAGTTGAGGGTGGAAAGTGCAGGCTCGGCGGGGCGTAATGGCGTGCGAGACGCCTTGGAGCCGACGAGCGGCGGGGGTCGAGAGCCCGTGCCCACAGAGCCTGCCTCATGAGTCTCAACCAGTCTGCCGCCAGGATCAACACGTCTGCCGCCAGGATCAACGGGTCTGTCGCCGGGATCAACAGGTCTGTCGCCGAGGTCTTGGATCGGCACATGTTCGGGAAAGCTCTGTTCGCCGGGCTCGCCGGGCTCGCCGCAGAACACGCCACCTCGCGGGAGAAGTCGTCCAACCACCATTCGGCTTCGTCGCGGGCACGAAAAAACCTCGCCGGTCTGCGGCAGGTGGCCTGCGCGGCCAACTGATGTCTGTGGCACGTCCCACAACTGAGTCACGACCCGACGCTGGGCGACGATGAGTTCCGCACGCTGACCACGCC
>JAYTGQ010000335.1:0-35004 GCA_043733345.1 Schlesneria sp.
GTGTGAACGAGGGCGAAGTCGATCGACGCCCTCGTTCACACTTCGGGTTGGTGGGGGGCAGGCAGCACTTTCCGCTCGCCTCAACTCCCAGCAACATCAAGTTTCCCAGCGCTTGGAGCCATCCGTCATTGAGACCTCCAAGAGCGGACGCTCAGTCCCCGCAACCAACCGCCACAGCAGAGGCACCACGTTCGTCTCGACCACTCCACCGTTGGCAACATCCGCACGCTGAACCAACTCGGGCAGACCATTCTCAAACCGGTACAGTTCCAACGACCACGGGTCTCGGTCGAGCAACAGCAACTCCCGCGTCCCGGCCTGCGCAT
Organism: Schlesneria sp.; assembly: GCA_043733345.1. GTDB lineage: Bacteria > Planctomycetota > Planctomycetia > Planctomycetales > Planctomycetaceae > Schlesneria. The sequence goes on from JAYTGQ010000335.1 coordinate 327, forward strand.
AGAACTCGAGCTTCTCGCGCGAGCGGTCATTGGGGCTGATGATCTCAATCGCCAAGTCCGGCCCACCCAGCCAGTGCGACTTCTTATTAATCGCCTTCGTCCCGTTGAGGAACACCACGACATCGGGACAGCGGTAGTTTTCCTTCCACTTCAGAGGCCGATCCGAAACGTTGCAACCGGGCAGGACCATTCCCAACTTCTGATCGTCGATGAGAAACAGCAGGATGCTCGTCAGACGCCCGACCAAACTCTGATGCTCCACATTCGGATACGCATTCATGACGTAGACCCCCTCCCAAACCTCGTCGAACCGGTCGGCTCCCCTCATGCGACGACGACGGATCAGGCTCCGTTCGAGATGTCGGTCGGTGATCAATGTGGTCATGGTTTTCCTCCAAAGTAGGTCGCGAATGTGGCAGGCATTCTGCCCAGACATCCAACAGCCGTCCATTATTAATATCTTCGGCGTGGTTCGTTCACGTACCACGACTTGATGAGTCCGTGAGGCTGAATATCAAATCGCCATCCTTCGCCCTGCTCACCACATACGGAACGTTCGTGATAGCTCGCCGTGCCAAAGCTCAGCGTGTACCACATCTTCGCATCCACTCCATCCGTCCAATGACGAACGATCAGCTTCTGGCCCGGCCACAGCTTGGAGCATTCGCGTCGAGCCACCAATTTCCCTCCGCCGCGAGTCCACACTTCCAACTTCACGTTTGTCGCGACTTCCGCATTCGAGTTCCGGACCTCAACCCAGCGGGGCCGCGCGACGATCCACAAGATCAGCCACACGACCGCGAGTCCACATGCCCACCAACGAGTTTTCTTCACGGGCTTTCGCAGTTGGTCCGTCATCGCCAACTCCTAACCGGCCACCACAGGCTGAAGTCGATCCGCCGCAGGGCCACATCCAGCACGAACAGCAGGATCGCGGTCGAGACCAGGTAGGGCCAGAGCGGCGTTGAGCGCGGGACCGTTCGCGGGGAGTTCACGTTCTTCGTGCCGAGGCCCGGTGAGGCGGTGGCCGATGACGGCTCGGTGAACAACTCTTCGGGACTTGGATTGAAGCGGCCTCCCGTGGCGGCGGCGAGGGACTTCAAGAGTTCTTCGTTCGTCGGACGGAGGCGGAGTTCGTCGGGATAGCCCACGATCAGGCCGCGCGTTTGTTGGTGGAGCAGCGTGCCGCCCGCCGTCTTCTGTGAGAGGTTCATGTGGTACGCACCCGACGCGGGCGTGTCGAACTCAGCCACGTAGCGGCCCGGCGCGGTTTGCTTCATCTCCAGCTTGCGCTGTCCGAGTTGCGGGTCGATCACCGTCACTTCGGTCTCGGCCTGGTTGAGAAATTTTCCCGTCGGGTCGATCGCATCGAGCGTCACCGTCGCGCGACGCCGCTCCTGCTTCACATCGACGATCACACCCTTCACGTCGTTCTTCCGCATCGAATGGCGGACGACCTGCGCCCAGAACTTGCTGTAACCGGGCCACGTCAACCACTCCGCCCCCCAGCGGCTCTTCGCATCCGACGTGAAGGCCACCGTCGTCCCGAGGCCATACCGCCACCAACACAACAGTGGATCACCGGCCTCGGTGGCGAGGATGAACTCGCACGTCGCCTTCGGTCGCGTGACGACATAGCCCAGCAGGAACGGAGCCGTTTCAAAATCGATGCCGGCCAGTGCGGCAGTCGGGCGGATCACCTGCGGCACGAACGGCTGTTCGTTGATCGCCGACTTGCTCGCCGTCATCGTCTCCTTCGCGAAAATCTGAGGCAGCGTCGCCGGGTCGGTCGCCGAGAAGAACCGGCCCTGCCCGACGCGGGCGATCTCTTCCAGCAGGTTCGTGTCGCTCCCTTCGCCCACCGCGACGGTCGTGCAGGTCATGCGGGCCGACACCATTTGCTGAGCCATCCCCTCGAAGTCGCCCGGCGAACTGATGCCGTCGGTCAGCATGATGACGTGCTTCAGCTTGGCCGTTGACCCCTGCAGGATGTTGTATGCCTCTTCCATCGCGGGATACATCGTCGTCCCGCCGCCCGCCTCGATGCGGCTGATGTCGTCGATGATGCGGGCCTTGTTCGACGCCGACTGGAAGTCGCTCACCACGTAGAAGTCGCCGTCAAACGCGATCACGCCGAGCTGGTCGCGCGGGCCGAGCAACTCCGCCGCACTCTTCGCCGCCTCCTTGGCCATCTCCATCTTGTCGCCCCCCATCGAACCGGACTTGTCGATGACGAGGACCATCCCCAGCGAGGGCTTTTCCTTTTCCTTCTCGAAGTCCGACCGGACCGGCAGGATTTCTTCGAGTACCGTCTTGTAGTAGCCCCCCAGCCCGAACGACTGATCGCCACCGAGCATCATGAAACCGCCACCCAAGTCCTGCACATACGTCCGCGCCAGTTCCATCTGCCGCTGCGAGAGGCTTGTCGCGGGGACGTTCGACAGCGCGAGCAACTCGTAGTTTTGCAGGTCGGCCAGCGACTCGGGCATCCCCTCGACCGGCCGCACATCGACTTCGATCTCCTCCTGCTGAAGCGCCCAAACGAGTTGCTGCGCCAGCTTCGGATCACTCTCAATCAGCAGCACGCGCGGCTTGCCCGTCGTGAAGACGAGTCCCGATTCGGTGTTGTTGTCGAGCAGCGTGTCGGTCTTCAACCCGCCGATCTTCACCGTGTACTGCGCCAACCGCTCTCCCGTGATCGACTGCTGAAAGCGGAACCGGTTCTCCCCCGCCTTCAACTTGCGGGTCTCACTCAACACCTTGTGGGCACCCCGAAAGACCTCGACCAACCCTTCGTCCTCGTGGTTCGAGTTGATGACGACCTCGACGTAGAACGGCTCGCCCTCCCGCACCTGCGCGGGAACCTCGACGGCAGCGACCTGCACCTCGGGGTTGTCGCGCACCTTGAGCGGCACGGTGTCGATGGGGATGAGATTGGTTGACGGTTGAAGGTTGAGGGTCGATGGCAAAGCGGCGTCTTCGGCTTTGTCCCCTCGCCCCCGTCTTCGGGGGAGAGGGTTAGGGTGAGGGGGTGCATTTCCAAACGCCGTCCCCAGCGCCGCCTGCAGCGCATCGCCCGCCGTCTGATTCCCATCACTCAACAACACGATGCGCGGCACATAATCGGGAGGCATCGCCCCCGCCGCCGACCGAATCGCCGAGGCAATGTCGGTCGCATTGCGATCCAGTTCCCTCTTGTCCCCTCGCCCCGGCCCTGCGGGGAGAGGGCTAGGGTGAGGGGGCTTCTCTTCGCTGTTCTTCGTCAACGCAGCAGACCGCTCCTTCGCCAGCGATCCCGCCTGTGAGGCAAACGGCAGAAACATCACCTTGTTCTCACCCACCCGCCCCGAGTCGGCCAACACCCTGTCGAGATACTCATCCACCTGACTCTTCTTCGCCGGAACCGCCTCCTTCGCCGCGTCCCCCGTCACGACCGGAATGTCCTCCTCGTCACCGGCCACACTGAGGCTCTGGTCAATCGCCACGATGATGAACTGCTGCGCCGTGGGCCGAAGCAGCGCGAGACCACTCATCGCCAAAGCCAGCAGCGTCACGACAAGGCAGCGCGTCAGCAACGACACCAGAATCTGCCCCGGTGGAAAGTCCGACAGTGACCGCCGGAAGTACCACACCAACAACGGCACCACGACCACCAGCGAAGCCAGCCACCACGGATGCGTCAGGTCGAGTTGAAAGCTGTCGAACATGTATACTCTTTCCCGCCTTTGAGCTTCCCGCTCGACAAATCGTTTTCAACGCGGCATTCGTTCAGCGTCCAATTTCAAAAGTCACGAGGATCACCTCATGAAACCACTCGCCATTTTCGGAATCGTTTTGTTCATCGCTTCTGTTGCGGTATCCGGTTGGCTTTGGAGATGGACATATCTTTCCTTCTATCCACCGATCAGCGCCTGGGACGAACTTACTGCTAAACCATGGTTGCCTTGGACTCGACTGGCGTTCTCGGCGATCATGATTGTGGGGATGTTTACGGTCAGTGTTTTTGTCATATCCAAGACGGTGCCTCATTTAGACGACTGAACACGGTACTCAGCTAATCACCCGCCGCTGATACAGACACCACTCGACCGTCGTCAGCACGAGACCAGCCAGCAGCAGCCAGAACCACATCGGCCTCGAACCGAGACCGGCCAGGACTGGTGAGACGGCGACCTTCGTCTCCAGCAATTCCTCGGAAGGCCGAATGTCGGACTCGGCGACACTTGCCAGATTGCAGGCGATTTCGAGGAGAGGTTGGCTGATGGACGAAGGCTGTGGTCTGTTCGCTTTGTCTGATTCCTGTCCCCTGACTCCTGACTCCTGCACCGCCGCCACGATGCTCCACACCCCACATTGATCGAGCGGCCCGATGGTCAGTTTCTCAATGTTCAGTGGAAGTGGCTTCAGTTCACCGGTCGGGCTGCGAAGCGCGAGCGGCTCGCCCTTCGAGGGCCTGGCGAAATCGGAGGCTGTCAGGGTCGCGAGCGATCCGGCGGGAAGGGACTCGCGCAGGTCGCCCTTGTTGCCTGCGAACCAGTGCAGCGCGTTGGCCACGGTGATCGGGAAGGCCGTGCGCAACGGAAGGTCTCCCTTGTCGAGGTTCACCGTCAGAACCAAGACTTTTCCTTCCGGACGATTCACGGCGAAGAAGATCGGCTCCTTCGTGACGGCCTCGGCGAGGATTTTTGTCTCGTCGGGACGAGTCGGAGTCAGTTGGCGAGCCTCGGGCATCAGGACGTTGTCGAGACGGACATGCGACATCAGCGGGCTGTCCTTGTCCTGCTTCGTCACGATCGGGTTCGCGATCGGCTCGCCCACCGTGTAGAGGTCGCTGGCGTTGGCCGGATCAATCACGAAGACCTGCCCGGCGGGAATTTTCTCGGGCACGACTCGATGAAAGACGACGACCGTTCCCGCCGGGATCGTGGCCGGCGTTTCCGCCACCACGGTCAGTCTTACGAGCGGATTGACCTCGAACACTTTTTGCAGGAACAGGTTCCCCGACGTGACGAGCAGCACGGGCTGAATCTCGCGTCGAGGCAACACGGCGCGCGCGGTGTTGTCGGCAGCGAGCGCGTCGTGGTGGGTCAGCGTCGCGATCAGATGGCCTCCCTCGGCGGAGGTCTTCTCGAACACCTGACTCCACTTGCCGCCCGCTGCCAACTTGAGCGGCACCACATCGATCGGCTCGTCGTTCAGCTCGACCTCGAACCGGCATTCGACCGGCTGGTCGGAAGCGTTGCGGACTTCGGCGAGGATCTCATAACCGAGCGGATCGACGAGAGATCGACGGACCTGAAACTGCACGATCCCCAGGTTGCCCGTTCGTTCACCGATGACGTGCAGTTTGACGGGTGCTCCTGTCCCCTCGCCCCGGCTTTGCGGGGAGAGGGCTAGGGTGAGGGGTTCTTCTTGCTTTGTCCCCTCGCCCCCCGCTTTGGGGGGGAGAGGGTTAAGGTGAGGGGGGCCGCTTGAAGCAATCGACTCGGAACTCGGAGCGTCCTCACCATTCGGCCCCCTCACTCTAACCCTCTCCCCCGAAGACGGGGGCGAGGGGACCAGCGACTCCACCCCCTCAAACCGCCCATCGCTGAAGACCACGACCTCGGGCTGTTTCCCGTCCCGTCTTTCGCCCAGCAGCCGCTGACCGAGCACTACCGCTTCGGCCACATGCGAGGGACCGTCTGTCGCTGGAACGGCATCGAGCGCGTTGCTCACCGTTTTCTGACGACCCGTGAATCCGACGACGACCTGCGGTTGAGTCCCCCCCGTCACCAGCGCCACTTCGTCGCGATGCCGCATCCCCGCGATGATCTGCCCCGCCTGCCGCTTGGCCTCGGCGAGTCGAGTCGGCTTCGCATCGGTCGCGTTCATGCTGGCCGAGTTGTCGATGACGACGACGATCCGTCGCGCAGCCCGCACCTCCCAGAAGAAGTACGGATCGGCCACGGCCAGCGCCAGCAACGCGAGCATCGCCAGTTGCATCAGCAGCGAGACTAGGTGTCGCAACCGCTGCCAAATCGAGCGGGGATTCTGCTCGTCCAGCACCTGCTTCCAAAACATGACCGTCGAGACCGGCTGACGCCTCAACCTGATCTTCAAGATGTAGAAGACCACGATCGGCACCGCGAGGGCCAGCCAGAACAGTGAACCGGGCGAATCGAAAGTCATGTTGCATCACCCAAAAACAGAGATGGCAGAAAGATGGATGGTAAGAAGATGGATGGTAGGAAAATGGGATTGAGCGGCATCGTTGCTACGCTTGTCGGCCATGTTTTTACCATTTCATCTTTCTGCCATTCCAATTCCTAACTCACCGCCCCCGCCGTCCGCATCATGCGCAGGACGAGGTCTTCAAAGTTCACGTCGTTCGTCGTCTGAGTACATCCCAGCCCGTACTTCTTGCCGTAGGCGGCGACTCCGGTTTGGAACTCGCTGAAGACGCGGCGGTATTCGCGCAGGGCTCGTTCGGTGATCGTGACCTTGCGTAGCGAGTCGGTCTCGATGTCCACCAGTTCGATCTCGCCGAGCAGATTCGGTCGCGCTTCGGCCGGGTCGTGGATTTGGATGAGATGCGGTTCGTAGGTCCGATGCCGGAGCAGATCGAGGCCCCGCTCGTAGCCGCTCGGGTCGAACAGGTCACTCACCACGACGGCCAGTCCGCGGCGCTGCGGCCTGAGCACGAAGCTGTTAACAATGCGGCCGAGATTCGTGTCGGTCCCCTGCGGTTCGAGCTTCTCCAAGAAGCGAAGCAGCGACAGGATGCGGTCCTTGCCGCGCGTCAGGGGGAAGTCAGCGACGATCTCCTGCGAGTACGCGACGACCGACACGCGGTCGAGGTCCGCCAGCGCGATGTACGCCAGCGCCGCCGTCACCTGCCGTGCGAGGTCGAACTTCGCCGGATTGCCAAACGCCATGCTGCGCGAACAGTCGAGCAGGAAGTAAACGTGTAGGTCTTCCTCCTCCTGAAACCGCTTCAGCAGCAGATCGCCGTGCCGCGCGTAGACGTTCCAGTCGAGATGCCGGAAGTCGTCGCCGGGCGTGTACTCGCGATGGTCGGCGAACTCGATCCCGCCCCCCATCTGCTTGGTCCGCCGCTGAGCGAGCAACGATCCGCGAAAGACCCGCCGCGAAATCAGCGACAGATATTCCAGCTTCTTCAAAAAACCGCCGTCGAAGAGCATGTCTCACCCCAGTGACCGTGGCCTTCAGAGGCGTTTCCGCCAGTATCCTGTCTTTCGGCTGTAGTGAGCGATCGCGACGATCCAGATTCGATCCGGCTCATCAAGGTACAGCACATCGAATTTGAAGTCCTTGACGGGCTGTCGGCAAACATCGAACAGGGTCTTGGGCCGGGCTGCCGGATCGAATTTGAGTCGCTCAATTGCCCCATCGACAGCCAACAGGAAACGCTCCCCCAGGCCGGGTTCGCGCGACTCGTGAAAGTCCGCCTCGGCGAGCAGTTCGAGTTCGGCTTCGGGATGGTATTCATGGCGCTTCACGAGAACCTCGCCAACGCCTCGCGCATCACGGTCTCACCATCGCGTCCCACCACCTTACCCTGTCGGATTTCATTCACGCGCCGTTCGATCTCGGCCAACCAGAGCTGATCGTCATCGCCCGGCTCGCCCTCCTGTTCGCCAACATCTTCGATGGTTCCCGACACGAGTCTCACCAATTCGGATCGCTCGGCAACATCCAGCTTCAAGGCGGCGGATTCGATTTCGGCCAGAGTTCGCAACTCGGGACCTGCTTGTGTCACAACTGCTGACATTTGCTCTTCTCCTCCCATTCAGGGTTCGATTGTGTTGATCATCGCGTCATCACGTCGGACAGAGCCGAACTTGCCCGCGTCAAAATCGGCGATTCGTCCGGTGGTTGAAACAATCAACCCTAAGCAACCGATCTCATCCACCGACCGGATCGGCAAACAATTCTTTCAACGACAGTGAGAACCCCGGCAGAACGACTCGCGATTCCAGCGTGTCGGTTTCCGATAGTTCACGCATGCTCGTTCGAGACTCGTAGACCTTCACCTGCTTGACGCGCGGATCGACATACCAGACTTCTCGTACACCGACCTCAAAATAATCGTCCAGCTTCTCTTCCATTTCTTGATGCGCGTTTCCCCGGCACAGAACTTCGACTGCGAGATCGGGAATCAAACTGGCCACAGGAATATGGACCGAGAACTTGCCGGGCAGCTTCTCTTTCGCAATGAAACAGGCATCGGGGATGCGAATCATGTCGGGCATGATCTTCAACATGCCGTCCGACCCCAAGACCACACCGAGCTTTCGTGGTTGGACATAGATGTTCAGGAGCGTGCCGATTGTCATTGCCAAATAGGACTCGAAGCTGCTCATTGTCTTCTCCACCAAGACTCCGTCGATTAACTCGAACAGCCGGTTGGATCGAGCCTCCCACGCAATCACGTCCGCTTCCGTCGCAGTGCCCGGTGCTGGATCGAAACAGATGCGATGGAGCGGCATCGCACCGAAACGAGCGGCGAGATCGACGGCCGTCCAACCGACTACTTCTTCCACCTCCCATTCGTCGTCTGGAATGAGCGGCGGGGACTCGTGGAGTACGGGCGTCGTTGAAAGCGTTGCGGTTGTCATGGCGAACTCCTGTTGAAGAGAGAAGAGATAGGGCAAACGTCACCTCGATCGTCTCGAAGCAACACCTGTCCAAGCAATCTCACCCCTGCACGGCCTTCAAGATACCCTCGACCACCGTGTCGGTCAGGACTCCTTCCGCTTGCCCTTCAAAGTTGAGGAGGATGCGGTGGCGGAGGACTGCCGAGGCGACGGCCTTCAGGTCGTCTCGGGCGACGTGGTAGCGGCCGTCGAGGATCGCGAGGATTTTCGCCGCGAGGATCAGTGCCTGTGCGCCGCGCGGACTGCTGCCGTAGCGGACGAAGCGTTTGGTGATCTCGGGGGCGGCGGCGTTGTCGGGGTGAGTCGCCAGGATCAGCGTGATGCCGTAGCGGCGCACGTCCTCGGCAATGGGTATCTGTCGCGTGAGTCTGTGCATCGCGAGGACACGCTCGCCCGTCAGCACCGGCTCGGCCTTGGGAGACTTCGCCTCCGTGGTCCGGTCGAGGATCAGCTCCAACTCACTCAGCGACGGGAACGGCACGAGCAACTTGCTGAAGAAGCGGTCGAGCTGCGCTTCGGGCAGCGGATACGTTCCCTCCATTTCCAGAGGGTTCTGCGTGGCGAGGACGAAGAACGGCTCGGGCAGCTTGTACGTGTGACCGGCGATGGTGACGGTGTGTTCCTGCATCGCTTCGAGCAACGCCGACTGTGTCTTCGGCGTCGCGCGGTTGATTTCGTCGGCCAACAAAATATTGGTGAAGATCGGTCCCTGTTGGAACTCGAACTTCTTTTGTTTGTCTGGCGTTTCGAGAACGACGTTCGTACCGAGCAAGTCCGCTGGCATCAGGTCAGGCGTGAACTGGACTCGACTGAACTTCAAGTGCAGCGCATCGGCGAGCGTTCGCACCAGCATCGTCTTCCCGAGGCCCGGCACACCTTCGAGCAACACATGTCCGCCACCGATCAGGCAGGTCAGCGTCCCTTGCACGATGTCGCTCTGGCCCACGATCACCTTGCCAATCTCGTCCCGAAGCTTTTGGAAATCTTGGCGGAACTGCTCGCACTGCTGTTGCGTCTCGGCGGTCGTCGTCATGCGGCGATACTCCTCGCGGTGAAATTGTGTAGGGCGGATGAAAAGCCGTAGGGTGCGTGGAGTCTTCGGAACGTACCACAATCGTTAGTCATCGCTGCGGGTTGCTGGTGTGTTCCGAAGACTGCACACACCCTACTTTGATTCCGCCAACAGCTTGAGAGCTTCCGCTCGAACCAGCGACAGAGTCTCACTCAACTCGACCAACTCTTCCAACTGGTCTCGTTCATCCGCATTGAGTTGGCCTTCGGTGTTGCGGTCCATCAACTCGCTCAGTCGTCGATCCGCTCGGCCGGGCAACTTGAGCCGCCCCACGGATTCGACCCAAGTGGTCGGTGCAGTCAGTGTGTTCATGATTTGTGACTCGATGATGGGTCGTTTGCAGCCCAGACGCACACGCTAGCTGCGTGTACTCCAGATCAGCGGCGAGATTCTGCCCGTGCATACTTCACAACGCAAGGAATCGCAGACAGAATGCCTGTCACTTGTCGGATCCACTTCTCATCTTCGTTTGCTTCGTTGTCTTCTGTTCAAATTCAAATCTTTTTGGAACAGCAGGGCACGAAGTAAACGAAGGACAATCCTTTCGGAGGCTACTCGCATGAGCTCGCTTTCTTCCCTCTGGTGGCGTGGTCTGGCTGTGGCCTGTGTGACGCTGGGGCTGGCGGTTTCGTTCCCGCTCCGCGCTCAGGAGGTCGATCCCGAGGAGGCCAAAGAGCAGGCGATCATCGAGCGGTTTGTGACTGTTCTCGAAAAGAACCCGCGGCGCGGGACGGCGCTCGACAAGATCTATGGCTATCACGTCGAACGAGGTTCACTCGATGGCGTCATCAAGACGTATCGCGGCAAGGCCGCGAAGGCGGACAAGCTCGAAGCGGCCGGGGCTTGGATGGTTGTGGGGTTGATGGAGTCGTTGCGCGGGCAGGACGCGATGGCGGTGAAGGCGTTTGAGCAGACCGAGACGCTCGACCCGGCGAGCTATCTCGCGTCGTATTACCTCGGTCAATCGCAGGTCTTGATCGGGCAACCGGACAAGGCGGCGGAGGCGCTCGAACGGGCGACGCAGCGGAAGCCGGCCCCCTCCGATCAGTTGGATGTCTATCAGGCATTGGGCCGCGTCTATCAGCGAGCACAAAAGTCGGACAAGGCTCTCGAAGTTTGGAACCGGCTCGAAAAGCAGTTCCCCAACGACTCTCGCGTCCAAGAGCAGATCGCGGCGACACTGCTGGAAGAGGGCGAACACGCCGCCGCGTTGCCTCGCTTTGAAAGCCTCGCCAAACTGACGAAGGACAAGTACCGGCAGTCGCTCTTCCAGATGGAAGCGGCTGAGATCAAGGTCAAGCTCGGCAAGGGAGACGAGGCGAAGGCTGAGTTCGAGAAGCTGCTCGGGCAACTCAATCCCGACAACTGGCTGTTCCGTGAAGTCCGTCGCCGCATCGAAAATATTTTTCTACGCACCGACGATCAGGCAGGACTCATTGCCTACTACGAAGCGTGGGTGAAGAAGAACCCGGAAGACTTGGAAGCGATCTCGCGGCTGTCACGGTTGCTGGCGGGACTCGGTCGCGGGCCGGAGGCTCAGTCGTGGCTGGAGAAGGCGCTGAAGTCAGCCCCCACGAAGAAGGATCTGCGTCACGCGCTGATCGCGCAGTTGCTGTACGAGCAGAAGTTCGTCGAGGTCATCGCGCAGTACGAGCAACTCGACAAACACGAGCCGAACAATCCGGACACGCTGCGCGACTGGGGCCGCATCATCCTGAAGGACACCGCCCGCGATGAGGCCACGCGCAAAAAGGACGCTGCCACCGTGTGGCGTCGGCTGACAACGTCCAAACCAAAAGACCCGCTCGTCGCGTCGCAGGTTGCCGAACTATTCCGGTCGGTCGAGATGACCGACGAGGCGCTCGAGCTGTATCAAAAGGCGATGGCCCTCGCGCCCGAGGCGGCTCAATACAAAGAATATCTCGGCGAGTATTTTCATTCGCTGAAGCGCAAGGACGAGGCGATGGCGACCTGGCGGCTGATGGCCGATGGGAAATCAAAAAACGCCGCGAATGTGGCTCGTCTGGCAGAAGTCCTCTCCGGATTCGGATACCTCACCGAAGCGGTCGAGACCAACGCCGAAGCCTGCCAGCTCGACCCGAAGGAGATCAACTTGCAGATCAAGCAGGTCGATCTGCTGTCTCAAGCCGAGAAGCACGAGGACGCGCTGAAGCAGCTCGATGTGGTGAAGAAGCTCGCCGCGAACGATGAGGAACGCGAGGCGTGGCTCGGGCGAGAGCTGAAGGAATTGCAGGCGATTGGCAAGCTGAAGGATCGGATTGAAGAGGTGCGGAAGGAGTTGGCAGTCGTAGGACGGGCACTCTTGCCCGTCCTGCCGGGTGACAAGACCGCAGCGAAGGAGAAAGGCGAAGACCGGACGGGCAAGAGTGCCCATCCTACGGCCGACAAGTGGTTCTGGTTGGCTCGTGCTCATGAGGCTCAGCGCGAGTTGAAGGAAGCGGGGCTGGCCGTCACGAAGGCGAGCGAACTCGCGCCGCAGTCGATTCCCATTCTGATGTCGTCCGCGCGAATCCTCGAAGCGCAGAACAACATCCTCGGCGCGGTCGAGGTCAACACGAAGCTGGCGGCTGTCGATCGGCGTTACCGCACCGAGTACCTCAAGAAGGTGGCCCAACTTGAGATGGCGCTCGGTCGCCGCGAGAAGGCGATTCAAGCGGGGCGAGACCTCATCGCCGCCGCGCCCGGCAATCCCGAGCTGTATGAGTTCTTCAGCCAACTCTGCTTTGGACTCGGTGAGGCCGAGGAAGGTCTGCAAGCGTTGCGGCGGTCTGTCCGCGTGAACCCGACCGAGCCGAAGGGCTTGTTGTTGCTCGCGTCCGCGCTCAGTGAACAATTCCGCACGAGCGAGTCGATCGAACTCTACTGGCGGGCCTTCGACAAGGCGGGCAACTTGGAAGACCGGCTCGGTGTGATGCCCAAGCTGACGGAGTTGTATCTGCAAACGAACCAGTTCGACCGACTGCTCGAACGGCTCGAACGTCAGCGTCGCGAACCGAACCAGCAGCGCGAGATGACGATCTGTCTCGCGCAGGCGTATCAGTCGGCAGGCGACGACGGCAACGCACGGACTGAGCTAGAAAAACTCCTCACCGACGACACGCGCGATACGCAGCTCCTCACGCAATTGGTGAAGCTCTGCGAATCGGATGGCGATCTCGACGTGGCCGTGCGCTACCAGCAACAACTCAACAAGGTCACTCCCGGCAAAGAGGGAACGATGCGGCTGGCCGGTTTGCTGATGAAGGCGGGCGAAAAGGACGAGGCCACCGCGCTGATGCAGCAACTGACCGAGAGCGAGAAAGATCCCGAAGTCGTCTTGAAGACGATCGACTCGCTGCTGACTCAGAAGCAGTTCGAGCAAGCCCTGACGCTCGTCAGCAAGCTCACGCGCGATCAGCCCAAGAACTGGGAACTGCTCTACCGCGAAGGGGCCGCGCTGGCGGGACTGCACAAGTCGTCCGGTGCCAAAGAGGGCGAAGCGACCAAGCAGGACGAAGCGGCCAAGCGGTTCGAGACGATCCTCACGCTGAAGCTGAAGGACGAGGAGCAGAGCCTCGCCGCGAAGAAGGCGGCTGCGAAAGCGGCCAAAGCGCCGCGAGGCCAAACCGCGATGAACCCGTATGCCATGCAGCAACAGCACTCGTTGCAGTACCGCGTCCAGCTTGTCTACACGATCCGGCAGGCGGTTCGGTTGGACAATCAGGAGTACTACGGCGGAGGCCAGCAGCAGCAACCGTTCTGGGCACCGACCGATTACGGGCAGGTGCGCATGGCGGCGATGGCGTGGCAGATGGCCTTCGCGCAGACCGGCGGGAAGTTGGAGGAGTTCTTCAAGCAGCGGAAGGACTCGGTCGAAAAGGCGACTGACCGGCGCGACCTGATCGACTGGTATTACCTCGCGTCCCTGAAGAGCGACGGCAAGGAGCAGTACAAGATTTTGAAGACGCTCGCCCAACGGCCCGATGCCGACCGCGAGGTGAAGCAGATGTATCTCTACTCGCTGTCGCAGCGCGGTCCGGCGGAAGGGGACGCGGCGGTGGTGGCGGTCGATCCGAATGAGGCTGTCGCGGGAGACGGCTCCGACGCCGAGACCGACTACAACGGCAATCGTGTCAATCTCGCGCCGCTCTCGAAGGAGGAACTCGAACAGGTCATCGCCTTCGCGAAGGAGGCCGAGTCACTGACGGAACTCGACCAGCACAACTGGGGCGTCGGTACGTCGCTCGAATTGATTGCCGGGGAATTGAAGCGTGCCGGACGGAAGGACGAGGCCGAGAAGCTCTATGCCGACGCACTGGCCAACGCGAAGGAGCCGATGCAAATCGCGACCGTCTTGCAGGGGACCGTGCAGCGCGGCGACTACGACACGGCACTGAAGCTGCTTGATCGATTGGCCGAACTCATTGCCAAGCAGGGGACGCAAACTCAGGCGGTCAATCCAAACAACTTCAACTACATGCAGTACGTCTCGACGCCGCAGTATCAGTCACAGATTCTCGGCCAGTTGATGTCGAAGCGTGCTCAGGCGAATCAGCGTGCGAAGAAAGAGAACGTTCTCGACGGCGTCTTCCCGCTGTGGCAGCGGTATCTCAAATTGGTCGCGGCTCGCGATGCGGCTCCGGCGGCACAGACTCCCGCCGCCAAGAAGGCGCGCGCGTCGAACCCGTACGGAAATCAGAACTACTTCTACATCTGGCGCATCAATGGGCAGCAGACCAATGAGCAGATCGACTTCCCTCAACCGAACGACATCTGCGATCACGCGACGCTGCAGATGCTCCGCCAGATGTTCGCCCTTCACCGTGAGACCGAACAACTCCCGGCTCTGACCGATGCGTTCGCCGCCGCCGCGAAGGACTCGCAAACTCCAGCGGCTCAACGCCAACTCTGGCAGTTCTGCACCGGCTATCTCCACTGGTGGAACGATGAGAAAGACGAAGCCCTCGCCACGCTGAGCGACGCCATCCGGCAAGTCCCCGACAACACCGAACTGAAGTTTGAACTGGCACGCCTCCACGAGAAACGGCGTGAGTTTGCCGAGGCCCTCGTGTTGATCGACGGACTCACCCCGAGCGATCAGGCCGAGCTTCAAAAGCGCGAAGTCATGGCCTTGCGGCTGGCGGTTAACGGCGGCGACATCGACCGCGCGCGAGCCGCCGCCGATCGGCTGTTTGGCTTGCGGCTCGACTCACAATTGCAGATGGCGCTCGCCAAGCAGATGCACCAACTGGGAATGCACGAGCAGGCCGAGGCCGTTCTCGCGCGGGCCGGGCGTCAGGCGGGGAACAAGACCGATGTCCTCAGCAGCCTGATGGAACAGTACGCCTCGACCGGCAAGAACGAGGTCGCGATCCAGATCGCGCACCAACTGCTCCGCCGGTCGAAGCCGAACAGCAATGTGCAGATGCAGCGTCAACCCAACAACAACGGGACCGATCCGACTCGCACGCAGGCCCTTCAAGTTCTGAACCGCTCGGGAAAACTCCCCGAGATGATCGCGAAGGTTGAGTCGCAGTTGAAGAACTCGCCCAAGTCGCAGCGGCTGCTCGAAACGCTGCTCGAATACCACGTCGCGGCGGGGAACGACAAAAAGGTTGAGGAACTGAACGCGAAGCTGTCCGAGTCCAAAGTCGATAACCCGGCGTTCCGCTACCAACTCGCGATGAAGCTGCTCGACGCAGGCAAGACGACCGAGGCGAACGAACACCTCAAAGTTGTCTTCGAGAAGGAACCGCGTTTGGCGATGAACAACTACTGGGAGCTTCAGCAAAAGTACGAGCAGCACAACAAGCTGGAAGACCTCGCGTCGCTGTACGAGTCGATCGACCTGAAGGTCTTCCGTCAGAACACGCACGTCATCACGAACGCCATCAGCAACATGGCCAACCGCGACAAGACGAAGGAACGTTCGCTCAAGCTCTTCAAAAAGGCGTGGCAGGACTTGCCCGAGGCGCGCAACGAACTCCTCAGCAACATGCGCGACGAGAGTTTTTGGAAGCTGCCGGAAATCTATGACTATGCCCGCGAGGGGATCATCCCGTCCGAACTGACCGTGCAAAGCAACCGCTTCATGGGCTTCGGCACCTCATACTCATACGGTCAGGATGGCAAGATCACGACGCTCTACAGCCGCATCCTCGATATGAGCGTCGCGCAGAAGAAGCTCGACGCGCTGAGTGAGGATGTCGCGGCGGCGATCAAGAAGATGCCAACGTGGACCGGCGGCAAAGCCCTCGCCGCGATGATCGATCTGCGCAAGGGCCGCGTCGAGGAGGCCAAGGCCGTGTTCACGACGATGTTGCCGACGTTCGACAAGCTGACGGGCAATGACGTGTATTACGCGGGCCGAGCCATGCGTGAGATCGGTCAGGAACTGATGGCTCACGAAGCGTGCGTCGAGCTGGCGATCAAGTACTTCGAACTGTCCCTGAAGAACAACCGCGACCAGAACGAGTTCCAATACACGGCGGGCAAGCCGCTGATGATTCTACTCAAGAAGCAGGGGCGCAAGGCCGACGCTCGGCAGGTGCTGATCGACGGCATGAACCCACGCGAGGACGATTACGGCAACGGCCCGGAGTACGCGGCCTATCGCCGCATCAACACCGCGGTCTCCGTTGGCAAGGAGTTCCAGGACTTGGGCTATCCCACCGACGCGATCAAGATTTACCAACGCACGCTGTCCAACACCGACGATTTCACGCAGGCCCAGCGGTATGGCGGCAGCTCCCAAGCCAAGCAGCAGTTGCAAGCCAGCCTCAAGAAATCGCTGGCCGATCTCAAGCCCGAGGCCCTCGCGGAACTGCTGGCTCCGGTGCCGGAGCCGAAAGCAAAACCAAACCCCGCAAACAACGGACGATCAAGCCGACCGCAGCCGAAGGTCGAGGACGTGGCCGTCGATCCCGATGCGGTCGATCTGATCCTGCTGCTCGATTCGCGCGAGCTCGACAAGACGAAGATGTCGAGTGCCCTCGGCAATCTCATCGCGGGAATGACCGCTCAACCGGCAATGCTCGATCAGGCGAAGTCGGCTCTGACCGAGGTCCGCACCAAACGCCCCGACGACTTCGGCGCGGCGATCCTTGCCACTCAGATCGCCCTCGCGACGAAAGACGAAGCACTCAAGAAGTCGAGCGTTGAGGAACTGGTTGCACTCGTCGAACGCATCCCGCTTGATGCCCCGTCCGACAAGGGAACGTTCACCGCGAAACAACGCTCCGCCGCGATGCAGCAAGCGCAGCTTTGGCTGATCGCGCGCGATTGTTTGAAACAGGAGTCACTTCGCGCCGCAGGAGACACGCTGGCGAAGAGGTCTCTCGAAGCGGCCAAGCGTCAAACCGACAACGCCTACGCGCTGGCGATCCTCCGCGAATGGGGCCAACTCGCCCTGCAAGCCGGAGACAAACCCACGGCCGAACGCCTGTGGGGCGAGATGCTGGAGATGGTGTTGCCCAAGCCGGGTGAGAAGAAAGCGGCGGAGAAGAAGGTCGAGGGACAAGGTGCGAGAAACAAGGTACGAGGGACCAGTATTGTAGGGTGGGACCAGCGGCGCTTCGCCGCGCCGGCCCACCATGACGTTGGGACGATTCAAGAAGGCGGGGCACTCGAAGCTGGTGGGCCGGCGCTCGAAGCGAGCTTGTCCCACCCTACATTTTCATCACGTCCACTCTCGCGTTGGGAGCAGATGCTCGCGCCGGCGCTGGTCGGGCAGGCGGCGGTGGCTCCCGCGCCACCGGCTGCGGCGCGAGCGGCCTCGACCGCGACATCGGGCAACCGGGGCGGAGTCACGCTGGGTCAGTTCGAGCAGGCCGCGCAGATCGCGAAGTTGGCGGCGGACAACGGGCTGACCGAGTTGGCTCTCACCGCGCTGACCAAGGCGCTGCATGGCGGTCCTCCACTGGAGGCGATGCAGGAGGCGAACCAGAACAATCCGTTTGGCCAGCCGCAGCAGGTCAATGCGAACTCGCAGGCCACCATCAAGGTGCAACTGCTCTTGGCACAGCTCGAATCGACGCTCCGTCAGAAGGGGGTGAACGATGACGCGATCTATGCCCTGCTGCGCGGCACGGTCTTCCCCGAGTCCCGGCCGTTGGAGGCGTTTCTCTACACGCAGCCGCTCGCCAGCAGCCCCGGTTATCAGCCGCAGTCGATTGGCGCGTTGTTCGTGCGGGCGGCGGTGAAGGCGAAGAAAACGGACGACTTCAAAACGCTGTGCGAGTCGCGGCTGAAACAGCCGCTCGGTGAACTGGCCGCACGCGTGCTGCTCGGTCAGTTGGCGTTGGCCACGCGCGACACGGTGGCCACGCAGGAACAACTCGCTCTGTTGTCCGAGCGGCTCAAGCTCGACTCGCTGCAAAACACGAGCGAACTTGCCTGCCATGTCGCCCTCCCCGCGATCACGCTCCCCGACGCACCGCCCATCGCTATTGAACTCGTCGCGCAGGCGGTTGATCGGCTGCACAAGTCGATCCTGACCACTCGCGGCAGCAACCAGCAGGAGCCGGTCACGTCGCTGACGTTCCGGCTGGCGGGTCTCCACTTCCAACAGGGAAAGTCGGCCGAAGGAAAGAAGCTGCTCGATTCGTATCTGGCGCTGCAAGGCCCGATGTGGGCGAACTACGGCGGCGACTATCCCGCCTATCAACGCAAGCTGGCGATGCTGAAGGTGGCGGGCGAGTTGGCGCGTGCGGGGCTGAAGGCCGAGTCGCTCGACATGTTCGGCCGGTTCGCCGATGCGACGACGAGCCGTGACTATCAAGTCGGCGGTCCCGGCCAGGAGGGGGCCGCGTTGTTGAATGGTCTCGCGGTGCTGAAGCCCGCCGAACGGTATGACCTGCTCAAGGCGTGGTCGTTGCCGACGAAGGACCGATTGTCGGTCAGGTTCATCGCGGCGCTGGTCGGGGGAGACAAGGCTCCGGCGGCCTTCGATGCGGCGCGCGGTGCGACGCCGCGCGCCGCGCGGCAGACGCAGTTTCTCGGCACGGCCGATCTGCTGGTCTCCGCCGCCGCCGCGACGGGCAAGCTGAACGAACTGCAACAAGAGTTGGAGCCGCACGCGGCGAAGAACGTTGAGAACGCGAAGTTTCTGCTGCTCCTGACGCGGCTCGCGCAGCCCGACGACACGAAGATCGCGGCCGATCTCTTGGCCGACATCGAAGTCCAGAAGCAGGCCGATGCCGAAGCGGCGAAGAACACCAACGTCAACCGCTCGCGCCAGCGGCCCGATCTGTCGAACGCGATCCTCGCCCAAGCCGCCGTCGCGCGCGAGGCGACGCGCGAAGCGGGGCTGGCGCTCGCCACGTTCCAATTCACGCGCTGGTCCACGTTCCAAGACCATCTGCACATGACGGCGATGAGGCACCTCTACAACGCGACCGTCGTCGGTGAGACCCGTGCCGCCGAGATCGACACCGCGCCGCATGAAGTCGGACTCGCCCATTGGACCGGCGGCGCGTTCGCGCCCGCGTCGTACATCACCGGCGGCGCGGTCCCGTCGTGGTGGCTGGCGCAGGACGGCATGATCCAGCACGTCTGCGGGCCGGATCAAAGTTACCTCTTCCTCAACTATCCCATCACCGGCACGTTCGAGTTCTCGTGCGAGGCATGGCTCGGGGGCTGGGCGGAAGGGAACGCGGGTTATGGCGGTCTCGTGTTCGATGCTCTCAATCTGGGCAGCACCGCGCGCATCTATCCGGTCGGCTACCGCAGCGACGTGCTGAGCAAGTCCGATCCGCTGGAGAAACAGAACCACTTCAATCGCATCACGATCCGCGTGTCGCCCAACAAGATTCAGCACCTCGTCAACGGCGTCCTGATCCACGATGAGAAGACGACCGGCGCAGCGACCAGCCCGTGGCTGTTGCTCCAAGCCGATCGCGTTTGGCAGACGGTCTATCGCGATCTGCGCATCACCGGCACGCCCGAGATTCCGCGCGAAGTGAAGCTGACGAACGGCTCATCACTGCTCGGTTGGTCCTCCGGCTTTTACGCCGAGAACCAAGCCAAGCACTTCCAGACCGAGAACGCCAACGACGACGAGTCGAACAATCCGCAGCGCGTCCCCGATCTCGACTGGTGGGCTGTCGAGGGTGAGATTCACGGTCGTCGCATCACGTCGTCGGGTCTCGCCAAGCCGCCGATCATGCAGAGCCGTCTGCACTACACCCGCCCGCTGCGCAGTGGCGACACGCTGAAGTACGAGTTCTGGTACGAACCGGGTGTCGCCGAGACGCACGTTCACCCGGCGCTCGACCGGCTGGCGATGATCCTCGATCCGGAAGGAGTGAAGCTCCACTGGATGACCGAATCGAACGACGGCTTGGCGACGGCGGGACTCCCGAACGACAACCTGCTGGATGACGCCGCCGGTCGGCGCGGCGAGGGACCGTTGGCGCTGAAGGAACGCGATTGGAACAGTGTCTCGCTGTCTCTGATGGGCGATGTCGTCACGGTCACGCTGAACAACAAGCCGGTCTATGAGCGAACGCTCGAACCGGACAACGACCGCCAGTTCGGTCTCTATCACGACAAGCACACGGCCGCCGTCCGCGTCCGTAATGTCGTGCTGACCGGTGATTGGCCAAAGACGTTTACACCGGAACTCGGCTCCAACCTGACCGCTTCGTCACGGCAGCCAACCGCCGACGAACGCCAACGCCTCGGTCGCACCTTCGAGGACAAGTACGCCGCCGCGAGTGTCGATCACGTCCTGCTCCAAACCCGCGCGCTCCCGCCCGCCGAACGCTACGCCGCACTGCTGAACTGGGTGCTGCCGAACGACAACCACACGACGCTGAGGCTGTATGGCGAGTTCACTCCGGCGGATGTGGTTGCGTCCGCGCCGCTGAAGTTCTCGACCGAGCCGACCCTACTCGCACGCGCCGCTCTTCCGAGCGGGGGACGTGAGTCCCCCGGTTCTTCGGGCGGACCAGCGATCGGCACTTCAAAGCAGGGAGCGTCAGCGGCGAACGAAGAACCGGGGGACTTACGTCCCCCGCTCGGAAAGACGGCAAGGAAGACAACAGGCAAACCTGCTGCCCGGCGCACGCGCTCTGGTGGCGAATTGATCTCCCCCGCGATCGAACTCGTCGCGTTGGCGAAGGAACTCGACAAGTTGCCCGAGTTGGTCGCGGCTGTCGAAAAGGTTCCCGAGTCCACGCCGCAGCTCAAGCGGTCGCGGTACGCGATGCTCGTGCTGATGTCGCTCGCCGCGGAAGACTTCAACACTGCGGGTGCGGTGCTGACAGAGATGGCTCCAGGACGCAATCCCGGCTTGTCGGATGATCTCACCGTCACCGACCGCTGGCCCGAGATGATCGCCGCGTGGGAGGCGATGCGCGTTCCCGAACTCCGTCCCGCGTCCCTCGCACTATTCGAGCTGATCGTCGATTCGATCAACCGCAAAGGGACCGGCCACGAATGGGACGTGATCGTTCGCGGCGGGCGGCAGCGCGTGAAGATGCTGATCGAACGACAGGGAGACTTGCCGCTCGCATCGGGCGTGTCTCCGCGCGGCCAGTGGACGCAGGGAACGCTCGTCAGGGCCACGTCGCGCGGGAGCGGACTCATTCCGCGCTGGCGGTTCGATGGAAACACGGTTCAACATGTGGGCGGGCACGGCAACGATCTCCTCTTCTTTCAGTCGCCGCTGCGAGGCACGTTCACCGTTGAGGCCGACCTCTCGACGCACGGCTGGCGCGAAGCCCGCGCGATGTACGGCGGCATCTGGGCCGCGCCGCAATACACGCTCGAAGCGACCGACATCGGCAACCTCACCACGAACTGGGTCGGGCCGAAGTACCCGACGAAGTTGGAGCCGCTCGGCGACTTCTATCGGCTCACGCTCGAGGTGACTCCCGACAAGGCGGTCTACCACTTGCAAGGGCGAGCGATCCACGAGACGACGCTCGGCGACGACTGCGATCCGTGGTTGGCCATTCATGCCTTCGGTCAGTATGCGGCGGAAATCCGTTCGCTGCGGATCACGGGCGAGCCGCAGATTCCCGAGGAACTGCACCTCTCCAAACGAAGCGATCTGCAAGGCTGGTTCGGCGATGTCTACGGCGACACGATGCTCGTCGAGAACGCCATGTGGCGCAAGAACGGCGATGAGATCACCGGGCAGAAGGTCGTCGGGTTGGAAGGCCGCTCGCGCGAGAGCCTGCTCCAATACCATCGGCCGATGCTGGAGGATGGCGAGATCACCTACGACTTCTTCCACGTTGCGGGGCAGACACTCGTCCATCCGGCTCTCGGCCGATTGGCACTGCTACTCGATGCCGACGGCGTGAAGGTCCACTGGCTGACCGATGCGCAGTTCGAGCGCACGGGCCTCGCGCCGGACAACGTCTTCGTCGAGCAAGAACATCGTCGCGGCCCGGCCAAGCTGCCGCTCAAGGCGAACGACTGGAACCAGCTCAGTCTCAAACTGACCGGCGACACGCTGGCCCTGTCGCTGAACGGCGAGTCCATTTACGAACGGCCGATCGAAGCCAGCAACCTCCGCACGTTCGGCCTCTTCCACTACGCGGGCGACACCGATGTCCGCGTGAAGAACGTGATCTATCGCGGCAATTGGCCGAAGACGCTGCCGTCGGTAAAGGAGCAGGAGTTCGCGGGCCACGACCTCGAACTGGCGTCTTTCAAACCGGGCGAACTCCCCGCGACCTTCGCCTGGAATTTCCAGGGCGAACCACCGCGCGGAATCATTCCCACCGGAGTCCCCCACGTGGCGAAGCGGGTGGCCGATCCCAATGGCATGCGCGTCTCGCGCTTGGCGGGACCGGGACCGCACGAGGCCGGATACCAATTGCAGAACCTGTCGATCCAAGGCGACTTCGTGCTGACGCTCGGCTATCGCGATTTCCAGTCGCAGACCAAGACGCTCAAGATCAACCAGGATTGGCAGTCGCCGCGCGTCGAGATCATGCTGCCGCTGGGTGGCGACTATGGACAACCGACCCATACGCACTCGATCGCCTTCACGCACCGACGCCTTGCCAACGACACGCTGTCGCTGGGTGTGATCACCGGTGCCAACGGCAGCAAGTGGGTCGTGCAACCCTTCCCGCAACCGAAGAATGAGGGACGACTGAGAATCGTCCGCCGCGGAGTCCTCTGCTACTTCCTGACCGCACCGCTTGGCAGCGACGCGTGGCAGTTGTTGGAGCGTCGCACGGTCACGGCAGCCATCGTCGGCAATGCCATCATCGGTGTCCGGGCGGAACTGGAGGGAGACGAAAGTTCCTGCGTCTTGACCGAGTTCTCGATTCAGTCCGCTCATTGGCTGACAGCGCCTCAGCTCCCCGGCGGTGCGTCGGTTCCTTCGCTCCAATGGAATGGCGCGGGGCCTCAACCGGCATGGCTCCAGAAGTGGTCGGGCGAACTGCCGAACAAGTTTGAGCCGGTCGCGGGAGGCATCCAGATCACTCGCCCCCAAGACCCGAAGCAGAAGACCAGCCCCGTCGGCTTCCACTGGAGCGGGTCGCTGAAGGGAGACTTTGAAGCGACGCTCAGCTATCGCGATTTTGAATCGACGAGCGACAAGTCCGATTGGCAGGCTCCGCGCGTCGAGCTTCACATTCCGATCGGTGGGGCGAACGACTCACCGCAGAACACGCACACGGCCCAAGTCGGACATCGGCGCGCGGCCGATGGCAAGGAGATCCTGACCGGCGGTGTGGGCGAACGTCAACCCGACGGCAACAAGGCGTGGAAAACCGATCAAGTGCCGACGAAGCGCACCGCCGGACGGCTGCGCGTGGTGCGCCAAGGCTCGATGATCCACCACATGGCCGCCGAGGCAGGCAGCGACAACTTCATGGTCACCGGCAGCCGCCCCGCCAGCGAGGCCGAAGTGAAGTCGATGTCGTTCACGCTCCGCTCCGAAAGCCAGGCCTCGTCCGCGTCCGTCGTCTTCACCGAAATCACCATCCGGGCGGGCAAGCTGGAAGGTGCGAGATGAAGCCACCCACTGCGACTCACCACGTCACTACCACGTTCCTGAGGGAGCTCATCGTGCCCATCCGAATCAGAATCCGAGCCGCACTGGTCATCCTGGCCGTGGCGCTGAGTGTTGCCGCGCCCTGCGCAATCCGGGGTGCCGATCCGGCGTCCGAGAAGTCCGCCGAGGAACAGCAGGCTGCTGCAGAACGGCTGAAGGAGATGGAGTCGCTGGCGCAGTCGTGCCGACTGTCGCGCGAGGTGGCCTCGCAGAAAGCCTACGTGCTCGAACCGAAGCCGCTGCTGCGGTGGTCGAACCCGATCAGCGGCGTGGTCGATGGTTCGATGTGGCTGTGGACTCAGGAAGGGCGGCCGATGGCGACGGTCGATCTGTTCTCGGCCAACAAGGGATTGTCTTGGACGCTGCAATGTCAGTCGCTGTCGCTCGAACCGTTCACCTGCCAACAGCACGATGAGGTCCAATGGACTCCGCGACGGGGAGCCTTTGAACTGAAGCCGGTGCCGGGCGCGGCCGCTCCCGCGAAGACGGCGGCGGCACGGCTGACTCAGATGCGAGCCATCGCCCGCGAGTTCATCGTCGAAGACGACTTCAAAACCCGCTTCCGTGGGACGGAGTTCACCACGCACGAACTGCGCCTGCTGGCCCAACCCCTCTACCGCTATGGCGGCGATGAGCAACCCGTGCAGGATGGAGCGTTGTTTGCCTACGTCCTCGCCACCGCCTGCGAAGCCCTGCTGATCGTGGAAGTGGGTGAAGTCGATGGTCAGCCGGCCTGGCTTTACGGATTCGCGGGCCAGACCTGCTACGAGTTGCGCGCCAAACACAAAGAGCAAGTCGTCTGGACCCAACCCTGCTGGGACAGTGCCTACGACAAGAACAACCCGTATTTCGCCTTCAGGCCCAGTGCGCCTCCGTCCCCAAAGTAGGCGACCTCTACCTCGCACGGCCATGAGTGCGATGTTCGAGGCGAGCCGTGTGCCGTAAGGCCACGGGTTTCCTCCTCGAAATCAAGAACCCGCGGCCTCACGGCACGCGGCTCGCCAAACTCTCAGCTTGGGCCGCGCGAGGTATAACCATCGCCCAGACGCAGCCACGACAGCGGTGTTTCATGACACGTTCATCGCACTTCATTGGCGTTTGCCGGCAGTGCCGCGCAGCATCGCTGTCATCATGCTTCCGCCGACCTTTCCGATCACGGCCTCGCTCACCAACGCCAACACAGCCCGCCCGAGAGGCACCGCATGGACACTGAACCCGATCTGTACACCGAGCCGCGTTCCACTTGGCTGGAGCGATTGCGAGCGATCCCGCGCGGCGTGTGGGGTCTTGGTTTGATGCTGCTCGCGCTGGTCACGCCCTTTTTGGTGCGCGCGTGGTTTCTGTCGCAGGTGCCCGACATCGGCGACCCCTTCAACGTGGCGGTGTTCTGCAGGAGCATGGATGTTCCACCCGAGCAGGACGTACTTAACGCCCATCGCATCGCGGCAAGGCTGTATCACGATGAGTACGTGACGCGACGGACGAGCTCCGTGCCACTCACCGGAACCTGGACCGGGTCGTCCCCCACCAGGGACGTGATTGAAACCGTCGTCACTCAAGGCTGGGGAGTGGCCGAAGACTTCGTGAAGGAGTGGGTGGCCACTCACGAACCGAGCCTGCTCGAATGGAAGCGGGCGACCGAACTGAACGGCAGCCGGTTCGATCCCACCGAGGATTTGATCTGGTGGTTTGACGAAGCATTCATCGGTCATTTCCACGAATTTGATTCGTTGGCCGTACTTTGTGGTCGGCGGTGCGAGGCGGAGCACGACTATGTCGGAGCCTTTCAGTGGTATCGTGCCCGCCTGCGCAATCACCGGCAATTTGGATTCGAAGCCCATTACACCGAGTCGCTCGTGTTGGATCTGGCCCGCTGGGCAGCATTGCCGGAAGTGACCTCCGAGCAATTGCGGAACGCACTGTCGCAACTCCGACGCGATCGGACGACGATCAATCCGGCTTCGGTGGCCATCAAGGTCGATTATCTTCGCGCGATGAATTCGTTGCGGACACGCGACGGCCTGACAAAGGAGATCCGCTACCCTTCCGGAAACCAATCGCCGATGAACGAGCGTGAGGCCGCACTTTGGCGGCTCTTCCATTGGATCTGCGGCGAACCGGAACGAACGCGACGCATCTATCAGCATCTGGTGGCCAATCAGTTGCGAGCGATCGACCTGCCCGCACCGACGCGACCGGCGCGTCACCTCCCCACATCGACCCTGATTTACACCGACGATCCGGCCGTCCCGCTACCTTCCGGGCATCTGAGCGCCGCACGGCTCGCCGAAGCTATCCGAATGTCGGCCATCAGCCACAATTTGGAATCGGCTGCGATGCGGTCGGCACTGTTGCGGAACGGCGATTTGTACTCGTCGTTGGAAGGATCGCGTGCAGCCCCGGGATTGCTGGAACTGGCACTGGCACTTCAGGCTCACCGACGGGACCACGGAAAGTTCCCTGCAAAACTTGAAGACCTTGTGCCGGGCGACATCGATGCCCTTCCCGTCGATCCCTGTGACCGCAAGGGACTCAAGATTCGCTACCGACTCGACAATCCTGAACAAGCCACAATTTGGAGCGTCGGTGGCAACGGCATCGAGGACAATGGATTTCGTTTCTTCGACACGATATTGGAAGTCCTTGCCCCCGCAGACGCGGGCAAGGGCCGAGCGCCAGAGTCCGCCAAGGACTGATGGGCCGATAATCCGTGCATCATGACAAACACTCACACAACGACATTGCAGCGCGTGTTGACCCTGCTGACGGGGCTGTTGATTCTCAAAGTCACCGTGGCCGTGATGCTGGGGTATGTGAATTACCTGCCGCCGAATTTTGAGTCCGATTTCCTGCGCGGACGGGAACGTTACTTCTTCGGTGCGTACCAATGGGCGTTCTATACGCACATTGCGTCCGGTCCCGTCTCGCTGTTGCTGGGAGTGATTCTCATCAGCGACCGGTTTCGGATGCGCTATCCGAAATGGCACCGGCTTCTGGGGCGGATTCAAGCCGCGAACGTCCTGCTGCTGGTGACTCCCAGCGGCTTGTGGATGGCTTGGTACACGGCAACGGGCACCGTCGCGGGGATCGGGTTCGCGTTGCTGGCAATTCTGACGGGAACGTGTGTCGCACTCGGTTGGCGAGCGGCGGTGAAGCGGAGATTCCAGGTTCATCGGCGCTGGATGTGGCGCTGTTTTCTGCTGCTCTGCTCGGCGGTGGTGCTCCGGTTGGTGGCGGGCATCGGCACTGTCTTGGGAGTCCAGTCGATGTGGTTCGATCCGGTTGCCTCGTGGATGAGTTGGCTGGTTCCGCTGGTAACGTTTGAAGTCGGCCGACTCATCGCGGCACGAGCCACCCCTCAACGAACGGCACATGTGTTGCGGCCAGCCGCCCGATAACGCGCGATGCTTCAAGGTTCGATCGGCTCGTTTCCGGCGATCGAAATCATCGCCAGACGGTCGGTCGCGGGGGATCCCTCGCCCAGAAATCTGACGCTGCCATCCACAAACAATGCCTGACATCCGCCAGAGTGAGCGTGCTTGGTTTTGGGACCGACACCCAACACCAGCGACTCACTGGCATCCTTCGGTGACATCCAGTGAACCGCCTGATCGGTATCAACCTCGATCACCATGATTGTCTTGCCATGATCATCGGTGATCTCGGACATCAACCGGGGTTCGGTGGGGCGAAGGCAACTGTTGGCCGTCACCACCGCCATGTATGTCGTGTGAGTCGACGAAACGTCGGCGGGCGAACTGGGGCACTGATACCCCGAAATGCTGGTCTTGAAGGCGGCCTCGTTCGCCGTATCGTCCCACGGTTTCGACAGGTCAATCTTCTCGTACAAAGCCTGCTGATCCAAAAACGGCAGAATCAGCGTCCGCCAACTGTGCAACGGCTTTCCGTTCTCATCGACAGTGTAAGCGGGGGGGAAGGCCTGGAACGTGTCGTGGTAGTTGTGCAGTGCGAGTCCAATCTGTTTGAGATTGTGCTTGCATTGAAAGCGGCGGGCCGATTGCGGGACACGCCGCTGGGCTGCTGGCAAGAGTAACGCAAGCAGCACTCCGAGAATCGCAAGCCCCACCAGCAACTGAATGAGGGTGAAACCCTTCTTCTGTGTTGGCGTGTTGTTCACCAGTCTGATCGTCGGTTGGATGGTCATGCTGCGGACTCCTGTTTCAGAGTTCAGAACCCGATCGGCGGGCGATCACTCCCGCTCACGACCTGATTCTACGAGCCAGCCCAAACAGCGAACACCTCGACAGCGGGGGAGCGTGGGCACTCCGCTTTGTGGAAGCCCCGACCGGCAATCTCACGTTCAGTGCAACTGCGGCAATTGGTCCGCTTCCAACAGCAATTGAATCGACCGAGCCGCACCCGGGACGCGACTGATGAATCCCGACTGTTCCAGTGTCAGCACCATCTGGTGGACCGTCGGGGGCGTGACCTGGAAGTAACGTTGCATGTCGGCTTCGGCGGGGGCTTGTCGGTTCAGCTTGGTGTAGGCGTAGATGAACGCCAGGTATTGCCCCTGCTTGTTGGTATACGACGGAGTCGGCGCGCGATCGGTCATCGGGAAGCTCTCTCAGTTCATCCGTTGTGAAAAACTCAGCGGTCGTCGCAGTCCACGTTCACTCGGCCACGGCGCCACGACTGGCGGGGACGGGCAGGTTACAAACCTACCCCACGTCATACGAGCGGCGGCAGCGGGCCTTCGGGCAGGCGGCGGATCGGCTCTTCGATGAAGTGCAGGTTGTTGACCTGGAGCCAGTGCCTCGGCGGCTGGTTGGAGAGCCAGTCTGAGTACGCGCGGGTCAGGCCGACGCCGAGCAGGATTTCTTCCGACGTGAGGAGCCTCCGTTGCGCGGCGTCCACGGCGGCGGGATCGGGCGTGACGTGATCGGGCGTGACGTGATCGGGGCCGTAGAGCCGGATGTCGGTCACGCTGAGGTTGAGCGGAATCTTGCCCGTGCGCAGCTTGATGCGGATGCGGTCGCGCGGCTCGTGGTGTTCGATGAACAACTCGGGACGATGCTGCGTCACCACGAGGGTGCCCAGCGAGACTTGGCCGTGTCCCGGTTCGATTCCCGCATATTCGTGGCCGATCGGCTTGAGGTCGCTGCTGAAGATCTCGATCAGCGTCGGCCGGGCCTCGACCTTCATCAGCTCCCATAGTTTCGCTGGCTCGATGTCGTCCAGGCGGCGGGCGTACCGGCGCAGGAACTCGCGGTCTTCGCTCTCCGGCGGTTGGCCCTTTGGTTTGGCATAGCCGATGTCGAGGATGGCCCCGATCTCAAACAGGCCGCCGTGCGCCGCGAGGTCCGGATAGCGCAGGTCGGCCCCGCGCGGCATCGGCCGCACCCGCTGCCCCGTCGCTAGGTCGATCCCCGCCACGCAGATGTAACCGCGCCGCATCCGCGTCAGATGGTTGATGACGATCCGCATGACGTGGGGTAGGTTTGTAACCTGCCCGTCCTTTCTTCCGGACTTCCTTTCGACGGTTGCTTCGTATGCCCAGACTGGATGCCGTTGCTCGGCTTTCCGTGGGCTGATTCGAGTTGCGAAAAAAACGGAAGACACGGGCAGGTTACAAACCTACCCCACGATGGAAGGCTGATGAGTACTCGTAGCTCTCGCGTGTCACGGCGAGTCGCCCTTTGACCGGGTTGAGTTCCACGTAGTCGATGATCCGTTCGAGTTCGTCTTCGTCGCGCACCCAGTGGTCGTAGGACTCGCCCTGCCAGAATCGGCCCGTTTGACCGAGGAGCTGGTTGCACTGGTTGGCTGCGAAGCGTTTGACCGATTGCATGATTCGTTCGCGCGGAGTCCGTCGGTCCGCATCGACACCGAGACTTTCCACCCAGCGCTCCAATGGCCGGAACACCCAGTGAAAATGACTGGGCATCACGACGAAGGCGTTCAGTTCGTAACGGTCTCCGTCGAAGTGTCGCAGCGCATTCGTGACGATTTCCGCCAATGCAGGCTGCTCCAGATGCCGTACGGCCGGTCGATCATCCATCCATTCATCCATGAGGCGAAAGACCAATTTGGAACGGTGGTGTTGCCAGTCCTCCTCCGACATCGTGTCGGGGCGAGGGCGCTGTTCGAGGCTCTTTCGGTACTCGGCGATCTCCAACAGTCCTTGGGCGGGGATGCTGCCGTCGAGGCACGCGGTCACGAAGTAGGTTGCCCCCGGAACATCCCAATGAGGTAACCGACGGCGGCGGAACTGCTCGTGCATAGTCGAGGTCTCGATGTGGGGTAGGTTTGTAACCTGCCCGTGCGCTTTGGTTTTTGAGAAGAAGTAATAGAAGAAGACACGGGCAGGTTACAAACCTACCCCACATTAGAGATGCACAGCCCTCACGTCGGACCACTTGCCTTGCAGGTATTCGAGGACGAGGCGGCGATGACAGTGATCGGCGGTCGGTTCGCTGCACAGGAGCGCGGTCGGAACGTCGAACAGGTCGGGATTGAGTTCTGTCTCGATGCGGCGTTGCTGAATGAGGTCGAGGAACAGCGCGGCGTACACGTCCCAGCTTCCCTTTTGTTTTTTGTAGGCGTCGAGCATCTCCTGCGTTGGCGCGAGACGGATTTCGTGCAGGTACTCGGCCCCGCACAGTTCCTTCAGGAAGTAGGCGAG
Source organism: Schlesneria sp. (assembly GCA_043733345.1). Classification (GTDB taxonomy): domain Bacteria; phylum Planctomycetota; class Planctomycetia; order Planctomycetales; family Planctomycetaceae; genus Schlesneria. The sequence continues at coordinate 30,728 of JAYTGQ010000335.1, forward strand.
GTCGTCCCGTTTGGCGAAGGCCGCCAGTTGCGAGACGTTGTTCAGTCGAACGTCGACCAGTCGTCGGATGCCGTATCGTCGGAGCTTTCCGAAGAAGTCGGCGGCTGTGGTTTGCGTAAAACCGATCGTAAAGACCTCCACGGCAATTCCTCCTTCGCGTCGGGAAACAGCAGCAGTTGCGAGGCCCCGCCGTCATCTGTGAGTGCCGCGTGAGTATCGAGTCGTCCGTCACCCCGGATGTGTACGGGAACGACCCCTCTTTCAAACAGCACTCGCGCGACAAGCAAAAAACGGTGGCAGACGGTCGGGTCTTCCTCACTGCACATCAGCGCGACGCGGTATTTGAGGATCCCCTTCTCGACCCGCTCGATCCCGCCGAGAAATCGCGGGATGCGGGCGAGCGTCGAGTACAGCACATGCCCCTCGTCGTCGTAGCAGTCTTGTTCCGGCGGGCGGCCCCCGAGTTCCTCGCCCAAGAACAGGTATTGCCGTTTGGCGGCGACGACCTCGCGCTGCAACGCCTCACGGTTGAACTGCGGGTTGTACTGCGAATAGGGCTGCGACCGGACATCGACCAAGACATCGATCTCGTGCTGCCGCAACAGTCCGACAAAGTGCTCATCCGTGTGATTGGAATGCCCGATCGTGAAGAGCCGACGTTCGGGAACAACAAGCTCGGACACGAGACACCTTTCCTGCCGTACGTCAACGCTTCGCGATGCCACTCCATCGAGCGGCATGAACGGGTCGGAGTGTATCGTGGCGGTCCATCAATCCCACTGCCCGGCCACGGCCGGGCGGACGACTCACTCGTTTCCAAAGTCGCGATTCGTCGGCTACCGTGACGCCGCCAAATCATCTTTCCCGAGGAGTCCTCGTCATGCGGTCCTGCCTGCGAATCATTGGCCTGTTGTCCGTCATCGCCCTGAGTCACTCGACCGCCTTCGCGCAGAAGGCCGCGTTGAATGAGAGCATTCAGCGGCGCGAGGCGGCGACATGGGGGATCGCCCTCAAGATTTGGGAGTTCGCCGAGCCGGGGTATCAGGAGACTCGATCAGCCAAACTGCTGGCCGATACGCTCGAACAGGCGGGCTTCGTCGTGAAGCGCGGTGTCGCCGACATCCCGACCGCGTTCATCGCGACGTTCGGCGAAGGGAAGCCGGTCATCGGGATCATGGGCGAATACGACGCCCTCCCCGGCCTGTCTCAACAGGCGATTCCCGAGCAACTGCCGCGCGAGGGTGCGACCTATGGACACGGTTGCGGGCATCATCTGTTTGGCGCGGCGTCGATGTCCGCCGCCATCGCCATTGCCGAGCAGATCAAGGCGGGCCATCTGAAGGGGACCGTCCGCTTCTACGGTTGTCCGGCCGAAGAGGGTGGCAGCGGCAAGACGTTCATGGTGCGGGCCGGCTTGTTCGACGACTGCGATGCCGCCCTGCACTGGCATCCGGCGGGACGCAACACGGCGGGCGATGCGTCGTGTCTGGCGCGGGCCGCCGTGAAGTTTCGCTTTCGAGGGAAGAGTGCTCACGCGGCCGGTTCGCCCGAGCAGGGCCGGTCGGCTCTCGACGCGGTCGAACTCACCTGCCACGCCGCCGAACTGATGAGGGAACACACGCCCGACTTCACGCGCATTCATCACGTCATCACGGCAGGCGGCGGTGCCCCCAACGTCGTCCCCGACTTCGCCGAAGTCTTTTTCTACGTGCGGCATCCCAAGGCGGAAGTCGTGCGTGAGCTGTATCCGCGCCTCGTGAAGTGCGCTCAAGCCGGAGCACTCGCCACCGAGACGAAGCTCGAAGAGCTGTACCTCGGCGGGACGATGGAGTTGCTCCCGAACGACACGCTCGCGCAAGTGGCCCTCGCCAATCTCAGGCAGCTGAGCGACATCAAGTACACGGCGGACGAGGCTCAGTTCGCCGACCGCCTCCGACCGACACTCACCAAACCGCCGTCGCTCGACACGCTGGGCCAGGTTTTCGACACGAGCAACGAAGTCGGCAAAGGCTCGACCGACGTGGGCGATGTCTCGTGGGTCGTCCCCACCGCCGGTTTCACGACCGCTTGCTACGTCCCTGGCACGTCGGCTCATTCGTGGCAAGCGGTCGCCGCCGGTGGAACGACGATCGGCAAGAAAGGCATGCAACTGGCCGCTCGCACAATGGCCGCGACCGCGTTTGACCTCTTCCAACAACCGGGAACCCTCGCCGCCGCCAAGGCCGAGCACACCAAACGCCTGAATGGCAGAAAGTATGAACCCTTACTTCTCCCCAATCAAAAGCCCCCACTCGACTATCGCAACTCGCCACTCACACCGTGAACCAACACCAGTCGTCTTAGGTGCTGTGCCTCTAAGACCTCCGAGTTTGGCCGTAGTGGCCGTAGGGTGCGTGGAGTCTTCGGAACGCACCGGCTTTAACAGCCTTGTCGCTCCGCCGACCAGCAGTCCCCGACACGACTACAGTCACGGTGCGTTGTGAAGACTCCAGCGAGGGTTTCACCTCAGACCAACGTCGCCATCATTGATTGCGAGCCGATTCCTCATCATCAAGTAACCCGCAGCGTCAGCGAGGGAGTTCTAAATGTTTCGCTGCGTGATTGACGCCCTCGCTGGCGCTGCGGGTTACAAAGCGAGTGCCATTTGGGCGTCAGCACTCGGACTTCAAGTGTCTGAATCCGAGGAGCTGACGCCCAATAGCACTGACTTTACCCGCAAAGTAGCAGGCACATTCCATGTGCCGTCCGCAAATGGCAGGTCACGGCACATGGAATGTGCCTACTACTCTCTAAAGTGAGTGCCATTGGGCGGACGCCGCCCGGTTTGGAAGACAACACCGGGGCTAACGCCCAACAGCCTTGGAGTTTTCCACCGATGCATGTGGCCATCATTACCGCAGGCGGGGCCGGGATGTTTTGCGGTTCGTGCATGCACGACAACGCTTGGGCGAAGTCGCTGCGCGCGGCGGGGATCGAGGTCAGTTTGATCCCGATGTACACGCCGATTCGCGTGGACGAGGCCGATCAAACGTCGTCGCCTGTCTTTTATGGCGGCATCAACGTCTACCTGAGCGACCGCTTCTCGTGGTGGCGGCGCGTGCCGAGGTTGCTCACGCGGTGGCTCGATGCGCCCGGGGTCATTCGCCGCGCGACTCGAGGTGCGGTGGGGAACGATGCCAGGCAACTCGGCTCGATGACCGTCTCGATGCTGCGCGGCGAAGAAGGCCCGCACCGACAGGCGGGTGAGGAACTGGCTGAGTACGTGCGGCAACTTCGGCCGGACATCGTCTGCTTCAGCAACGCGCTGCTCTGTCCGCCGTTGCGGGTTCTCCAGCGCGAGTTCACCGGTCCGACGTTGTGCGTCTTGCAGGGAGACGACATTTTTTTGGATGGCCTGATTGAACCGTATCGCTCACAAGTGATGGCCCTACTGCGCGAACGGGTCGCGGACTTTGATGGCTTCCTCACCCATAGCGACTACTACCGCGACTACATGGCCGAGTACCTGCGGCAACCGGTTGCGAAGTTTCACCGGTTGCCGCTGGCCATCGACTGTGCTGTTCACGACGGACGGCCGAAGTCGAGTCTTGGCAATCCGCCGACAGTGGGCTACTTCGCCCGCATCTGTCCCGAGAAGGGACTCGATCGGCTGGTCGAAGCCGTGCTGATCCTGCGGCAGCGATTGCCGAACGTACGACTGCGCGCGGGCGGCTATCTCGGCCCGCAGAACCAGCCGTACTTTGAGGATGTCGTCCGGCAAGCGGCACCGCTGGGGAGCGACTTCGAGTACGTCGGCAGTCCCGACTCTCAACGCGAAAAGATCGAGTTCCTCAAGTCGCTCGATGTCTTCTGCCTCCCGACGGCCTATCGCGATCCGAAGGGACTCCCGGCATTAGAGGCGTGGGCAAACGGCCTCCCGGTTGTGTTGCCTGCACACGGAGCGTTTCCGGAACTCGTGGCATCAACCGGCGGCGGGTTGCTCGTCGCACCGGGCAACTCGACAGCGCTGGCGGCAGCACTCGAACGGCTGCTCACCGATGAGGGCCTTCGCGCCGATCTGGCCGGTCGCGGTCACGCTGGCGTCCGTCGCGAGCATGATCTTCCCGGGTTGGCTCGTGCGACAGTTGTGCTGTTTAAGGCGATGCTGGAGTAAAAAAGAGGAGAGGATGAATCCTGAACTCCAGCGAGGAATGCGAGTACCGCCTCTCAGGCGACACCGGCGAAATATCGTACCCGCGCATCGAAGCCTGACGCGCAAGCGAACACGGACTTCGCTT
>JAYTGQ010000336.1:0-2093 GCA_043733345.1 Schlesneria sp.
AAAAGGGAGGGCGAGGCTCCCGCCGAGCCATGTGCGTGAGGAAAGTCGTTTGTTACTCGCGGCTCGGCAGGTGCCTTGCCCTCCCGACAGCCGTTTTTCAACAGGCTGCTAGCCGCCGGTTCTTTTCCAACTAAGAAACCGGCGGCTAGCGCCGTGCCGCTCAGGATATTTTCCCAAAGTGAGTGCCATTGGGCGTCAGCCCTCGGACTCTCGTGATGCTAAGAATCCGAGGGCTGACGCCGCCCGGCTCACCTGATTGGGATCAGTGAAGATCAGTGTTCAAACTCTTCGCGTGGAGTCGGTTTTGGACAGTCATCCGTTTCGCTTGCTGAGGAATCTGGGTCGGACCAGCGAGATCGTCACCGTGTTGCTCAATCACGGGTTCGGCGATCTCGTGGACCGGATCGGGCTGCGCAACTTTTGGTATCGTTGGCGGCGAGTCTTCTCACGCAAACCGGTCGAGCCGGTGCGGCATTTGAAGTTGGTCGAGCGTGTGCGGTTGTCGCTCGAAAGCCTCGGGCCGACCTACATCAAGTTCGGTCAGGTGATGAGCACGCGACCGGACTTGGTTCCGCCGGAGATGCTGGCCGAACTAAAGCGGTTGCAGGAAAACGTGCCGCCCTTCGCTTCCGATGCGGCGGTCGAGCGTGTCGAGCATGAGTTGGGGCGGCCTGTTGCAGAACTGTTTGCCACATTCGATCGAACGCCATTGGCCGCCGGTTCGCTCGGGCAAGTCCATCGTGCGACGAGTTTCGACGGCACGCCGCTCGCCGTGAAGATTCGACGACCGGGTGCCGTTCGCAACGTTGAACGCGATCTCTCACTGATGCAGGAGATTGCCGTGTTGATCGAGCGGCACGTTCCCGAAGCGCGCATCTTCGATCCCGTCGGACTGGTCAATCATTTTGCGAGAACGATCCGGCGCGAACTGAACTTCGCGCGCGAAGGCCGCACGATGGATGAGTTTCGCCGCCTCTTTCAGCAGGACGCGACGCTCTACATTCCGCGCGTCTTTTGGGAGCTGACCACCGAGGCCGTGCTGACGATGGAGTTCATCGACGGCCTGCGAGTGGATGAGGTGGTCCGGCAGGAATCCGTCGGCTTCTCGCTTCCCGAGATCGCGGCCAACGGGGCACGCATCTTCATGAAGCAAGCGTTTGAGTTCGGCGTCTTTCACGGTGATCCGCATCCCGGCAACATCCGTCTCCGCCGCGACGGCACGATTTGTTTGCTCGACTACGGCATGGTCGGAATGCTCGACGACCGCACACGCGAACAACTTGTCGATCTCTTCGTTGCCATCAGCCAGCAGGACGTGGACGCGGCGGTGAAGCTGGTTCTGCAATTGGGTGAACCGCATCGCGAGATTGACCGGCCGCTGCTGCAAGTTGATATGCGCGACTTCGTCGTCAACTACTACGGCATCGAGCTGGAACGGCTGAACATCGGACGGATGCTCTCGGACTTCGTGAGTATCCTCGCTAATCACGGTATTCGCTGTCCCGGCAGCTTAATGCTGCTCATTCGAGCGCTGGTCACGCTGGAAGGGATCGGTCGCTGCCTCGATCCGGCCTTTAACCTCGCCTCGCACCTGCAACCGTTCGTCGAGCGACTGGTCCGCGCCCGGTATCACCCATTGCGCATGGCCGAGCGATTGTGGAACGAGTCTCGACAGATGCTGGGGTACGCGCACGACATTCCGCGCCATGTGAACCGCACGCTCCGCAAACTCAGTGAGGATGACCTGCGGATTCAGCTCGAACATCGAAACCTCGACCACTTTATTTTGGAGTTGGAACGGTCGAGCAACCGACTCGTCGTGGGCATGGTCGTCGCGGCCCTGATCGTCGCGTCGGCCCTCATCGTCGCCGGGGGAGTCAGCACGATGTGGGTCAGCCTGCCGATCTATGTCCTCTCCAGTTTGTTGGCCGTCTGGCTGATCTTTGGCATCTTCCGCAGTGGCCGGTTGTGATGCGTGCGCGTGCCCGCGTATCGAAGCCTGACGCGGCACAAAGTGAGAGGTTTCCGAGCGGGGCGGCGTCAGCCCCCCCGGTTCTTGGGCGTAAGCCCGCCTTGGAAGAACCGGGGGGCTG
>JAYTGQ010000337.1:0-2090 GCA_043733345.1 Schlesneria sp.
GGCTTACGCCCAAGAACCGGGGGGCTTACGCCGCCCCGCTCAGATGTCTCACTACGAACCGCGTGAGGTATAAGCGACGCAAGGAATTTCACGTCAGGCCAGTCAGTGTTCCCTTGGAGTCGCGGAAATTGTCTGTTTCGACGCCCATTTTTTGGACGAGCGTCAGCAAAACATTCGACATCGGTTGGGTCGTGTTGGTATCGAAGGCCAGATGCTGACCGTGCTTCATTCCCAACTTGCGGCCGCCTGCCACCAGCAGCGGCAGGTTCTTCGGCGAGTGTTCGCCACCCGCGCCCGAGTTCATGCCCGAGCCGAACATCACCAGGGTGCGGTCGAGCATGTTGCCGTCCGCTTCGGGTGTCGATTTGAGGAACGTCAGGAACCGGCCGAGTCGTTCGAGGTGGAACCGGTCGATCGCCGCGAGCTTTTTGAGCATCCCCTCATCGCCGCCGTGGTGAGAGAGCTCGTGATGATTTTCGCCACCGCCGCCGTAGCCGCCCGCTTCGCGCGACCACTCGTAGGCGATGACGCGCGTGGTGTCAGTGAGGAACGCGAGGTACGAAACCTCCAGCATCACGTCGAGCCACATCGGCCGGTCGTGGGCGTTCTGTGGTTGAGAGACGAGTTGCAGATCGCGCGGCTCGACCTTTGGCTTCGGGACATCAACCCACGATTCGAGTCGCTGCACGCGCTGTTCGGTCTCACGGACAGAGCCGAGATATTCGTCGAGCTTTCGTTTGTCATTCTGACCGAGCTTCTTTTCGAGCGACTTCGCCTCACCACTCACGCTGTCGAGGATCGACTTGCGTTCGGCATAACGTCGCAGTGTGGCGGCTCGATCGGCGGCGTTGTCGGGGACGAAGAGCCGGTCGAAGAGCTGTCGCGGCGAGTTCTCGCTCGGCAGCGGAGTGCCGCTCCGATCGAACGACAACGTGTGGCTGTGACCAGCGGAACCGGTGCCGCTCGCATCAGAGAGTTGCAGTGATGGAAAGCGGGTCTGTTTGCCATGTCGCTCCGCCACGATCTGATCGGCGGAGACCGAGTTCGCGTAATCGGCACCCGGCACCGCTTTGAGATCGGCTCCCGTCAGCCATGTGTCCGCCCCGCTGTGTCCGCCTTGCGACGCGGGATGTCCCAGTCCCGAGATCACGGTGAAGTCGGCGCGATGATCTTTGAGCGTCTCCAGCGTGGGCGAGAGCGTGTAGTTCGAGCCACTCTCTTTCGGAACCCACTCCAAAATGTTCACGCCATTCGGGACGTAGCAGCAAATCAGTCGCGGCTGTACGGAATCCGACTTCGCCAGCGGCTGGAACTGCGACGGCGCGGTCCACGCTCGCGGCAACATCGCGTCGAGCAACGGCAGCGAAACGGCGGCCCCCAGTCCGCGAAGAACATGGCGTCGGCTGAGTTGTGTGGGCATGTGTCGCATCCTCGCAGAAGTGAGTTCGCAGGCGTGGTCTCGCAGCGCGGCGGCATCATAGAAACGAACGCCCCCATTTTCGACGCGGGTGATGCCCGTAATCGCCTTCCGAGCGGGGCGGCGTCAGCCCAATGGCACTCACTTTGAGCGGCAAGGCGCTAGCCGCCGGTGTGATGGAGTTCTGTTTCCAAGCAAAGAACCGGCGGCAAGCGCCTTGCCGCTCAGTCAGCGAATGACAAAGTGAGTGCCATTGGGCGGCAGCCCCCGGTTCTTGAGCGTCAGCCCGCTTTGGAAGAACCGGGGGGCTGACGCCGCCCCGCTCGGAAGGCAGAAGAGGGCTGACGCCAAAGAGATTCGGTGGGAACATCTCACCGCGATTGTCTACCGGCTGTTGTCTACCGATTGTTGTCCAGCCGGATGATACGGCCGGAGGCGAAGCCGCAGATGATCCAGTCGCCGAGCGGTGACATCAGGACGCGGGTGATGTCTTCTGGTGGAGAGAGCTGCCAGAGGAGGCCACCGTCATCGTTGATGAAGAAAAGTTGTCGCTCGAACGTGGAGACGACGAGGTGCTTTTTCGTGAAGCCACACGCGAGCAGACTGACGGTGCCGTCCGAGACAAAGCTGCCGCGCGAGGTGCCATCGTCACCGTCGAAGAGCTGCGCGCCGT
>JAYTGQ010000338.1:0-2087 GCA_043733345.1 Schlesneria sp.
TCAAATTTCAAAATTGGCCGGTCACACGGCTTCCATTTATCAGATCAAGCTCACGGCCAATTTTGAAATTTGAACACCCGACCCCAATTCAGCGACTCACAACTTTGGTTGCGGCCAACGGTCGCGTCGTTTAACTACGCTCTTCACTTGGTCGCGCCCAGAAACTGCTCATACGCCTCGGCGACTTTGCCGGCGACGGCATCACCGGCGTGAACGTACAGGGCGTAGCGGACTCGCAACACGGGCTTTCCCTTTTCCAAGACGACGGGCTGAGCCTTCGTCTTGTCGTTCTGATAGGCCCCTTCTCCGAACGGGCTGACCGAGAACAGACCGTAGTCGCGGACGTGATAGCGCGAGGGACGGAAGTTCGCGGAGTGATCCATGATGGCGACGCCGTGCGTCTGACCTTCAACCGGTCCCGAGTAATCGACCCATTTGGAAGGCTGGCCCCAGCATTCTTTCGTCGCTTGCTTCCCCTCCGCATTCACGACGACACCGCCAACCTTCTCGCGCATCGTCGTGGCGACGCGGATTCCGAGCCAGCCTTCCTTGGTGTCTTCAAACGTCACCTTCTCGACAGCGGGTGTCAGCGTGATGTCGTAGACGATCAGTCGCGAAGGAAAGAACGAGACGGTCGTGGTCTCAATCAGGACCGGCTGGCCGTCGGTGCCGAGCCAATCGTTCGTCAGTGCCAGCTTGGCGGGACTGTTGGCTGTGGCGGGAGTGACATCCACCTTTTTGTTCAGAATCTTCCCCTTCTCGGCCCAGAACTTCACTTCGTTGACTTCATCGACCGCGAGCCAGATCCCCTTGTGATGCGGATGATCCTTGTCGGCGGGATCGTCGATCGATCGCGTGATGATCGTGCCCCCCGCAGACCGCACGGGTGAGAAGTAGGGCTTCGGCAGATCGGCCTTCGTCCGCAAGACGGTGAACTCTTCGGAGCCGATCAGGACGGCGAGACCATCGTCGAGCGGCTGGAACGTCACTTGGGGAGCATCGGCGGCGAACAGATTTCCGCACGCTTGGACTCCACAAAACACGACCGACAACCAACGGCTCAACACGCGCGACATAAGCGAACTCCTCAGCAGAGACTTCGATGAATGAGACTCGATTCGGGGCGGGATCGTACCGACGACCGTTTCTTGCAGTCGAGCGAGTCGGCGGATAAAAGCGGCCCCGCCTTGCGAACCCGAAGTCCGGCTTTTCCTAAAGCCGGACTTCCTTGCACCAAGAAGTCGGGCTTTAGGAAAAGCCGGACTTCGGACAACAGGTTTCCTCATCACGGAGTTGGAATTGTCACGTCGCCGTTTACCGTTGAAGGCCCGCAAGAAGGTGGAAGCCGCGAAGCTGGAGCCGCGTCCGTTGCGACCTTATCCCGCGCCGGGGATCGGTCGGCGGCCGTCGGACTTCGATCTCGAAACGCGTGACTGGGAGATCGTGATCTCGGGCGAGCTATCTGACAAAGACGGCGAACTGCACCAGAAGCTCCTCGACCTGCCGAGGAACTCGCGCGGGACGATCTTCTTCGACTCGTGCGGCGGCAGCGCGTTCATGGGACTTTCGCTGGCGACGCTCATTCGACTGCGCGGTCTCAAGGCGACGGCGGTCGTGGCGGGAGAATGCAGTTCCGCCGCGCTGATGCCGTTCGCCGCCTGTGCCACGCGCTACGTGACGCCGCACTCGACGCTCCTCTTTCATCCCATTCGCTGGCAAAGCGACGAGCAGGTTCGGTTGGAGGAAGCCGCCGAATGGGCGCGCCATTTCCGGATCATGGAGGCGGACCACGACGGACTCATCGCGCGTCTGTTCGGCTGCACCGATGACGCCTCAATCAACACGATCCGCCGCTGGAACAACCCCGGCAAGTTCGTCTCGGGCGAAGAACTCGTCGCGGCCGGACTGGCGAAGCTGGTGACGTTGTTCGACGGCGATGTCTGGTCGCAGATCAAGCGGCTGAAGTAGCCACATCAACCCGAAGCGTGAGTTTTGAAGTTGCGCTCTTTCTCACTGTCAGTTGCGGTGGACTCACATTCGGATTGTTTTTGGTCTTCATCCGTGCCCCGGCCTTGCCATCCGTGCTA
>JAYTGQ010000339.1:0-6003 GCA_043733345.1 Schlesneria sp.
ACAAGAAACTTCAGCACGGACGTTGATCAAGATCGAGCGTTCCACTCCACATCGTCAACTCAAAGTTTCTTGGGCCTACGGCCCCCGGCTTGAAGCAAGCCGGGCCACCCAGCGTAAGCGAGGACTGGTGTTGCCTCCTCGCTTACGCTTCGGGTTAGTGTCAGCTTCAACCGTGCGAGGTATATCTGCCCACTCAACGACGAAGGGACGCCGATCGAGGAGTTGGACGAAAATCACTGCTGGACGATCGGGCCGGTCGATAAGCGCCTCGCTAAACTGCAAGCCGAACTCGGAAGAGGGGAGATGCCACGCCTGCCGTTGAGGTCGCTCTGTTCATCAAACACTCGCCTCATCAAACGCGCGCCAGATGTGGATTGACTGCCAAGCGGCAGCCAGCGATTTCGGGTTCACTGCAACAGACACGGGACTGTATCTCCCCTTGGGAATGACTCATGCAATTTTTTGCCAAGCTTTTGATAGTAATCGCGGTCCTCGGTGGGATCGGGTTTGCGGCGTACAAGCCGACGATGGACTACCTTGCCAAGCGGAATCGCCCCGTCTGGCGCACGGCCAAAGTCGAGCAGGGCAATATCGTGTCGGTGGTCAATTCGACCGGGACGGTCAAGCCGAAACTGAAGGTGGCGATCGGTTCGTTCGTGTCGGGACCGATTCTGAAGCTGTTCTGTGAGTTCAATCAAGAGGTCAAAGAAGGGGACCTGCTCGCCAAAATCGACCCGCGCATCTATCAGGCAGGTGTTTCGCGCGATGAGGCGGCACTCGCGAGTCGCGAGGCGGATGTCTTCCGCGTGCAGGCGCAACTGCAACAGGCGATCAACGACGAGAAGCGGGCGATCGCGTTACGGACTGAGGATGTGTCATTCATTTCTCAAGCGGAGATGGACAAGTTCCGGTTCGCACGACTGTCGCTCGATTCACAGCTCGCCGTCTCCAAGACGGCGGTCGATCAGGCTAAGGCGACGTTGGACAACTCGCTCGCCAATCTGGCCTACACCGAAATCCGCGCCCCGGTAGACGGCATCGTCATCGACCGAAAGATCGATCCCGGTCAGACGCTGGCCGCACAGTTTCAAACGCCGGAACTGTTTGTCATCGCCCCAGACATGCGGGAGCAAATGCACATTCATGCGTCGGTCGATGAGGCGGACATCGGACTTATCAAAGCGGCTCAGCATCGCAAGTATGCGGTCACGTTCACGGTCGATGCGTATCCCGAGAAACTGTTCAAAGGGACGATCCACGAAATTCGCATGAGTTCGACGACGGTGCAAAATGTGGTGACTTATCCCGTCGTTGTCTCCGCGCCAAACGCCGATCTGGAATTACTACCGGGGATGACCGCAAGCCTTTCCTTTCAAGTCGATCATCGCGATGACGTGATCAAAATCCCCAACGCGGCACTGCGATACTATCCGAATCCAAAACAGGTTCGCCCGGAAGACCAGCCGATCCTCGAGGGGCAGGGACAGAACCACGTAGGCGATGCTCAGGAGTCAGATCAGCCGTCGGAAAAGTCGATCTCGGCGGATGAACGCTCGAAACTGCGCCGCGATCGCCACCGCCGCCATGTCTGGATCGCAGATGGCGATTTGTTGAGAGCCGTCGAAGTGCAGACCGGGCTGAGCGATAGCCAATTCAGCGAAATGATTCAGGGTGACTTGAAGGCCAGCGACGCGTTGGTGATCGGCATACAAGCTCCGCAGTTCAGTTCGCCGAAGTGACGCTGACCTGGCACCGAGGTCTCAAGCACGCCCCGTTTATTTCTTGCACTTCGAGTCTCCTCATCCAGAAGCCCGCCCGTTCATGAACTTCTTTCTGACACTCCGCATCGCGATTCGGGCACTGGCCAAAAACAAGATGCGGGCCGCGTTGACCGTGCTAGGCGTCGTCATCGGGATCGCGGCGGTGACGACGATGGTTTCACTGGGGCAGAGCGCCAGTTCACTCGTGCAGGCGCAGTTCGAGGCGCTCGGTAGCAACGTCATCATCGTCTTTCCGGGGAACCGTCAACGGGGGGGCGTGTCACAGGCACAGGTGTCTCTGACCGCACGCGACTCGGACGCGATCGGGATTGAATGCCCGTCGGTGCTAGCGTCGTCACCGATTCTCGGCGCGAGTGGCCAGGTGATTTATGGCAGTTCCAATTTCAGCCCGAACGAAATGCATGGGGTCAGTTGCGACTATCTCACCGTGCGGAACTGGCAACTGCGGCGGGGTGAGTTCTTCACCGAACGCGAGGTCGTCAGCGCGTCCAAAGTCTGCGTGATCGGCCACACGCTGGTCGTCAAACTGTTCCAAACGACCGACCCGATCGGTCAGACGATTCGGATCAAGAACATTCCGTTTCAAGTGATCGGTGTGCTCGAAAAGAAGGGCGCGAACATGGTCGGACAAGATTTGGACAACATTGTCCTGATGCCGATCTCGACGGTTCGCAAGCGGCTGCGCGGGTCTGAATTTGACAACGTCAATGCGATCATGGCTTCGGCCCGTTCAACGAAACTCATGCAGGATGCTCAGAACGAAATCGACCAACTGCTGTCCGAGCGGCATCGCATCCAGCCGGGCGCACCGCGCGATTACGTCGTGCAGAACACGACGGAAATCGCCAACGTCTTCGGCATGATTACCGGCACGCTGACGTTAATGCTGGCCTGCATCGCCGGGATTTCGCTCGTGGTGGGCGGCGTGGGGATCATGAACATCATGCTGGTCTCGGTGACGGAACGGACGCGGGAGATCGGCATCCGCATGGCGGTCGGTGCCCGGTCGGGCGACATTCTGCGGCAGTTTCTGGTCGAGGCGGTGTTGCTGTCGTGCATCGGCGGAGTGATCGGCTTCCTGCTCGGCGTGGGAGCGTCGATCGGGTTGGTATCGCTCATCAACGCCGTAACCAGCGGGACGAAGTGGAAGCACGAAGTCTCGTTCACGGCCGGGATCGTGGCGTTTGTGTTTGCCGCCGCCGTGGGAGTTTTCTTCGGTTTCTATCCTGCTCGCCGAGCCAGTCGCCTCGATCCGATTGAAGCCCTGCGGTACGAGTGAGGCCGGACGGGATCGCCGTTGGACTGCTCGCGTTCCTTAAGAACCTGCCTGAGAACAATGTCGTCTTTCGCTCCGCGAAAAATCGCCCTTTCGCGGAGCGAAAGGTGACAAACGGCGGAGTGATTCTTGGACGGTTCCTTGTTGGTCCGCTCGCTTGGCGAGTACCGTCGTCGATGAGTACGTCGCTCGATCGGTCGTCGTTGCGACGCGGCCTGCGCGGTGATTACGATCCGCTGCCGTGTGGTTTGATGCTGTTCGTTTTCTTTCAGGATCGCTCGCTATGTCTCACGTTGAATCGCCTCGCTCGCGCTGGATCAGCCGGCTGTTTGTGTTTGGAATCACGTTGGCGATCGGTTCGCTGGCGATCAGCAAGGAGTGGATCAGCGGCATCATCTGGCAAGAGCCGGTCGTGATCGAACCCGGTTCCGTCGGTGGGCCACCCTCAGACGCCATCGTGCTGTTCAACGGGACCGACATGTCGCAGTGGACGGATGGCGACACATGGTTGGTGCAGGACGGATACGCCTCACCGCGCAAGGGGAATGTTCGCACGAAGGCGTCGTTCAGCGACTGCCAGTTGCACATGGAGTGGGCGGCACCGGAGCAGGTTTCGGGAAGCGGTCAGGGGCGAGGTAACAGCGGCGTATTCCTCGGCGATCAATACGAAGTCCAGATTCTCGACTCGTATGAGAACCAGACGTACTTCGACGGACAGGCCGCCGCGATCTACAAGACCGCTCCGCCACTCGTAAACGCCTGCCGCAAGCCGGGCGAATGGCAGGCGTACGACATCATCTACGCCGCACCCCGATTCAACGAACACGGCCAGTTAGTGAAGCCCGGCTACCTCACGGTGATCCACAACGGCGTCCTCGTGCAGAATCACACCGAACTGCTTGGCGAAACTCTGTTCGACAGCCCGCCGGTCTACCACCCACACGGAGCCGCGCCGATCCGTTTGCAGTTCCACGGCAACCCGGTCCGCTTCCGAAACATCTGGCTGCGCGAGTTAAAAGAACTGCAGCCGCAACGTCCCGAGTGAATCTCCCGTGAAGTCCGGCTTTTCTGAAAGCCGGACTTCTCTGAGGGGCGTGGTTCTCACAAAGAGAAGTCCGGCTAACAAAGCTAAGCCGGACTTCGGCCTCGGCTCCGGCCTTGGATAAAGAGGCTCTTCCGCAGTGTGGTGCGGCTCGCGCCTCACGCCGCCTGCGATTGCTGCGGGCGGTTGGCCCACTGGATCCAGTCGTTCACTTCGGCGAGATCGGGGCGTTCGCTGCCTCGCAAGATGCGTTCGCCGGGTGGAGTGACCACGAACGCTTCGACTTTCTTGAACAGAGCCGCTGCGTCGGACGTTGCCAACTCGCCGCGATGCGTGATCCCGCAGGCCGTCAAAATTTGCGCATCGTGACCCCGCAAATTGGGCACGTCGCAGCAGAGGTCCGCCTGCATCTGCCACGTCAGAATCGTGTAGGAGTCGATGTGACGATCGCCAAGCAACGTGGCCAGTTTGTCGGGGTCGATCGAGAGCAGATGGCCGACCGTGTGGACTCCATGCTCTTCGAGCAACGCCGCCGTCTTCGCTCCGATGGACGGAGCTTTCTCGACGAGATGATCGACCGTGAGGTGGTAGCGATCGACATGCTCGGTCGCCTGCCGGATGCCTGTTGAGCGGCTCTTGGTTGGAACAACTGCCGCTGGAGTGGGCGATTTGTCGTGCCCAGACATTGCCGAGGTCGTCTTCTCGATAACCACAGGCGGCGCACTCGCGGGCGAAAGAACGGGCTTACTCGGCGCGGGGCGATTCGCAGCGGGGCGAGGACGTGCGGGGGCACCGATCCCGTATGCGACTCCAACGGGTCTTGGCTCCTCTTCGTCGAGTTGAGCCATCGGCACCTTGAGTACTTCTTCAGCGTGAGCCTTCCGGATCGCGAAGTCATCGTCGCTCAGGGTCTCGATCACTTTGCCGGTCGCTTCAAACTCACGGAAGGTCGCTTCAACGATGGCGCGTTCCTTCGAGTCCTTCAACTTTTTCGTGACCCAGAACAGCGGGATGGTCAGCTTGGCCAGCACGCCGAGGAGCGTGATGTTGGTCGCGGGAAGAGTCACATTCGCTTCGGCGAGGGCGCGTTCCATGATGCGCGCGTAGCCCACGACCGCGTGGCCGATCAGCTTCGCAATGCGATCCTTGATCTCCTGATCGAGGCCCGTCGGCGGATCCTTCACGCCCTTCTTTAGATCGTAGTGGTCGATGCAAACTTCATAGTGCGGGTTGGCGAGATCGGCCCCCGCCACAACCATCTTCGCCAGCCAATCGTTTCCTTGCGGAACGGTCACGTCGGGCCAACCGCCGAGGTCCGCTTCGAGGATGTCGGTCAATTCGCGATACGCGCAGGCAATGCTCCACTCCGCCGCACGATGGACGATCCCTTCCGCTTCGGACTGTCCCGTGTGAAACGGCTGGATCGGGTCGGTGTAGTAGTGACTGAGAACTCCCGCCGCGTAGATCGCGTCGCTCCACTTCTTCGCTCGCAGGGCCTCAACGGTTCGCCCGTACCACAACTCCGTCGCCGCAACGGCACCGCCCCAATAGTTGTCCCGGACGTGCAGCACATGGTTGCGAAAGTCCTTGAACTTGTTGTCGGGGGCCTTCGAGCCATCGAGATAGATGTCGATGTGGGCGAGGCACAGATTCCGCCAGTTCTCGGCCGCGTCACCACGAAGCTGGTGCAGGGCATCCAACGCAAGCTTGTGGTGCGTGCTGGAACACTTCCACGCAAACAGCACATTGAAGAGTGTCGAGGACATCGGCGGGGCCTCGTGAGACTGAGGGGAGTTCATCCCCAGAATCAGTGGGGGTCCGTTTATACCCCACGCGGTTCGTAGTGAGACATCTGAGCGGGGCGGCGTCAGCCCCCCGGTTCTTGGGCGTAAGCCCGCTTGGGA
>JAYTGQ010000340.1:0-2085 GCA_043733345.1 Schlesneria sp.
CTTTGCTTGGAAACACAACTCCATCACACCGGCGGCTAGCGCCTTGCCGCTCAAAGTGAGTGCCATTGGGCTGACGCCGCCCGGCTCACCAAGAATGTCTCGTCGAGAACCATGCGAGGTATAACCCGACTGGATTGAAGCCTGACGCGCCCGTTTTGAAGTTGCGCTGTTCGTCGAAGAATCTCCTCAAACTCAAGTTTGTACCTGACCTGGCTGTCAGAAGGGCATTGTGCCATTCGCTGTCGATCTTCATTCGCTGTCGATCTTGAAAAGTGGGAGTCCTTCGACCGCGAATGAAGAGAGGCAGCGAATCACGACCGTCCTTGCCCGACGTTTTCCCGAATCCCATTGGGAAATCCGGAGAACGACGCCCACAAAATCAAAAGTGCGCAACTTCAAAACGCGCCAGCGAAGCCGCTGGTCGTTCGATCCTTCGCTGGCGCGTCAGGCTTTGATTCCGCAGTCCGCTCGTTCATCGCGAGAATTGTTCGCGGTCACGCTTCGACGAAGATCACTACGCCAGTGATGTTGTCCTTCGAGCCGCCGTTGGTCGCGGCTTGGACGATCGCTTCGGCCGTGGCTTGAGGATCGGTGCCGGTGGCTAGCAGATTGGCCAGAGTGGCATCGTCGGCTCCGCCGGTCACACCGTCGGTGCAGAGCAAATACTTGTCGCCGACTTGCGGGCGGACTTGCCTCGGGTTGGTCCCCTGTCCCCCCTCTTTGCAGCCGAGGTAGCGGTACAGGACGTTGCGATAGCGGTGCGTCGCGGCCTCTTCCAGTGTGAGCGTTCCCGCATCGACGAGAGCCTGCGTGAGCGAGTGGTCGGTGGTGAGTTGTTCGATCTTCCCGCCGCGCAGCAGATAGACGCGGCTGTCACCGACGCCACCGACATAGAACGTTCCCGCGACTTGCACGAGGAACGTGAGCGTCGTTCCCATGTTCTTCAGCTTCGAGTCGATCTCACCCAGAGCCATGATTTCAAAGTTGGCCTGTGAGACCGCTTCGTCGATCAGCTTCACCGCTTGATCGGCCGAAGCCCGATCGAAGTCGAGTTGGCTCAGTTTCTGCGGGATGATTTCGGTGGCCAGCCCGCTGGCTCGTTCGCCCGCCGACTGTCCTCCCATGCCGTCTGCCACGAGAAAGAATCGCGACTTGGCATCGACGAACAACGCGTCTTCGTTGTTGTCTCGTTTGCCGACGATACTGAGCTGTCCGACTTGAAACTTCATGATGCACTACCGAAGTCGTTGGCGAGACTGAAAGGGCAGACGAAAGTGAGGTTGGCCTTGTTTTTCCAACAGTTCACTTCAAGACCGCAACAGCGATCACGAGCGTCACAAAATTCGTCAGGCAAGGTCAAAAACTCTCGGCAGTTTACGGTCGGTCGAACGGAATGGAAGTCCGGCCTTCATAAAACTGAGGTGGCTCGAAACGACTCGCGCGGTCACGCGGGGCAGAGCGTTTGGACGAGATCGGTGATTCCGAGCATCGTGGCCGCCACGAGCATCTCACCGGCCTCAAACCCCGCGCTTTGACCGTATAACCGGGCTTGGCTTTCAACCCATCCGAACACGCGCTGCTTGGCCACCGGAAACTGCGTGGCATAGGCGCGAATGGCTGCCAGCTTGATCGGCAACGTGGCCGAGATGTCCGTGACAAATCGCCCGCCACCGGCAGAAATGTCCAAATTCGACAGGCCGAGCGGATACCAAAGCTGCCGTTGGATCGTATGCGCGGGCAAACCGGCAAACTCATCATCCCACTTGGTGAGCCGACTATAGAAGACGGCCGCATCCGTGATCTGCATCGCCTGCCAATGATCGGGCGATGCCATCGGCGTTTTGTCGGCGATGCCGAGAACGATCTTCGGCCGCCACAATCGGAAGATTCGCGCCAACGCGACTCGCGCCGAGAACGAATCGAACAGGCAACGGTTCGGCAGCGTGAGCGTCTCCCGCGCGTGAACCCCCAAAATGCGTGCTGCTTCACGCGCCTCGGCCAGTCGCACTTCGACGCTAGGGCTGCCAGGAGTTGGCTCGCCGTTCGTGAGGTCCACAATCCCGACGCGATAACCCTGCTGAACCA
>JAYTGQ010000341.1:0-2079 GCA_043733345.1 Schlesneria sp.
ACACGTTTACTGGCTGTCACCGAACCGCGACTGGCTCCACGCGCGCATCAACGCGCGCGTGGACCAGATGTTCACGGCGGGCCTGATCTCCGAAGTGCAGAGTTTGATTGTGTCGCCTCGCCCGCTAAGCCAGACAGCGCGGCAGGCTCTCGGTTACAAAGAGGTCATCGATTGGCTGGCGACTCTGTCCAACAGAGTCATCGCCGCACCGAACGCCGGTCCCGATGTGAACACACCCGCATCGAAGCCTGACGCGCAAGCGAAGGACGCGGCGAGTGAAACCTTCGCTTGCGCGTCAGGCTTGGATGAGACGCTCGATCGCTTGGCCACCTCTCCGCCTCGCGCGTTGGTCGAGCTGATTCAAACGCGCACCCGCCAGTTCGCCAAGCGGCAACACACTTGGTTCCGCAACCTCGAAGAGTGCGTCCCCATTGAGATCGGCGAAGACGACAAAGTCGATGCGCTGGCGGATCGAATCGTGGACCAAAGACTGCAAAGTGAGAATCACTAACCCGCATGATTCATGGGGAACCACGGAAAACCCGGCGCGGGATACCCGCAACCCAACGCAGCGAGAACTGGAACGGCAAAATGATGAAGCACAGAATGATGGAAGAGGCCCGCAAGCAGACCGCCCGGCTTGATGATTCTGTGCTTCATCATTCTGCCTAATCTGGTCTGCCGAAATTCTGCGCGCCCGGCGAAGAAACAAAACGTGAGTAGTACGGAAGCTCACGGAAAGAAAGGAGTTGTCGCATGGCGCTGATTTACAGGGTGTTTGGTGTGTGCGAGAGAGCTCATAGATCGCGACTCCTGACTCCGCCTTCCTTCCGTGCATTTCCGTGTTTTCCGTGGTGAATCATCCGGACTAACAGTCGAGTGGCACTCGGCAGCAGCCAGCGAAGTCATCTCGTCACGGCGACAACTCATGGGTACAGTTTGCCCGCAGAGCCGAACTGTTGGTCCGATGGGCGAATTGAATTTGCACGTTTCTCAAGAAGCGAAGCCCGCGACGTTGGGAGGCCAGATGAACGCCGTACCTGAATCAAAACCCGCGACAACTTGGACCGAATCCGACACCGCGACCGCGAAACGGATTTGGGAGGAGTGCCAGCGGACTAACGATGTCACAGCCTTACGTGGCCAAGCGGCGGGGATCGATCCCAAAACAGGTGAGGTTTGGATTGGCAAGAACGTGATCGACATCTGCCACAAGCGAGACGCACTCGGTTTGAAGAGCCAATTGTTCTTCGAGAGAATCGGATTCGCAACGTATTTGAAGAAGCGGAGTCCACGACGTTTGGAGGCCAGTTGAACGCCATCCCTGAATCAAAACCCGCGACGACTTGGACCGAACTCGATACCGCTGGCGCGATGCGGAGTTGATTGGAGTCTCAGCAAAATCACGAGGAGCCAGCCATGCCCGCAGCAACCGCCACAACATCGTTGACTCAAGCGGACATCATCGAAGCCAAACGCATTTGGGAGCAATACCAGCGGGAGCATGACCTCAGCGGCAAGCAGGGGTCTGCGGCGGGGATTGATCCCAAGACGGGTGAGGTTTGGATTGATGAGGACATCGTGGACCTCATCCTGTTGCGAAAGTCGCAGGGGCTGACAAGCCCGCTGTTCTTCGAACGAGTTGGGGCCGCAACCTTCTACACGAAAGGATGGCGTGCGTGATCGAAGAAAATGTCGAGGAGTGCGCCATGTTCACCACAACCATTCCGACACCGTTGACCAAGGCTGACATCGCCGAGGCCGAACGCATCTGGGAGGAGTACCAGCAGAACCACGACCTGAGCGGATTGCGAGGCCAGGCAGCCGGGATCGATCCCAAAACGGGCGAAGTCTGGATCGGCAAATCAGCGGTTGCGATTTGCCTCGAACGCCAAGAGCAGGGGCTCAACTCGCTGCTGTTCTTCGAACGAATCGGCTTTCGGACCTACCTCAGGAAAGGGGGCCGCCGCCGATGATCGAAGGCGTGGTCTCGAACGACGGTACTCCGCTGGTGACACTCACGTTGGCGGGACGAGATTGTCCGATGGTGGTTGATACGGGGTTCAACGGGTGCCTCGA
>JAYTGQ010000342.1:0-2078 GCA_043733345.1 Schlesneria sp.
ATCGAGGGCGCGCGGCGCGAAGGGCCACAAGTCTTTAAGCAAAAGAAGAGCCCTGCGTCATTGGAAGGAGTGGACTCGCCTTTTGTGAAAGCTCCCGACGATGACACCCTGCGAATCGGTGCCCTCAGGTGGTCCGGTTGGAATTCTCGGCGTGTCTCTTGCGACGGCGCGAAGGAACTGCCGCAGCAGCGACCAGCGCGACTCCGGCGAGCGCTAAAGAGGTTGGCTCCGGGACCGAACCGATCCGTGCGATCGCAAAGTTTTGCGGCGCAAAATTCACCACGTCGTTGCTGCCGCCTCTGCATGCAGAATCGTCATCGTCGCGGCGACGTTCATCGGAGTGTTCGCAGTTCGATGGCGTCCAATACAAGCGGGGCCCGCTGAAATAGCTTCCAGGCGCAACGCGCTGATCGACGACAAACTGCAAGGCGAACAAATCGCTGGCGAAGCCGCCGAATGCCTTGCCCGCTGGGTACTCAGCCGTCAAGGTGGGGTTTAGCGAGGGGAATAGACCGGTCGCAAGATCTGCGAGCGTTCCGTCTGCAAACAGAAGTTTGTTGATTTGCACGGTACTCAACTGCGCCTGCGTCCAGTCGATCGACGCGATGGTCGTGTGCGTTGGATCCGAAAAATCGTAGAAAAGCACTTCCGCGCTTTTTAGGTAGGCCGCTGTGGCGCCACTGCCCAAGCAAGACGTACCACTCGTGGCGCACGGAGGCGAGAGCGGAACATCAAACAGCACCGTGCCGCTCCACCCTAAGCCCGTAAATGGAGTGCCATACGGGGGATCCCAAGTACCGGAATAGACCGCTGCGTGGGCGGAACTGGTCATGCTCGATAACACCACCGACGCTAGCATCGGTGCCAACGTCGATCGCCAAAAGTAGCTGATCATCTTTGCTCCCTGCGTCCAACGAGCGGACGTGCGCCGCCGTCAAGCCAGCAGCCGATCGCCGACTGAAACAAATGCTCAACGTCAGCCCGACTTATTTTGACGTGACTTTTTAGATTTTGTTGAACAAGTTGCAGGTTCGACGCCTCCCACCCCCCGAATGAGTGTCGTGGCGCGCGTTCGATGGGCGATTTCGAGTCGGGCGCAGAGTGAGGTGCGTCTCGTCATCGTCGATCCAAGCTCGGGCCGTGGGCTTCGTTTCGTCGAGCGACACGGAAACAGTGCGCGTTCTGGTTATCTTGGAACAGCCGACCGTCGAAGTCTCTAGGCGCGCGTTGTACCCCGTTTGTCCGGCCAGCAGAAGTCGAGCTCGACGCCGTGTTCATCGGCCACCTGCCCACCACGTTCAAGTCGTGCCCAGCAGTTAGAGTGAGTGCGTCCTTGCTGGACCCTCGGAATCGAGCAGGCTTTTCTCTGCTTCACTTGCGATGTCGTAGCGTTCCAGTGCGACCTGACACACCTATTCGTTCGGCTGCAGCAAGGTCAAATGACGGGACGGACTCAGGTCAGCGATGCTCGCGAGCCGAAGCCTATTCGCGACCGTGTCGGGAGACGCCCACGCGATAGGCCGGTGCTGCCTCAATCCGCGGCCCCGTATTTGCCCGTCAAGTGGCTCGAGCTCTCTAAAGGAGACGAACATGCCGCAAACACGTGACCACGCGAACCGGCCGTCCCTGTTCCAGATCATCAGCCACCGCTACGAGCGCGGCGCCACGCTGTTGACGACGAACCGGACCTACAAGCAATGGGCCAGCATCTTCAACGGCGACGCCACCCTGACTTCAGCCCTGCTGGACCGCTTGCTGGACCACGTCGACACCGTTCTGATCGAGGGCAAGAGCTTCCGCGGACAGGATCACGCCGAGGCCTGAAGACTGCACACGCCCTCATCGCCAGCGCCAGCTTCACGCCTATCCCGCCGCGAACCCCTCAGCATTTTGAAACCGGCCAAAACTCAGCACGTTCGCACCGGCGCCCACAACACTGACCTGCCTCACGGTCAGAGCCACCGAAGCGAATTGATGTGGGCGTGGCCGAGAGCGCGAACGAACTCCGCACAGCTCGCCAGGAGTTGTGCGGAGCGTCCTGAAGGGGTCGGGGCGAGTAATTTCTGATCAATTCGGCG
>JAYTGQ010000343.1:0-5974 GCA_043733345.1 Schlesneria sp.
GGTTCTTCGGGCGTTAGCCCTTCTTTGGTGGTCGGGAACTTCCAGAACCGGGGGGCTGACGCCACCCCGCTCAGAAACAGACAAGAGGGCTCACGCCCAGGAATCACACTTGGGTTGCGGGTATCCCGCGCTGGGTCATCTGTGGTTCTTCCGCATTGATTCTGCGGCGTTGTCACGCGAGGACAGAGCCATTAGCGGATGAGTCCATAAAGTTCGGGCGGCTGGCAAATTCTTCACGGACGGGTTCCGCCAACACCCATGTATCTTTGCTCCCTCCGCCTTGAGACGAGTTCACAATCAGCGAGCCTTTCCGAAGAGCGACCCGCGTCAGTCCGCCCGGTAGCACGAAGATGTCTTTGCCGTACAAGACGTAGGGGCGCAAATCGACGTGTCGGCCTTCAAGGTGATCGTCCACGATCGTCGGCACGCGCGAGAGAGACAGGACCGGCTGCGCGATGTAGTTGCGTGGGTTCGCTCGAATCTGATCGGCATATTTCTGAAGCTCGTCCTTCGAGGCGCGCGGCCCGATCAGGATGCCGTATCCGCCCGATTCATTCGTCGGCTTGATGACCAGTTCGTGCATGTGTTCGAGGACGTAGCGCAGGTCATCCGGTTCGGAGCAGATGCGCGTCGGGACGTTGTTCAGGATCGGCTCTTCGTCGAGATAGAACTTGATGATCTGGGGGACGTAAGCGTAGATCGCCTTATCGTCGGCGACGCCCGTGCCCGGCGCATTGGCCAGCGTGACGCGGCCCTTGCGATAGACCTCCATCAAACCAGGAACGCCCAACGTCGAATCGGCGCGGAACGTGAGCGGGTCGAGGAACGTGTCGTCGATGCGGCGATAGATCACGTCCACGCGCTGCAAGCCTTGAGTGGTTCTCATGCAGACGTAGCCGTCCGAGACCACGAGGTCCGATCCTTCGACCAACTCCACTCCCATTTGTTGTGCGAGGAAGCTGTGTTCAAAGTAGGCCGAGTTATAGATGCCCGGCGTCAGCACCACGGCCTTCGGCGCGTGACCGTTCGCCGGCGCGACGTGCTGCAATGTTTCGAGCAACCGTTCGGGATAGTCCTCGACGGGTTGAATCCTCAGTCCGCCGAAGATTTGCGGAAACGTCCGCTTCATCACCTCGCGATTCTCGATGACATACGAGACTCCCGACGGACAACGCAGGTTGTCTTCGAGGACATAGAATTCGCCATCGGCATCGCGGACGAGATCGGTTCCGACGACATGGCACCAGACTCCACCGGGCGGCTTCAAGCCGACGCACTGTGGCAGATAACACGGTGCCGAGAAGAGCAACTCCTGCGGAACGACTCCCTCTTTGAGTATCCGCTGCTCGCCATAGACATCGGCCACGAACATGTTGAGCGCCCGGATGCGCTGCTTCAGCCCGCGATCAATCTTGTTCCATTCGGTGGCATCGACAATCCGCGGGACGATGTCGAACGGCCAGACTTTCTCCGTCCCCGCCTCATGCCCATACACGGCAAACGTGATCCCCATGTTGAGCAGTGTGAGGTCCGCCGCCTTCTGCCTCCGCACCAACTCGCCATCCGACAACAAGGCCAACCGCTTCGCCAAAGCCTCCGCCCCGCCGCGCGGCCGCCCGCCCAAGTCGAACATCTCGTCATAGAAACCGTCGGTGGAGTAGTTGTCCAAACGCATGAGATGACCGCGCTGAGAGTGGAGAAAAACTGATTCCGACCAAGCGATATAACGGACCACCGACCTTCGAGAAACCACAGCAACGCAACCGGCATACCGAAGCGGACTTCACTTCACTTCATTGAGTCGAGCCGGCAACACACCGCCTTGCCCGGTGCCACTCAAGAACACCTTAGAAATATAAGAGTGCCTGCCGCTCGTGATCGAGCCGTGCCGCGTTTGGCTCTCGTCCTCCAGTCGCGCAGATTGCCTTCAAAATGGGCACCAGCTTGTGAGGATGAGGCAACTCCGTCCTCTCGCGCCGTCACCGCCCTAAGGACTGGCGAATCAATGACTGTCGGAGTTTGGTGAGCCGGGTACCGTAAGGCCAATGGCACTCACTTTGTAACCCGCAGCGTCAGCGAGGGCTTCAAACATGCGGGGAAACATGAGGAACTCCCTCGCTGACGCTGCGGGTTACTTGCCTTCTTTTGTCAAAGTGAGTGCCATTGGCCGTAAGGCTCCGGACGGGTTGTCGAAGAATCCGGGGCCTTACGGCACCCGGCTCACCTCATCGTTCCAGCACACGGCTCCACCGGCGGGGCATTGCGGCGAAGGCCGTTTGATACGTGGCTTCCAGCGGGACCGAGACGCAGCCGTTTGGCTTCAGGAAGAGCGGCATTTCTGGCAGCGATTCGCCGACGGTGAAGTGCTTCACGTAGGCTCGCACGGTGAGGTTTGCTTCATAGGCAGCCAGTGTCAGTGATCGTTCCGTCGGGAGTGAATACTCTTGGCCAGCGATCACATCCCAGATGTTGCCGTGAACGCCTTGAGGGTCGCGCGGGCCGGGCGGAAAGAGATCGACGATGAGCAGGTGGACTCGCTGGTCGAGGAATTCAGCGGCCTTTTCCACGAAGGACCGCAGGGCATGGCGGCTGGATTTGTTCCCCGGCGAAACAAGCTCAATCACGGCCACCACGCGATCACCACTGACGTGCCGGATCGCAATAAAGTTCTGCTTGCGACGGTAGAACTCCATGTCGGACTCGCCCGTGAGCGTCGCGGTGGGTGCGGCGAGCAGAGCTGTTCCGCCATCGGGGCCACCCGAGTCCGTCGATTCATCCACGTCAAAGGCGTCGTCATCCGGAGTCCCTTGGAGCGTCAGCACGTCCGGGCCGAACCCCGCCGCATGTTGTTCGGGCAACGCGTAGTACTCACCGCTCAGAAGATGCTCGTTGAGTTCCTTGCTGATCGCGGTGATCCAGCCGTGGTGAAAGGCATGGAAGATCCCCGCATCGACTCGAGTCCAATCGTGGACGGGCATGTGAGTTCAACTCCCGTTCGGGGTGGTAACTGTGAGGTAGATGGACGAGGTGAAGATAACTGGTCGATTGGCATCACACCAACAGAGGGCGGAGTTGGCTCAGGGCCATCGCCTTGTTGGGGCTGCGTCACTTGTAGGGTGGGACCAGCGGCGCTTCGCCGCGCCGGCCCACCATGATTCCTAGACGTTTCGTGATGGTGGGCCGGCGCTCGAAGCGAGCTTGTCCCACCCTACGTTAAAAAGGCGATGGCCCTGGAGTTGGCTTTACGTCCGATCCTCTGTCGCGATCTTGGCCCGTGCCTTCCACAGGGATTGCAGCACGGCATCGACGTACTGTTCTTCGGCGAAGGGGCTGAGGATGTAGCTCTTGAGGGCGGACATGGGTTCGCCGTAGTCGGTCTCGCGGTAGCAGTCGGTGAGCGAGATGACGACGCCCTCGCCTTTCAAAGCGTCTTCTTGCACGAGGTGAAAGACGCGGCGGTTGTAGTCGTTGTGGGCTCGGAGTTGGTCGCGGTACGCGGCGTCTTTTTGCTCGCGCTCGAGGACGCCGAACGTGTCTATGCCGTCGGGGTAGACGCGGAACAACGTCACCGGGCCGAAGTTGCCTCGGTTGCAGACGGTCGTCGCCGCGTGGCCTTCGAGGTGTTCGCGCAGGACTTCGGCCATCGAGACGACGTGGCCGAGCAGCGATCTCAGCCCGTCCTTGCCGAACAGC
Source organism: Schlesneria sp. (assembly GCA_043733345.1). Lineage (GTDB taxonomy): Bacteria > Planctomycetota > Planctomycetia > Planctomycetales > Planctomycetaceae > Schlesneria. The sequence continues at coordinate 3,694 of JAYTGQ010000343.1, forward strand.
CGCAGATTGGCCAGCGCGGCGAGCGGCCCGCTGCCCGAACGCGAGGTCTCCAGCGTGTAGCGGCCGGGGTGATAGTGCCCGTCATGGAAGAGGTACGGCGTGTCCGACTGCTTGCGCGAGATCAGTTCCAGATCGTGAGCGTCCTTCACGAGGAACAGCGTCGAGACGTAGGGGCAGAAGCCCGTCTTGTGGAAGTCGATCCCGATCGAATCGGCGAGCGACAGCTTCTCGATTCGACGCTTCGCTCCGGCGAGTGCCCTCACCGTGCGATGCCGGAAGCCGAGCGGGTTCTGATCAAAATCGTAGTCGTTGAAGACGGACCACGCCCAACCGATGACGGCATCGCCGTGGATGTGCGGTCGGTAATCGAGATGGAACTCATCGACCAGTCGCTCGCGCACGTCGTGGATCGCGGCGAGATCGTCCAACCCGAAGTGATCGGTCGTGCCCATCGTCGCTACGATGGCCGCGATCTTGCCACCACTCTTCAAGATGTCGCGGGCCATCGACTCCAGCAGGCACACGCGCATCTCGTTGCGGTCGTCGCACGGGACTTGGATCACGTTCTCCTGCCCGATGCCGAGCCAATTGGCCGCACTCAGACAGGCGTAATGCGCCCGCTCGGAACAGAGGATCACAACCCGTTCGCTTTGAGAATCACCGAACGCGCGCAGCCCCGCCCTGCCCGATCCGGGACACGCTTTTTCGAGACCCAGCTTCACGCCATACAGCAGCGTCGCAGTCCCGCCAAACGTGAAGAGGCCCGCCGACGTTTGAGCGTCATACCCCACGAGGCTCGCCGTCATCGACGAGACTTCCACTTCCGCGACCGCCACCTGACGCGACGATTCCTCGCTGCACAGGTTCGGGTTGTAGATCGAAGGCAGCAGCCCCCCGATCACACTGGCAATCGTCGGCGGCGGGATGACGTTGATCTGCGCACGCGGATGCCCCCAAATGAACATGCCAGACAAATGTTCGACCAACGTCTGCGTCACCTGTTCGAGCGGCCTCGGCTCGTCATCAACCGTCGATCGCTTGGCCGCGTCGTAATCGAGAACTGCGGGTTCCCCCAACAACGGCGACGCCGACTTCATCGCATCCAACTGATCGAGCGCCCGCAGAAACGAGAACACGAAATAAGCATCATGCACCCGATCCGACACCGGCTGAGGAAACGCCTGCCGCAACGAGGCGACAAGATCAAGATAAGGCGAGGACATGGAGTGGGTGTCTCCGGTAACTCGTGTGAAAGAACAGTCAGGCGGCTCAAATTGCGAACAACCGGATCGAATGTTAGCGGGACAGCGAACGGACTGCTCGGCTGATCGGAAGGCATTTGCATCCCCTTGTGCGGCAGCTACGATGCGTCGCCCAATGCGGCTTGGAATGGAGGGTTCACCATGTCAACGACGATTGTCTTAGAGGATCACCTCGCGCGGCGATTGCAGGTCGAGGCAAATGCCTTGCAGACGACCGTGGACTCCGTTGCGAACGGGATGTTGGAACGGCTGTTCCCAGCCCCACTTGTTCAAGACGACACGGACCTCACAAAAATCGTCAGCGTGATCCGCAGCACCCCGCCCGACGCCACTGCCGTTCGCGCCGCTCTGCCGATTCCTGGCGACTCACCGTTGTTGTCTGAAGCCACCACCGCAGACTTCGAGGACGCCGAATGGAATCGTCAATGGGCGGAGTTTGAAACAGGCTTAAAGGCTCAGTCGCTGCTCAAAGCGATGGCCGAAGGGCGTGGGTAAATCGCCATGGCAAACTCTCTCTTGGATGCCAACCACGCCTCGCCTTTGGTGACGATCCGCCATTCGCTACGAGCCAGAATCCTCGCGGAGTTGAACGCCGGACACACGTTTGCGATTGCCGCGCCGGTTGTGACTGAGACCGTCTTCGGAATCTCGGTCCTGCCCAGAGGAGACCAGAACCGGGAGGAATGGTTTCGTCTCGCACCGCACATCGCCTGCATCGCCATTCAAGAATCGGATGCCATGCAAGCCGCCGAACTTCAAATTCAGATGCGGCGACGCGGCAAGCAACTTGAAACCGTCGATGCCCTCTGCGCCACCGTGGCCCTTCGCTACGACCTGACTCTGCTCACCACCGACCGCGATTTTGATCCCATCCCCAACCTGCGGCGTGAGAATTGGCTGGCCAATCCCGTGACATAAACCGCACGCGGTTGAAGCTGACACTAACCCGAAGCGTAAGCGAGGAGGCAACACCAGTCCTCGCTTACGCTTCGGGTTAGTGTGAAATGTGCCATCCTCAA
>JAYTGQ010000344.1:0-2070 GCA_043733345.1 Schlesneria sp.
TGACATCAATCTTGCCCGGCCTGTTCAACGTCACGATCACGCTGCTTTACTGGTTCTGTAGCTCTCGTGACCGTTCGATGTCGAACAATCGGTCTCAGAACCGAATGGCACGGCCTTAATGGTGGCCTGAGTTTACGACGATCGTCGCGTGCGAGCTAGGCACTGTCCGTTGCGTCGCTCGCTCGGCTCGGGTGTGGAACATGGTGAGGAGACGCGTCCCGAGGACTGCGCGCACACTGAGACATCCTCGTGATGAGGTCACGGGAAGATTGTCAGATCGAAGTGGGCGGGCCTCCCTAGGACGCGGTGTTTCGTGACGCTCGGTAGGTCATGCTCGGCCGGTTCGTTCGGAGCGTCGGGGTGGGGCGATGTCGTGAGACCGAGTGGTGCGTTACGTTTTGGAACCTGCGATCAGGCGGGCTTTGGCGGCCGAGCGGAGTTCCGTGAGCGGGGACGGGCGGCGTTTGACGCGGTTGGGGCGATGTGCCACACGGTACGCGTGGCCGTTGACGAGGCGCAGCGCGATCAGGCGTTCGCGGATGCTGACCGTGATCTGCGGCGTGACGGCCGCCAGCACCCACGCGTTGGCCAGCAGTTGCAGCGCGGCGGCGAAGCTTAGTTGGTGCGGTCGGCGGCCGGACGCCAGCGCCGATTGCAGCAGCGACTGGCGGACGAGGTTATAGGCCAGCAGGCCCGTCCAGAGCAGGGCCAGCGCACACTAAGAAACTATCTCAAAAGCGATTACCCCGCGCCGAGTCGATGAGCCCGTCGGTATCACAACAAGGCGCAGGCGAGTTGAATTAGGCCGAGATGATTGAACCCGTTCTTGTCGTAGCGGATGGGCAGTGCGCGGCACTTTGACAACCACCCCAGCGTGCGTTCGACCACCCCGCGGCGCGGTTTTGATTTGGGTGTAACCGGCGTTCCGGGGTTGTTTGTCGAGGGATTGGTCGTGACAAGAATCGCCTCCTTGGGGAAGTCACGGGTGTTGAACATGTGTCCGTGTGGTTCCTAGCAAGGAGGCTTAGTTCTACTGTCCGACCCGGAACACGAGTTTTAAGGGCCATTGCAGACATGCTTTGTGTCTAACGCCAAGGGAGTTTGTCCGAGTGGGTTCCCTGAATGAATCCGCCCGCACTTTTGAAGAACCGCCTTTGTTCACAGCACAATTGGGCTGGCGGGTCATCGCGACAAACGATTGACATCCCAGTCATTCGACCTCGCATTTCGAGCAGAGTGAATGATCAGAAATGATTATTTTTGAAATGAGTTGCGATGACGCCGATCCTATTGGTTTCGACCGGACAGTAGAACTTATTGGGAAAGTGAAGCCCGTATCCGCCACTGGCAGAAACACGTCGAACACTTGCAGGCACAGGCAGACGGAAGGGCGAAGTGGTACGAGCGCTCTCAATTGCGGGTCTGTCGCGTTGAGCGGGCCGTTGCATTTGAAGTCGCGGAGTGACCGAGCCTCACCGCGACCGAATCTCGGCTCCCGTTTGGTTGCGGAGCAACTCCACGTTCGACTCAAAGTGCTGCTGGTTGTAGCCATTCCACGCGAGGATCTCGCGCCCCTTGGCGGTCTCCAGCCAGATCTCGTACGGGCCGCCCAACGCCGGGATCAGGTAGTCGAAGATCCAACTGAAGATCCACATCACCGGCCCGAACATCAGAAATGTTGCCCAGCCGGTCTGCGAGGCTTGGTACTTCGTGTGAATGTAGACCACCGCCGGAAGATTGCACTTCGCTCGGGCGAGTGGCACGAACCCGAGAAAGAACTGCGTATCAAACTTGTCGCCGCTGACGCGCGAGACGCGGTACGTCCCCGCCAGCATGAGTGGCATCACACACGACAGCATCTGCCAGACGATCCCGATGCGCCACGCAAGCAACACCGGAATCAGCATCACTCCCAACGTGATGTACCGCATCCGCAGATTGAGTTCCGGCCAGAGCTGGCGTTCCATGCGATGGTGTCCTTGGTGAAACGAAGCAGGTTGAACCCCGATCCGTGTCACAGAAATTAGCCGCGCGGCGCTAGCCCCGGTTACACGGCATGAACCGGGGCTA
>JAYTGQ010000345.1:0-2068 GCA_043733345.1 Schlesneria sp.
CCCGTCGGCGGAGCGCCGGGACTACTGTAGTCCCGTCGCTCCGCCGACGGGACAGGCAATTCAAAACAACGACGTGACCGACAAAAATTCCCGTAGCACGGACGAGGCGTCCGTGCTACGAAACGCGGTCCAAGCGACTTTTGTCGGTCACATCAACACGGAGTTGTTCTCGGGCAAGTTCTTACTTTTCACCGTTGACCCATTGAATGGCCGAGGCCGGTCGCGGGAGTCGGCTGATCGGCGCGTCGCGTTGCGGAAGGTAGCGACTGTTCCACGGGCCTGACACTCGTTCGTGGAGAAAGCTGGCGAGGAACTCGGCCATGCGGCGATGCCCCTCGGCGGACCAGCGCGGCGCGTGACGGAGGAAGTTCGCTTCGGGGTCGCGTCCGCTGGTCAGAGCCGTCGTGGCGTCGGCGAATTGCAGCCGCTGGCCGATGACGTACTCGGCGAGACTGTCGAACGGTGCCCGGTTCGGGAAGTAGGCATCGCTGGCGACGCCGCTGGCCAAGCGACTCCCCTTCCCCGCACTGCACCGAGCCGAGACCTGCCACGGCTTCGGTGAAGTGATCACGGCGAGTTGAAAATGACCGCTGTCACCCAACCGTGCGAGTTCCAAAATCGGTTGAAACGACTGCTGCGCGGTGGCCATCGCTGCGGGACGTTCGTCGCGCAGCCACGCATATGAGTTTGCAGAGGCATCGCGCGTCGAGGCCGTCTGTTCCGCAAGCTGAAGTTTCCATTGCCGACTGGTCGCCGTGAGACCCCAGTCGATCAAACGGAACTGTTGCCGAAGGTCATCGAGTGGCTTGGTCACACGCTTCGTTTTGACCAGTGAAGCGTGAGGACAAGAGAGCGGCGTGGCATCGCGGCTGGAGCGCGTGTGACGGCGAAGCTGCTGATCATCAGAGACATCGGACCAGTCGAAGTGGAGCAGCACCAGATCGGGCTGCAACGCGAGCAGCCGCTGCTTGAACAACAGATATTCCGTGAGTGGGCAACCGCCGGGAAGCCCCGCGTTGACGACCTCGATCGGAACCTGCGTCTGTTGCTGGAGCAGTTCCTTCAGCAGGCGCGTGGTGTGTTCCGCCTCGGGTGTTTCGGGAGCGAAGATTGTCTCGTCGCCTAGCAGCACGATTCGGAAGAGGCCGGGTGGTTTCGGGACGATCACTTCGGGACCACGCAATCCGAGACTGTTCGTGCGAACGGGAACATCACGTTTCGAGTCGCGGCACTTCACCGCAGCCAGGGCGTGCGGCTTGAGTTCGCGATACATCGTCCACGACGGCATGAGCAGACCGGTCGGATCCACCGCGCACGGCGAGGCGATCGTGGCACAGACATCCGTTCCCCCGACGACCTCAAACATGCGCACGCCCACCTCGGCACCGCAAACGATCAAGACGAGCAGGATCGCGGCACACAACAGTCGGCGAAGGAATGTCAGGCCGGCCCGAAACATGACCGCGCCTCAAGGCGAATGATGGACGAAGGGGATTCAAAACGGCGCGCAACGACAGACCGGTCGCAGGCGGCGGGATGTTAGTGGTGACTCAAAAACAGGACAAGACGGCTTTCGGCATGAATGGCCGATCGAAAATCCGGCTGCGTTGCTCCCGTCCGGACGATATTTCGCACGGTCAAAAGTGAATCGTTTAACAGCCTGTTGAAAAAGGGAGGGCGAGGCTCCTGACGAGCCGTGTGCGTTTGGAAGTCGCTTGTTTCTCGCGGCTCGGCGGGAGCCTCGCCCTCCCAGCAAACGCTTTTCAACAGGCTGTTAACCGCGTGGGCAACACCCGCGCGTGGATGGAGAAACAGGCTCAAACGTCGCTCGACGCGCGGGGCGTTGCCCACGCGGTTAAGGAACTGGCGCGCAATAACTTCCCGGTTTGACGCAGTGATTCTGTGAGCGGCAAGGCGCTAGCCGCCGGTAGTTCCAACTCACCGGCGGCTAGCTGCCTGTTGAAAAAGGGAGGGCGAGGCTCCCGCCGAGCCGTGTGCGTGAGGAAAGTCGCTTGTTTCTCGCGGCTCGGCAGGAGCCTCGCCCTCCCGACAGCCGTTTTTCAACAGG
>JAYTGQ010000346.1:0-5946 GCA_043733345.1 Schlesneria sp.
GGACATTCGATGACGGTGAAGCCCTCGCTTGCGCGTCGGGCTAGTTTTGACATGCCCACCCGTCGCCATCACTCATCATGAACAAACCGCTGCTCAAACCACGTCTGCGACTCGGCGACCTACTGGTGCGTCAAGGGTTCCTCACGGCCGAACGGTTGCAGGCGGCGCTCAAGATTCAGTCGGATGGGGGGGCGAACAAGCTTCTCGGTGAAGTCCTCGTCGAGCGAGAATTCTGCACGGAAGAGCAAGTTCTCGAATGCCTCGCCATCGAGTTCAAGCTGCCGTTCGTGCGACTCGACGCACGCCTGTTCGACCCCAAAGTGGTCGAACTTCTGCCGCGCGAAGTCCTCGTCAAGCATCTCGTCCTGCCGTTGTTCAAACTGCGTGACACGTTGACTGTGGCCATCGCTGAACCCTCGGACATCTTCCTGCTGGACCGGCTGAAGGCGATCGCGCGGTGCGAGGTTCAGCTCGCGATCGCGTCGGCACGCGACATCCGCCGCGCGTTGCAAACGTCGCTACCCGACACCCAAGTCTTCATCATCGATAACCGTGTTGACGACCTTCAATGCGACGCCAATGACCTGATCGCAGAGGCGATTGAATCGCGGGAAGACGATGCAGAAGCCAACGAACGGAATGGGCAGAATCCCATCGCGAAGTTGGTTAGCTACATCCTCTCTGCCGCAGTGAAGCAGGGGGCGAGTGATATTCACATCGAGCCGACCGACCGACAAATCCGCGTGCGGTTTCGCGTCGATGGTGCCTTGCTCAAGTCGCTGGAGCTGCCAAGTCCCCTCGCGCCCGCCATCGTCGCTCGCATTAAGCACATGGCGTCGTTGGATCCTTCCGAGCGCTGTCTGCCTCAGGACGGTCGCATTCCAGTGATGTTGGAAAGTCGCTCAATCGACCTGCGTGTCAGCACGATGCCACTCGCGCACGGTGAAAAGACCGTCATCCGCATCCTCGACAACCGGAACATCCCGTTGTCACTCTCGCAACTGGGCTTCAGCAGCGAAAACCTCGAACGCTTCCAGTCGCAGATTCGCAAACCGCACGGTCTGGTCCTCGTGACAGGACCGTCGGGAAGCGGCAAAAGCACCACGCTCAACGCGGCGATCACTGCGGTCAGCTCCATCGAAGCGAACATCTGCACCGTGGAAGACCCCATCGAGTTTCCGCTGCCACTCGTCAACCAATTCCAAGTCAACGAGAAGCTCGGGCTGACGTTCGCCACTCTCCTGCGAAATCTACTTCGACAAGATCCCGACATCTTGATGGTCGGCGAAATCCGCGATGCAGAAACCGCCCGCATGGCTGTTCAAGTCGCTTCGACCGGACATCTCGTGTTCAGCACCCTCCACGCCCAGAATGCGTGTAGCGCCATCTCGCGGCTCGCCAACATGGGAGTCGAGGGCTATCAGATCGGCGAATCGCTGAACGGCATTCTTGCTCAGCGACTTTGCCGCCGCATCTGTGCGAAGTGTCGTGAGTCTTACGAGCCGACAAAAGCCCTGCTCGCGGTGATGCAACAGATGGGACTGGAATGCCGCGAACTCTATCGAGGTGCCGGTTGTGAGAAGTGCCGCTCTACCGGCTATTTCGGGCGCATCGCGATCCATGAACTGCTTGTCGTCGATGAGGCACTGCGGGAAGCGATCGCCATTTCTCCATCGGTTCAAGCCCTGATCGAATACGCCAAACGGGCCGGCATGATCCCGATGCGCTACGACGGGCTGAGAAAAGCCCGCGAGGGCCTGACCACCATCGAAGAGGTCTTGCAGGCCAGCGATCCCGGTTGGCTGCCAGTCCGAACTCCCGTGCAAGCGGCGACACGCGAAATGGCTCCTGTAACCGGCAACGCCGGATAGATCGCTTTCAATCCACCCGCAGTCTCCGCCGCGCTACGGCTTTGCCATCCGCGCTCCTCACGGCCTACCAAGCGAACGCGGGGGTTGGCCTTCGACCCCATCCGGCTCGACCGGATGGTGAGCGAGACGGTGAGCTAACTCCGCGCGGTTCGCTCTCAGTACGACCCCATCCGCCTCGTGCGGATGGTGAAGCAGATGATCCGGTTCGACGACTCCCAAACGAATCACTTCGCCCGAGCCGAATCGTCTGATTCACCATCCAGACAAGCTGGAGGGGGTCTGATTGCGTCCCTGAAATCTGTGGGCTAGCTCACCATCTCGGCCTCCATCCGCCCGAGGCGGATGGGGGGCTGGGCACACCTCTCTCCAGACCTCACATCACCTCACTCGACCCCACGATGTCCGACCATCCTCGCTACTGAATTGCCAGCCGTTGGATGCCTCCGCTATTCTCCCGCTCCGCTCATCGCAGCGACGCCTGCGGTATGCGAATGCACCCACCAACGCCGAATTCCCGCTTACAAAAGACTCGTCCCGCATGAAGCCCATTCGCAAGTTGCTCATTGCCAACCGTAGCGAGATCGCCATTCGAGTTTGCCGCTCCGCTCACGAACTCGGCATTCGCACGGTCGCCATTTACACGCACGAAGACCGGTATGCCTTGCACCGTTTCAAGGCCGACGAGGCGTATCAGATCGGCAAGGGGGGCGAGCCGATCAAGGCGTACCTCGACATCCCCGCGATCATCCGCATCGCGAAAGAGGCGGGCGTGGACGCGATCCATCCCGGTTACGGATTCCTGTCGGAGAATCCCGCGTTTGCAGCGGCGTGCGATGCGGCGGGGATCATCTTCGTTGGGCCGACCGTCAAGATTTTGGAGCAGCTTGGCAACAAGATCACCGCGCGCGAATTGGCTCGCACGGCGGGAGTCCCGGTGCTGGGAGGCAGCTCCAAACCGATCGCCGATGTGGCCGACGGACAGAAGCTGGCGGAAGCGACCGGCTATCCGGTGATTCTCAAGGCGGCGAACGGTGGCGGTGGACGCGGCATGCGTGTCGTGCTGAAGCCCGAAGACTTGGCCGGGCTGTTCGATCAGGCGCAGCGTGAGTCGATGTCGGCGTTCGGCTCGCCCGACATCTTCGTCGAGAAGTTCATTCCGCAGCCGCGCCATATCGAAGTGCAGTTGCTCGGCGACAAGCATGGAAATCTCGTCCATCTCTACGAACGAGACTGCTCGGTCCAACGACGGCATCAAAAAGTCGTCGAGATCGCGCCGGCTCCGTTCCTCGAAGAGACGACGCGCGACGCGATCTGTGCGGCGGCGATCAAGATCGGCAAAGCGGTCAGCTATCAAAACGCGGGGACGGTCGAATTCCTCTACGACACCGACACGAACCTCTTCTATTTCATTGAGGTCAACCCACGCATCCAAGTCGAGCACACGGTGACGGAAGAAGTGACCGGCATCGACATCGTGAAGTCACAGATTCTGGTGGCTCAAGGGACGCCGCTGTCGGACCCCGAGATCAATCTCGGCTCGCAAGCCGACATCAAAACGAACGGCTTCGCGGTCCAGTGCCGCGTCACGTCGGAAGACCCGACGAACAACTTCATGCCCGACTATGGTCGCATCTCGCACTACCGCTCGGCGGGCGGCGCGGGCGTGCGTCTGGATGGCGGCAGCGCGTTTTCGGGAGCGGTCATCAACCCGTTCTACGATTCGCTGCTGGTGAAGGTCTCAGTGCGCGGCCGTCGGTTCCAAGATGCGACGGCGCGCATGGAGCGCGTGCTGCAAGAGTTCCGGATCCGTGGCGTGAAGACGAACATTCCGTTCCTCATCAAGGTCATGACGCACCCGAAATTCGTGGCGGGCGGCTTCACGACCCGGTTCATCGACGAGACGCCCGAACTGTTCCAGTTCGCGCCACGAAAGGATCGCGCGACGAAGGTGCTCTCGTTCCTCGCCGACACGATCCTGAACACGGGCAAGGTTCACGCTGCCGCCGCGACGAAGGTCGATCGCAAACCGGCTCCGCTGCCGGATCTCGATCTGAACGCACCGATCCCCGACGGCACGAAAACGCGACTCGAAGCGTTGAGAAAGGAATTCGGAAATGAACAAGCCGCGAAGCGGTTCGCCGACTGGGTTCGCGCCGAGCAGCGGCTGCTCATCACCGACACCACGATGCGCGATGCTCATCAGTCGCTGCTCGCCACGCGGTTCCGCACGCACGACTTGCTCAACATCGCCAGCGCGTATGCTCGCCTCTGCCCGCAATTCTTCTCGCTGGAGATGTGGGGCGGAGCGACGTTCGACACGGCCATGCGGTTCAACAAGGAATGTCCGTGGGACCGACTCGCACAGCTTCGAGCCAAGGTGCCCAACATCCTCCTCCAAATGCTGCTGCGCGCGTCGAACGCCGTCGGCTACACGAACTATCCCGACAACATTGTCGTCGAGTTTGTGAAGGAAGCGGCGGCGGCGGGGATGGACGTGTTCCGCGTGTTCGATTCGCTCAACTGGGCACCGAACATGAAGGTCGCGATGGACGCGGTCGTCGAGACGGGGATGATCTGCGAAGCGGCCATCTGCTACACCGGCGACATTCTCAACCCCGGCCGTCCGAAGTACGACCTCAAGTACTACGTGAACCTCGCCAAGGAACTCGAAAAGATGGGGGCACACATGCTCGCCATCAAGGACATGGCGGGACTGTGCAAACCGGCGGCAGCGGCCAAGCTGGTGAAGACGCTGAAGGAAGAGATCGGCATTCCAATTCACTTCCACACGCACGACACGGCAGGCATCCAGGCGGCGTCGATTCTGCAAGCGAGCGATGTCGGGCTGGACGTGGCCGATGCGGCACTCGCTCCGATGTCGGGCGGCACCTCGCAACCGAACCTCAATGCGATTGTCGAAGCCCTCCGTTTCAGCGACCGCGATCCGGGTCTGAAGACCGAGCATCTCGATTCGCTCGCCCGGTACTGGGAAGTCGTGCGGCAGTATTACCAGCCGTTCGAGACCGTCATGCTCCCAGCGACCGCCGACCTCTATCAGCACGAGATGCCGGGCGGTCAGTACACGAACCTCTATCAACAGGCGAAGGCGCTCGGCATGAGCGATCGCTGGCCCGAGATCTGCCGTCTCTACGCCGACGTGAATCAACTCTTCGGCGACATCGTGAAGGTGACGCCCAGCTCGAAGAGCGTCGGTGACATGGCGCTGTTCATGGTCGCCAACGACTTGTCCGCCGCCGACGTGCTGAACAGCAAAAAGGAGTTGTCGTTCCCCGAAAGCGTCATCGACCTCATCAGTGGCAAGATGGGCCAACCGCCCGGCGGCTTCCCGCTCCAAGTTCAGCGTCGCATCCTAGGAGACCGCCCGCTCGTGACCGGCCGCCCCGGCGCGAGCCTGCTCCCCGCCGACTTCCCAGCGGCAGCAGACAAGGTGCGCGAGATCCTCAAACGCGAACCGACGAACCGCGACACCGTGACGTGGCTGCTCTACCCGAAGGTCTACGAAGAGTTCGTCGCTCACGTCCAAAAAAACTCAGACACGAGTGGCCTTCCCACGCCGGTCTTCTTCTACGGTCAGGCTCCCGGCGAAGAGATGTCCGTCGAGATCGAGCCGGGCAAGACGCTGATCGTCAAGTTCCTCTCGATCGGCGACGCGCACCCCGATGGCAAACGAACCGTCTTCTTCGAGTTGAACGGCCAACCGCGCGACGTGACTGTCACCGACAAGTCCCTCCAACCGAAGGCTTCCGCCAACCTCAAAGCCGACAGCGCCAACCCCAAACACGTCGGAGCCTCCATGCCCGGCATGATCTCGACCATCGCCGTCCACTCCGGCGACAGCGTGACCAAGGGCCAAAAGCTCCTGTCACTCGAAGCCATGAAAATGGAAACCAACATCACCGCCGACCGCGACGGCAAGATCGGCCAAGTTCTCATCAAACGGGGAACTCAAGTGGCAGCGGGAGACTTGTTGATCACGTTCGAGTGATTCGACAGACGGCTCAAGTTCCGTCGTTTAACCGCGTGGGCAACGCCCCGCGCGTCGAAGGCGAAACAG
>JAYTGQ010000347.1:0-15010 GCA_043733345.1 Schlesneria sp.
CGACCAACTCTGCGACACCGCCCCCCTCGACAGCTTCTGGCTCCGCCGCACCCGCCAAGCCACCGATACCAGAAACGACAAACGCCTCACGCAAATCACCGCCTAAACAAATTCACAAAGTGCGTCGTGCGCCCGATACGAGGCGGCCGGTGCGTGCGGCTGGGGAAACAGGAAGAGCGAGCTCTTCCGCGCCGTGTGAAACCGTTCGACCAGCGTCAATTCGTGTGACCACGCCCACAACAGCGCGGTGGCTGACAGCCACTGGGGCGTCCACGGACAATCCGCGCGGAAGCCGATGACCGACCATCCCACGCCGACGAACAGCCACCGCAGCGCGATCCTCAAATACTCGGCGTTCAATCGTTCTGCGGGAACCTGGAAGTCTTGATGCGACATGCCCGAGTCCTTTCGGGTGAGCGATCCGCCAAACCTTCCTCGTGACAAAGCAAGGTGTGGCCGTAAAACTCAATCGCATCAAGACTTCTTGCATCTCCCGAAAAAGGGTTAACGGCGTTGGGTGACATCCCGACAGCCGCCGCTTCCTGGGTTGGGAGCAGTCCTACGGCTCGGTCGGATTCGACGTGGAGACGAACCGCCGGCTGTGCCTGCTCTTCCCGTGGCTGACCGGCGACCACTGGCTCTGCCTCGGCCCTGTGTTGTTTTCTTTGGGGCCACTACCGCGGCAGCCCCGGCGTCGAAGACCAATTCGTCTACGTCGCCATGCTCGCCGACAGCTCCCAACGCACCGACACCCCCGCCGAATTCGCCAAGGCGTTCCACTGGAAGAACGACCCGGAAAAGGCGGAGTTGCTGGGGAGGTAGCCAAGCGATAGCCAAAGCATTCCGGTCACTCCGTGACCGGAACGCTTCGAGCCACGGAGTGCTCTGCTTGACCGTAGTCCCATCGCTCCGCCGCCGGGGCGTGTGCCTTGAGTTTCTTGTCGCGACTCGCGTCCCGTCGGCGGAGCGACGGGACTACAGGAACGTGTTCCTTAGGAGCGTCACCGCTTCCCAGAACAACAGCCGGTGCTGAACACTTTTCCCCTGCACTTCGAAGGAAGAGTTCGATCCGTCTGCGTTGCGAGAACGACTTGTCCGACCGTAGACTGCCGTCCTCTTGGTCTCCCCATTTCATCGTTCTTTCGCCGCATTTCTGGCCTGTCGATTGAACTCCGTTTCCCTGACGGCACGGTTTCAGTTCAGCCCGGCGCGGTGTCTCTTCGTGGAAGGCAATCTCCATGCCCGTCAAAGTTCGCTGCACGAGCTGCGACAAAGTGCTGACTGTCCCGGACACCGCGCGCGGCAAGGCTGTGAAGTGTCCGAATTGCCAGGAACGCATTGCAGTCCCCGACGAAGACTCCAGTTCTGGCCGGATGAAAGTGCCGGGCAAAGGGAGCGGCGATAAGCTCAAGAAGAAGCCAGCCAAGCCGACGAAGCCCGCTGATTCGGAACACGCCCTCGTGTCGTTCGACTTGAGCCGAGCCGAGGACACCAACGCCCGCATCTGTTTCAAGTGCGGCTTCGACATGAAGTACCAAGATGAGGAAGACACCGAGTGCCCTCAGTGCGGCTACTGCACCGAGGCGGGCGGGCAAGGGAAAAAGGCCACGAAGAAAGCGATGCGCGGCCCCGATCCGGCCGACTTCTACCCCGGTTTGGCCAAGAGTTCGTGGAAGTTCGTCGTCAAAAACATCGGCTTGGCGTGGCGAACTGATGCCTATATCGCGGTCTGCCTCCTGATCTCGATGCTCTGTGGGTTCCTGTATCTGTGGTTGTCAGCGGTACCACCGCGCGCGTTCTTCGTGTTGTGCCTCACCGTTTCGTTCATGGTGATCCCCGGTTGGATTTGGCTGCTGGGCATTGAGGTGATCCAACTGACGCTCGAACGGAAGGACAAGTTCAAACGGATCAACTTCGACTTCTTCTTAGCCAGTGCGATGGGAGCCATGTTCCTCGGCTGGCTGGTCGCCATCGCTCTGCCGTTGATGATCGTGCCGCTCGGAGTCGGGTATTACCTCGTCAATTACTCGGGCAGCCCACCGTGGATGATGGGCGTTTGTGCGGGGATCGGCGCGATCCCCGCTTTGTGGATGCTGCCGATCTCGATGTCGCACATGTCGATGCCGATCTCGACTCCCGGCTGGTTGATTTGGAGGGTCGTCCCGCTGTGGTTCAAGTCGATTAAGCCGCTGAGTGTCTGGTTGATGTGGTTGTTCCTGACAACGCTGCCGCTCACGGCCGGCGCGGCAGTGATCGGAGGAGTCTGGGGCAACAGCATCAACAACATCGTGACGACGATGGAAGCCAACGCGACGACTCTGCGTGCCCGCCTCGCTGCCGAGAACGCTCCCAAAGGAAAGAATGCCCCGCCGCAGGCGGACCCCAACACGCTCGGCCAGATCGTGGATGTCGATCTGAAACCGCTCATCGGCCCGGCCATCATCCTGCTGGTGATGTGCCTGCCCGTCGGCTTCATCGCCCTGTTCAACATGCGCATCAACGGCCAGTTCACGTACTTCAACAAGGGCCGGTTGGAGATGATCGACAAACGCAAAGAGTACAAATACGTCGCGAAAACCCAGGTCGGTGAAGACGGCGAAATCATCGACCTGAGTGACAAGTCCGGCAAGGACATTGGCTTGGGGGTCGTGGTCGCGTTGTTTGGATTGGCTGTATCGGGTGGAGGTCTTTACACGTTTCTGACACAGGGCGCTCCCAGTGTAGAAGCAGTTGCGCCACAAAACGCTGGCGCGTATCAAGTCGGTTTTCAGGCAGGAATTTGGACTGTGATTGTCTTTGGACTTCTGATGGCGATTGCGGGGATACTTTCCATCCTAAAGGGCGTCAACGCAAAAAAAACGGCAGGCCCGTCTGCCTGATTTTCGTCGATTGAGACACACGATGTGCTGCTTCCGAGACCCCATCTTGACAGTACTGGACACCCCTCCTAGATTCCCGCGCCACTTGGGAACCTCTTCCCGTTGATGCGAAATTTCAGCCTCAGCTTTGTTCGGAGCGAGGAAATGACTGTGCTGGTCGTAGTGATTTTGCCGACACAAGCAGGGCGTTGAGAGTTTCCTCCCTGATGACCTTCCGAACACGCTCGGATGCGAAAGGAATCGCAGATGACGTTTACTCTGTCCTTGGCTGCCACTGAAGATCGGGCTGCGACAAACAGCGTCTCCAAAACGGATCGCCCCGTTCCGTTCATCGACTTGATTCCACAGTTTCGCGCAATGTCTGCCGAAGTGATGGCCACCGTCGAAAAAGTCTTCACCGAACAGAAGTTCATCCTTGGAGATGAAGTCGTCGGCCTCGAAGAAGAGATCGCAACGTACTGCGACGCGCGGTTTGCCATCGGCTGCAACTCCGGCACTGACGCGCTCATCATCGCACTGCAAGCGCTGGGGATTGGCGAGGGCGACGAAGTCATCACGACTCCGTTTTCGTTCTTCGCCACGGCCAGTTCGATCTGCCGCGCGGGAGCCACCCCCGTCTTCGTCGATATCGATCCGGAAAGCTTCAATCTCGATGTTCACGCCATTGAAGAGGCGATCACGCCGCATACCAAGGCGATCATGCCCGTGCATCTGTTCGGCCAGTGCTGCGACATGGAGCCGATCTTTCGGTTGGCTCAAAAGTACGGCCTGAAGATCGTCGAAGACGCTTGTCAGGCAATCGGCGCCGAATACCAAGGTCGCCGTACGGGAGTTCTCGGCAACGTCGGCTGCTTCAGCTTCTTTCCGACGAAGAATCTTGGCGGCGCGGGTGACGGCGGCATGATGACGACTGACGATCCCGAATTGGTTGGGAAGCTCAAGCGGTTACGAGTTCACGGCGATGTCGGCCAGTACGAACATCTCGATCTCGGGATGAACAGCCGGCTGGACTCACTGCAAGCGGCCGTGCTGCGATTGAAATTGAGGCGGCTTGACGAGTGGACCGTTGCCCGTCAGCGGAACGCTCAGCGTTATGGCGAGTTGTTCCGGCAGTCGGGTATTTTGGACTCGATCACACTGCCAAAGATTCAGCCCGAACGCAGGCACGTCTTCAACCAGTACTGCGTCCGCGTTCAGCACGGCCAGCGCGATCATGTGATGCAGCAACTCAAGGTGAACCAGATCGGCTGCGCGGTTTACTACCCGAAGCCGCTCCACTTGCAAACCTGCTTCCAGCACTTGGGCTATCGTCCCGGCCAATTCCCCGCAGCGGAAGCCGCCTCGCGCGACATCCTCGCGCTGCCGAGCTATCCGGAATTGCCGATTGCCGACCAGGATCGTGTCGCGAGTTGTCTCGCGCAGATCTGCCATCAGTCCCGCACTGAGCAACAGGTTCGCCGCGCTGCGTGAGTTGGCAGTGACCCGGCTCGAAACGGCTCGGCTCGTTTCACCGCGTGGGCAACGCCCCGCGTGTTGAGCGACGTTGAGCCTGTTTCTCTGCGGGGGGCGTTGCCCACGCGGTAATACCTCACGCGGTACACGCTGACACTAACCCGAAGCGTAAGCGAGGATGCAACACGCGTCCTCGCTTTCGCTTCGGGTTAGTATGAAATGTGCCATCCTCATCCGTGCGCGGTGAAACGAATTGGTTGTGCCACGAATTAAAACGAGCACAGTTGGGCATCGCGTCGTTAGGCGAACGGCTGGAGTTGTCAGACCGGCAATGGAAGCCTGACGCGCAAGCGAAGGTTCGGATGTCGAACATCCTTCGCTTGCGCGTCAGGCTTCGATGGGTACGCTCATTTTCTTGCCGCTCGTCTTACTGGCCGACGCTCTGAATCCAACACAACCACCGCAAGGTTCTCCTGATCGCTTCGTTCGGCAAAACCGCTCAAGGCTCTTGCGCGGCGCAGTCGATAGGTATCGACAGGCTTTGGGCGCAGAAAAGTTTTTCCGATGGCGGGGCTTCGCGCAAGAAGGCTCGATTCAAGGCAGGACGCCGACATGCAAGATGCTTCATCGCCGAATTTACTCAAGACGCCCTCGTCGATTGAGGAATCGAATCCGGCTTCTATGCCCAGTTTGCCCCCGAGAAAACGTTCATCAAAATCCACCCCACGCGGATCGGCAAAGCGAATGCGGTGGTTCTTCAAGCCCGCGTTCATCGCGCTGGTCTTGATTGTGGCGGGCTTAACGCTCGGTTGGGGGGCTTACGGCGTCTTGATCAGGCCGACAGCTGAGTCCGATCAAGCCGAGCTGGCGGACCTCGAAGACTTTGATCTCGAATCGCCGTCGCTCGGACAAGGTGAGCCGACTGACGAGCTGCCGTCATCCCGACCGGGGGATTCATTGACTCGTCAACAACACTCGACACCTCTTGTTGAACAGGCTCCACAGTTGCCCGCATTGCCGTCCGCAGGTTCCTTCGAGTTGCCTCCACTCTCAGCACTCCCGAGTTTTCAGGCGACACGCTATGAGCGTGATCCGGCGGGACGAAGCTCCGATTCCGGAACGCACTCGGGAGCATGGTTGAGCGGCACGATCGAGGTCGCAGAGGAAGCCAATTCCAGAATTGCGCTGCCAGCACGAATCTCGCAGACTGAGTTTGATGGCCCCGCGATTCGGTAGGCGGAGATATTCCGCAAACGGCTGTGGATGGCGAATTTCACACTAACCCGAAGCGTGAGCGAGGATGTGAATTCCAGTCCTCGCTCACGCTTCGGGTTGGTGTCAGCGAGCTGACATGAGTGAACGCGGATCCGGAATCGAGGCAGGTCATGTACGAACGGCACTGGCGACTTCAACGAGCTCCCTTCAGTCAGGATCGAAACGCCGCTTCGTTCTTTGCCAGCAGCTCGCACCACAATGCGTTGCTCAAGCTGCGCTATTTGATTGACCATCGACGCGGGTTGGGACTGCTCGTGGGGGCCAGCGGCTCGGGGAAGACGCGGCTGCTCGACGCGGTCCTACTCGATTCCAGCACCGCCGCGTCACCGGTCGCGATGGTGGTCTATCCGCAAATGTCGCCCATCGAATTGCTGAGTTACATCACTCAAAAACTTGCTGGTGAAAGTGCTGCTACTGCGCCAACGTCCGACTCCATGAACACCGTTCTGCAACGGCTCGAAACCGCGTTGCGAACGCTCACGTCCAGTGGCCGACCGCCCATCATTGTCATTGACGATGCACACGCGATTACTGACCGCAGCGTCCTCCAATCTCTGCAACTGTTGCTGAATTTCCAACAGGGTGCTGGAACCGACTTCACGCTGATCCTCGCCGGTCAGCCGGAACTCGTCGGCGTGGTGAAGCGACTGCCGCAGTTGGACGATCGCGTCGCCATGCCCTGCGTGCTGCAAGCCTTCTCGTCCGTTGAGACCGCCAGCTACATCCGGCACCGCTTGCACGCGGCCGGTGCGACCCAACCGATCTTCAGCGAAGCGGCTCTCGTCGCGATCCACGAGCTGTCGGGCGGTCTGCCCCGCCGCATCAATCGCCTGTGCGACTTCGCGCTGCTGGTCGGCTACGCGGAAGAACTGGCCGCGATCGACGCGTCGCAAATCGAAGGCGTTCACTCCGAACTGTGCCTCACGCGCGCTGCGTAACGGCCATGAGTGAGATGTTTTTGGCGAGCCGTGTGCCGTCAGGCCACGAGTTTCCTGCCTCGACCCACAAGACCCCGCAGCCTGACGGCATGCGGCTAGCTAAGGAACTGGCACGCAATAACTTCCCGATTTCCAGTCGCTCGTTTAACCGCAAGCCAAAGGCGAGCGCGGCGGGGTGACACCGTGCATCAACTTCGTACCGCCTCCGCGCTCGCCTTTGGCTTGCGGTTAAACGAGGAAGTTATTGCGTGCCAGTTCCTAAGGGGCTGTGCATTTTTAAGTACCGAGAGTTTTTGGGAGCCATCACCGAGGTTAGAAACGCAGAGAGCGCAGAGGACGCGGAGGTTTGAAGTTCATCGGGACAGTGTTCCTCGCTTTCTCTGCGATCTCAGCGCCCTCTGCGTTTCTAAAGTCTGGTGCATGTTTTACTTCCGAGAGTCTGTGACAGTGATCGTGTCGTCCAACGTAGAAATCACGGAATTCAATTCTGCACAGCCCCTTAGGCGAGCGACAGAAGTTGTCATACCGGCAACTGAAGCCTGACGCGCAAGCGAAGGTTCGGATGTCGAACACCCTTCGCTTGCGCGTCAGGCTTCGATGGGTACGTGTTTTCTGGTTGCTCGCGAAACCAACTCGATGCCCGTGAAAAACAGGCGTCATCCGAGTAGCCTGATGCCTCACCACGGAACCGCCTCCTTTCACCCCCCGAGGAACCTGCCATGCGTTTGATGATCGTCGTCGGCTTGATCTGGTTGATCAGCCTCCCCGCACCGGCCGCGGATGAGCCGGGTTTTGTTCCGCTGTTCAACGGCAAGGACTTGTCGGGTTGGGTTCCGGTCAACGTCGCGCCGAAGACGTTCACGGCCAAGGAAGGGATGATTGTCAGCACGGGCCTGCCAACGGGAACGCTTCGCACCGACCGCATGTACGAGAACTTCATCATCGAACTCGAATGGCGACACCTGAAGCCGGGCGGCAACGCGGGGCTGTTCATCTGGGGCGATCCGATCACCGCCGTGAGCGGCCCATTCTCGCGCGGCATCGAAGTGCAGATTCTCGATGGGCGTGAGACCGCGACCTACACCAGTCACGGCGACATCTTTTCTATTTGGGGGGCGAAGATGACTCCTGATCGGCCGCATCCCGGAGGAGCAGAACGCTGCCTGCCGAGTGAGAAGCGGTGCAAACCGTCTCCCGAATGGAACCATTACCGCGTCACCTGCCACGGCGGCACGATCAAGCTGGAAGTGAACGGGAAAGAAGTCAGCGGCGGGACGAAGTGCAACCCGCGCAAAGGCTACATCTGTCTGGAATCGGAAGGCTCGGAATGCCACTTCCGCAACATCAAGCTCAAGGAACTCCCCACGACGAACCCGAAGCCGGAAGAGATCGCACTCGAAGCCTTGGGACATCGCTCGCTGTACAACGGCCTCGACCTGACCGGCTGGAAGGCGACCGAACAACATCAGGCCCACTGGAAGCCGTCCGACTGGAAGCTGGTCTACGACGGCAAGTGCGACGCTCCCGAACCGAGTCTGTGGTCGGAAGAAGAATTCGGCGACTTCGAGCTGATCTGCGACTGGCGTTGGACCGGCAAGCCGACCAAAAAGATGTGGCCGAAGACGCTCCCCACAGGACTCGATGAGATCGGCTCCGACGGCAAGCCGGTCGAAATCGAAGTGGACGATGCGGGCGACAGCGGCCTCTATCTGCGAGGCAGCAGCAAAAGCCAAGTCAACATGTGGTGCCGCCCCTGCGGCAGCGGCGAGGTCTACGGCTATCGCACTGACGCCAGCCAACTGGCCGACGTGCGCGCGGGCGTCACTCCCAAGAAGGTCGCCGACAAACCAATCGGCCAATGGAACCGGTTCCTGATCACAATGAAGGGAGACCGCCTGACCGTGCGCCTCAACGGCGAGTTGGTGATCGAGAACGCCCAACTCCCCGGCGTCGCCCCCCGCGGCCCGATCGCCCTCCAACACCACGGCGACCCCATCGAGTTCGCCAGCATTTTGATTCGAGAACTGCCGTAGAGTGCGAGCGCACGACCCCGATTTCCCTCAACCACAAACTCCTCGGAACACTGGAACATGGCCATCCCGAACCTGGACCACGATGGATTCCTACCGGAAGGCGTTCATGAATGCTCGCTCATTGAACTGGAAGAGCAGTTCGGACGATTTCAAGGCTCGGATCGTCGTTCGGCCTTGTTCGCAAAGTTTGTCGAGTACCTCGGCGAGGTTCGGGCGAGTGGTCTGGCGACGTTTGTGATCGTCGATGGCAGTTTCGTGACAGCCAAACCCGAGCCGAACGACATTGATCTGGTCTTGGTCCTGTCGGAGTCCCATGATCTCACGGCGGAGTTGCGGCCCTTCGAGTACAACGCTTTATCGCGGAGAATGGTTCGCAAGCGTTATGGTTTCGATCTGTTGTCGGCTCGTGCCGGTTCGCAAGAATTGGACGAGTACATCGAGTTCTTCCAGCAGGTACGCGGCGATCCGGATCGTCGCAAAGGTCTCCTCAAGGTGTTGCCATGATTACCAACGATGCGGAACTGAGTCAGACGATGGAGCAACTGGAGCGGATGTACCGTGCTCTCGCGGCCCTGCGACGCGACGTGTACCCGGTCAATCCCCGCCAATTCGCTCTGCTTGCGGAAGGTCCGGAGGAAGAAATCCTGCGTCTCCAACAGGCCATCGACCAATACACCGGCCGAAATGAACTGGTGGCACTTCATGCGTAGAAATTGAAAAACACTGGCGATTCAGAGCCATCGCCAGTGGCACCCGGCGCCGAACGATCGCTTCACGCTTTGTCACGTACTTCTGGAGACACTCCGTATGCCGCTTGTCGTTGATGCGTCGGTTGTGATCGCGGTCATCGCGAACGAGCCAATCAAACCTGCCCTCATCGCGCTGACTCGTGGTGAGGAGTTGTTTGCCCCTCGTTCACTGCCTTGGGAGATCGGCAACGCCTTTTCTGCGATGTTCAAGCGAAAGGTGATTGACTTGCCGCAAGCTCTCGCGGCTGTTGAAGAGTTTTCGCAGATCGCGATCACCTACATTGATGTCGAACTGCGACGCTCGATCGAACTGTCACATTCACTCAACGTCTACGCCTATGATGCTTATTTGGTGGCCTGCACCGAGCAACTCGGAGGTCGGCTGCTTACTTTGGATCGAGGACTGGTTGATGCCGCTCGACGTGCCGGTGTCAACGTTGTGGAGGTAACCAACTGATGACGACGTACCAAGAAACGAAAGAGTCTCTCGGCACTCTCCTAGAACGTGCCGCTCGGGAGGGTTCGATTCGCATTCAGCGTCCGAATGGTCAGGTCTTCGTCCTGCAACCCGATGCCGCGCCGAAGTCGCCGCTCGATGTACCGGGCATCGACCTGCATCTCGATGCCCAACAAATCGTCGAGTTCATCCACGCCGGGCGACGCGAACAGCCGTGAGAGTGGGAGCGGGATGTCGCCAAACTTGTCTCAGTTCATTTTTTCAATGGGGCGTAACCATGCGAATCCATCGAGTTCGCCAGCATTTTGATCCGTGAATTGCCGTAGAGCGCGGTCGCGAATTTGAAAGTTTGATTCCAGTTTCCACATGGAGTGTTGTCGTGAGTGTTTCTGTCTCTTGCCCAGGCTGTAACAAGACCATTCGTGTGGCCGATGAGAAACGCGGAAAACGCGTCAAGTGTCCGAACTGCGCCACGGTGCTGCCTGTTCCAGAGATCGAGGTTAGTGACGATGAGGAACCGTTGGCTGCTCCACTTCCGAAAACGAAGGGGAGGAAGCGAAAGAAGCGAGGTCGCGAGTCATCCCCGTCACTCACAGTTGTCGTTGGTGTCGGACTAACAGTGACAGCGTTGATCATAGGCTTATTAATCTGGAACTTTTCATCGCGAAGTGACAGCAGAGGCAGCACGGGGTCGCAGGCGACTGCCCCTCCGAACATCAACTCGCAGACGACCGCCCCTCCGGCCAACAATTCGCAAGCGACTGCTGCTTCGGCCGACAAGTGGCAAGTCTTCCAACATGCCACAGGTGGGTTCTCAGTTGAGTTACCAGGGATTCCACAGCTTCTGCCGAGCAAAGACAAACTGGGGGTGACGCAGAATTTTCTGCTTCGTGATCCACCGGGACACCAGTGCGGCTTTATGGTCGGATACGCGGAATTCGACCGTTCAGTAACTGCCGGAATGTCCACATCCGCTTTTCTGACAAGAGCCACACAAAACGCAAAGGGAAGCGGGGAAATTGTTCAACAAACTCCGGTGCAGTACCAAGATCACGAGGGATTGGACACCTTGGTAAAGTACAAAACAGGATTTCGCCAGTTCCGCCACTTTTCCCATCGCAACGCGGTTCTGGAATTCTCGATCATCTACGATTCCACGGAGCCAGCAGCCGACCGTGACAGGTTCTTCAATTCGGTTCAGTTGACGCCATGATTTCATTTAGGGGGATTTTTCCTCGCAGGGTAGCCCGGCTTGATTCGCGAGTACGAACCGGCGTGGCACTGCTTCGGAGTCCTCGGAGAAGTAGTGCGAGTGGCGAGCCAACTCTCCTCCGCACTGTTTGTCCCCAAGCGGCCAAACAGTGGCACGTCCAAGCTGCGAAGAAGCCTCAAGCAAGGCTATTCCGTCAGATTACGTGGTGAGGTGCTCTTTCAAAATCGCGTCGGCCCACTGAGCGTCGTCGGCGACCAGCTTCGGTTTGGGAGTGCCCCGGTAGATGCGATGTCGATATCCGGCGCGGTCATAGACGGCGTGCAATACCGCTTGCAGGTCGAGCCGCACGTCGGGGTCGGGGGCGCGCAGCGGAATCGGGATCGACGGCAAGCCGTCTCGCAATCGAATGGGCCAGACGCCCGCGCGAGTCCGCTCGCTCGCTCGCTTCACGAGTACGTAGTAATCGCAGGGGGACAGTTCGTCGATCGGCATCCGCGGTCCGCCGCGCAAGAGGTCGATTTCGATGAAGTTCACGTCGCTCAACAGATAATGGCGACGCTTCGCGATATAGGCGTCTCGGTCATAACCCACCTGTTTGTTGGAGGGACTCAACAGCTCCAGCACCGTGACGAGGAACTCGTTCTCGGAATCTCGAATCTCGATGAAGGACTCGCGCACGATGTCCATCGGTTCGGGAAGTGCGGTGTAGACCGGAGCCTCCATGACGGCGGTTGACGCTGCGAAACCGGCTTCACCCGTCCCGACGATCGCGAGGTCCGGTCGCCCCAGAAATCTCGCACGCGGTTCCGGCGGCTCGTGAATGTAGACGTGTTCCTCCAGCGCGACGAAGTAGCGCGGCGAGACGGCATCGGAGATGGAATCACTCATCGCGGTCAGAAGCCGCTGATGAAAGTCGTGCCACAAGGCGTCTTGTTCGAGCCAAGGGTTCATTCCGGGAAACGGGGAAGGCATCTTCGACTCCGTGGACGAGATCAACTGGCGGAGATCAAGGCCGTCACAGTTTACGAGAGGGCGCGCCGTCCAACAAGAAGCGTGTCCAACGGCGAGCCGCATGCGGATCGAAGATTGTGGCATGGCCCGTCTTGATTCGTGTGCACGAACCGGCGTGGCACTGCTTCGGAGTCCTCGGAGAAGCAGTGCCAGTGGCGAGCCAACTCTCCTCCTCGCTGTTTGTCCCCAAGCGGCCAAACAGTGGCACGCCCAAAGTAGCCTTCATCGCTCCGCGTGAAGACAGCCGAGCGCGGGGCAACCTTGGATCGCTCCGCAGCGAGCCATCGCGGGGAAGTCGGCCGAGCGCGAGTTCGAGGTTGGGTTCACAAACAACGTTCACACGCCATCGGCTGTCTTCACGCGGAGCGGTGAAGGCTACTTTAGGCAAATCCTCCGGAGCTGAGCATGTCTCTCTGGCCGTTGCAGGTGTTTGATCCCAAGGCGGGGTTCGGTGTCTTGGAGCGGAAGCTGCCGCATTGGTCACAGGCTGGGACGATTTGCTTCATCACTTGGCGAACGCTCGATTCCATGCCGAAATCGGTTCTCAATCGCTGGTATGCGGATCGAGAGGATTGGCTGCGACGACACGGGATCAACCCGAAGGCGGACGACTGGAAGAGCCGACTCCGTGAACTCACCCCCGACTTGCAAGGCGAATTTGTACGCAGCTTCTCGGAGCGTTGGCATCGCAGTTTGGATACCTGTCACGGAGAGTGCGTGCTCAAGCGACCGGAGTTGTCGCGAATCGTCAGCGACAGCTTGCTGAAGTTCGACGGTGATCGATACGAACTGACCGACTTTGTCGTGATGCCCAATCACGTCCATCTGCTGGCCGCGTTCGTGAGCGAAGAGGGAATGCTAGATCAATGCGAAGGCTGGAAGCACTTCCAAGCCGTGCAACTCCATCGTGAAATCAAATCGTCGGGCCGCTTCTGGCAACAAGATGGCTTCGACCACCTCGTCCGATCGGTCGAGCAATTCGAGGCCCTCCGCCGTTACATCGCCAGCAACCCTGAAAAAGCCCGTCTCCAGCCGGACGAGTTCCGACACTACTCGAAAGACCTGTCGCTACCGGCCGGTGGTTCGTCTTCCACGTAGCCTTCATCGCTCCGCGTGAAGTCAGCCGAGCGCGGGGCAACCTTGGATCGCTCCGCAGCGGTATCGTCGCGGAGAAGTCGGCCCGGCGCGAGTTCGAGGCCGTGCTTCACAAACAATGTTTGCTCGCCATCGGCTGTCTTCACGCGGAGCGGTGAAGGCTACATGGAGAAGCAGTGCCAGTGGCGAGCTAACTCTCCTTCTCACTGTTTGTCCCAAAGCGGCCACACAGTGTCACGCCCGAGCTGACATCGGAGCCGGTGCCCCGGACGCTTGGAGTGTTGGGAACACTTTGCGTTTCCTAGCCGCGGCCGTTATTTATGCGCCGGTCCTTACCTTTCCACAATTGGAGATGACCGTCATGACCCCCGCCACTTTGTTTGGAACACCGTCTCCCGCGTTCGGTTCGCGGCGCGAGTTTTTGCAACGCGCGGGAAATGGGTTTGGATCGTTGGCTTTGGCGGGGTTGTTGGCTCAGGAAGGGCGGTTGTCTCACGCCGCGACGGCGGGGAGTTTGAATCCGCTCGCGCCGCATGCCGGGCACTTTCCGGGCAAGGCCAAGTCGGTGATCTGGCTGTTCATGAATGGCGGGCCTTCGCAGGTTGATACGTGGGACTACAAGCCCGAACTCGAAAAGCGGGACGGCAAGGAGTTGGCGGGGTTTGACCAGGCGACCGGCTTCTTCGCGGGACAGGGCGGGCCGCTGATGAAGTCTCCGTTCAAGTTCGCGCAGCACGGCGAATGCGGAGCGTGGGTCAGCGAGATCTTTCCGAAGATGGCCACGCACGTCGACAAGATGGCGTTCGTCTACTCGTGCTGGACCGACTCGAACAATCACTCGCCCGCGCTGTTTCGGATCAACACGGGAAGTGCGCGGCAGGGATCTCCGTGCGTCGGGGCGTGGGTCACGTATGGACTGGGGAGCG
The DNA here is from genome assembly GCA_043733345.1 of Schlesneria sp. GTDB lineage: Bacteria > Planctomycetota > Planctomycetia > Planctomycetales > Planctomycetaceae > Schlesneria. The sequence continues at coordinate 14,029 of JAYTGQ010000347.1, forward strand.
AAAGCCAGAACCTGCCGTCGTTCGTCGTGATGTACGACACGCTGGGACGAGGCATCCCCAAGGGGCACGCTCAGAATTGGGGGGCCGGATTTTTACCGAGCATCTTCCAAGGGACGGCCCTCAAACCGCAGGGTGATCCGATTGAGAACCTGAACCGTGCGGCTGAGCTTTCCGATCCGCAGCAACGGGCGCAGCTCGACCTGCTCGGAAAGTTGAATCGCTTGCAACTCGAACAGCATCCGGCCGAGAACGAACTCGCGGCGCGGATCGAGTCGTTCGAGCTGGCCTATCGCATGCAGATGGCCGCGCCCGAGGCACTCGATCTGACGAAGGAGAGCGACTCGACGCAGAAGCTGTACGGACTCGACAACCCCAAGTGTGCTCACTTCGCGAAGCAGTGTTTGACCGCGCGACGCATGGTCGAGCGCGGCGTGCGGTTCGTCCAAATCTTTTCGGGCGGGATGGACAACGAACGGAGTTGGGACGGTCACGCGAACATCGCGGGCAACCACACGGGCTTTGCGGCGGAGACCGATCAGCCGATCGCCGCGTTACTCACCGATCTCGCCGAGCGCGGGATGCTCGACGAGACGCTCGTCATCTGGGGCGGCGAGTTCGGTCGGCTGCCGCTCGTGCAAAAGGGAGGAACCGGCCGCGACCACAATCCGCATGCCTTCACGACCTGGTTCGCCGGCGGAGGCATCAAGGGCGGCACGCTGTTCGGCGAGACCGACGAGATCGGCCACAAGGCACTGATCGACCGAGTGAGCGTCAACGACCTGCACGCGACGATTCTGAACCAACTCGGCCTGAACCACGAGAAGCTGACTTACCGTTACAACGGGCGGGACTTCCGGTTGACCGATGTCAGTGGTCGCGTCGTGACCGAAATTCTGAAGTAGGGTGGATGCGGTCTTATCCGTGTCACAGAAATTAGCCGCGCGGCGCTAGCCCCGGTTCATGCCGTGTAACCGGGGCTAGC
>JAYTGQ010000348.1:0-5932 GCA_043733345.1 Schlesneria sp.
CCGCTCGACCCCAGCGGTGCGTTCCGAAGACTCCAGCGAAGGCTGCCCTCAGACCGACGACGGAAGGCGATTGCAAATTGATAATTGGTAATTTCTAAATGCAAATTGAAAATGAAAGTCTCGCTGCGAGTGCCTTTCAATTATCAATTTGCAATTACCAATTGGCACTTTGCAATCTCTTCCAAAACTTGACTCAAAGAGTCGCGTTTCAGACTCGAAGGTGTCCACGCACCCTACCCGCTTGCCGCCCGCTTCACGACATCGGCCGACCGGCGTCGTACATCAGTTCGGCATCCGCCGCCTTGATGGCTCGATTGAGGATCACGACCTCGTCAATCAAGCCCTTCCAGTAACGGAACTCGTTGTTGCTGAACTTCTCGGAGTTGGCTCCGATCATCACGGGGTGTTGATTCTGGCTGGGTGTCCCGAGCTTGGTGACTCCTTCCAACTGACCGTCGAGATACAGCGTCATCGTGGGGCGTGAGGCACTGAAGTCGTAGACTCCGATGGCCAGATGCCACTTGCCATCTTTGACGGCCGTCAGCCCTTCAATTCTCGCGAACGGATGCGCGGCCTTGATCTCGGCCGGGGTTTCCGGAGGCAGGTAATTGTTCATCGCCAGTTGCAGAGTGTGCTTTTCGTCGTCGCGTTGCAGCCGCCAAGAACTGTCCCCTTTGCCGACAATCAACTGATGGGCATGGTCAAACTCATTCGCCTTGAACCAAGCCGCGACCGTGAACGACGTGGTGAAGTTGCAGTTGCTCGAATCGCCATCGCCCAGCGAGACATAGTGCCCCGAGTTCTGGCCATCAAACTGCAAGGCGGTCTTCTGCGGAAAGCGTCCGGGAACCCAGCGTGCTCCGCCGTGAACCTTGCCGTTCATCGAGCCGAACTTCGGTGACGTGGCCTGGCTGTGCAAGACATCCTTGCCATCCTTGTCGCCACTGAACGTGTAGTAGGCGATGAGGTCGGGATCCTTCCGCAGCTCTTCCGAGTACGTCTTCCAACGCTCATAAGACGGTGGGCCGAGTGACACCGCTGAAGAGGCGTTCCCCGTCGAGACCACTTCCTCCAAAGTCATCGCCATGATGAGCGGTGCCGTTTTGTCCGGCCCCTTCACCAACTCGATCGACAGGATGCGGTCTGTTCGCTGGGGATGAATACTCAGGAATCGCATCTGCTGTTGACCGGCCTCAAACGCGAACTTGCTCCCCGAGACATCAATGCGATGGATGTAGTCCGCGAAGTGTTCGCCATTGAGGAGTTCATGATTCTCGACACTGCCGTCCGCATACGTCAGCCGCACGATCATCGAGACCGAGCCTTTCGGTTGCGACGGATAGCAGTAGCCGCCGACACCGCTCAGCAAGTGGATCGCCTTCGCCGAGAAGCTGGTCGGCACGCTGACCGACTTCGGTTTCTGAGGTGCTTGCGTTCCCAATGCTCCCTGCAACATCACCACGTTTGGCGTGTTGCCGTTCCGCGGATCAATCAGCGTGAACGGCACACCTTCGACATCCTTCGAGGTCCATGCGGGAAGGATCAGCCGCTCGGTGTCGTTGGTCTCCTCGTTGAACATCCCCTTCGTGCTGACCGTGTTGGCAATGTGGTCGAGCGGGATGCGGATAAAGCGTCCGCGCACGGCGACCGGCTGCGCGGACGATCCGTGCGCGTTCGCGGGTGGAGTGCCGGATGCCGTTGTCACCGCGAGTGCCGTCTGATTCGCGCGGCCTCCCGACAGGAAGATCACCAGTCCAGCGATCAAGATCGTCGCCGTCAGCCCGCTGCCGAGCAGCATCAGGAACTGAGCATCGCCTCCGTCCTTGCCGCTCGACTTGCCCCTCGAGTTGTCTGGCGACTTGCGGATGCGCCGTCGATTGGCACTCGACGGAAGCGCGGGGAGATCTGCAAAGTCTTCCTCCTCTTGTTCGGCCCGATTCGGGACGATCACGATCGCGCTCTTCGGACCACTGCGTGCGGGAGCGCGCTTCGTGACGTTGGCTTTTGCGAGGGCCGTCGCTGGCTGCTCCTTCGGCGAGACCTGCGAAGGCATTCGCTTGACGATCGCGTTCCTGGCAGCAGGCTCGGCCAATCCGAGTGGCCTCTCGACCTCAATCGTTGATTTCATCGAAACGACGCCCGTGGATTGCATGGAAGCAATGCCCGTCGAACCAGCCATTCCCCCTTCTACTCTGAGCGGCGAGAGGACTCCCGACAGATGCCCTTTCGAGTTGATCGCATTCGCCTCGGGACCGCGACCGAGCAGCGGCGCGAACGTCGCGCGGGGATGTTTGACCGCAGCGGCGTCGTAGGGCGGAGTCTTCTTCTCGGCGAGCGGCTTGAGTGCGGCGATCAGTTCCTCGGGAGTCTGAAAGCGATCGTCAGCCTTCTTCGCCAGCAGCTTGAGGACGATCCGTTCCAACTCTTCTGAGATGCCGCTCTTCAATTGACGCACCGGCGTGGGCGCGGCGGATTGATGCTTGAGCAGCTTCTCGGCACTGCTCGTTCCCTCGAATGGAATCTTTCCCGTGAGCATGAAGTGCAGCACGCCGCCCAAACTGTAGAGGTCCGCCCGCGTATCGACGCGATGGCTGTTGAGAGCCTGCTCCGGTGCCATGTAGTCCACCGTGCCGACCTGATCCTGCGCCGAGGTCAGCGAATCGTTGCGGGTGTACTGCTTGGTCATCACCAGACCGAGGTCGAGGATCTTCACGGTGCCCGACGTGTCGATCAACAGGTTGCCCGGTTTGATGTCACGGTGAACGAACTTCGCCTGGCGAGCGGCCTCCAGTCCCGCTGCGGCCTGCATCGCATAGTCGGCCGCTTGTTTCCAATCGACCGGGCCGAACTTCGCCACCTGTCGCTCGACATCGATCCCCTCGACGTACTCCATGCTGATGAAGGGGATGTCATCGATCTCGTCGAAGTCATACGCCTGAATGATGTTCGCGTGTGAGAGCTGCGCGACCGCCCGAGCCTCGCGTTTGAAACGCGCCAGCGCGTCGTCCTTGCTCTTCGAGATCCGGCCGATCACTTTCAGCGCGACCAGCCGGTTCATCGTGATCTGCTCGGCGAGGTACACCATCCCCATGCCGCCTTGGCCGAGGATATCGAGCAGCCGGTACTTGCCGAGATAGAAACCATCGGCCTTTCCGGAGAGCAGCCTCAGCGCCTGATACGCCGAAAGAAGTTGGCTCTTCACGAGTGACTTCGCGACCTTGGAGGCATCGTTCGCATCCGCTCCCAGTGTCGGAATTTGCTCACGCACCTTTTGCAGGATCGGTTCGCGCAACAATTGGCTCTGTTCGAGCAGCGACAGAAACTCATCGACGGAAGCGGTGGCAACGGGCATGAGTCTAATCCGTGAAGTGATTCGGTTCTGACGATCGCAGCGAAAGTTCTGCGTTGAGACGAAGGGAACGCAGGCTATTCAAACCCCGGTCCTCACCTCAAAGCAAAGAGCTTGCCGAATAGCCGATTCGCGACAACTCGTACTCCCCAATCACTGTGATCGCCACAACCGGCATAAGCGGAACGAATCTTCCGTCCGGTTGAAGCGTTCACTCACATTGTGCGGCAGCAGATCAGGCGTATGCCTCGCGTAACAATGGCAACGATTCTCACAGACCGCAGCAAAGTGCAGACTTCAACGTTGCGATCCGGTCTCATCCGACGCGGCTATTCATATTCCGGATTCTGCCCGCCAGAGTGTCGGTCGGTAGGGTGGACAAGAAGAGGAAAGGCAGGTCCAGATGCTTCCACTCTTATCTTCTTGTCCGTCCTCTTCTTGTTCCTTTCGGTTACGACGGAGCCGCGCTGGGATGGATCGAGGCCATGCGAAGTTCAAACTGTTCAACGATATCGCGGCGATCGGGTCGAGTTCCGTCTGCCGACAGCGCGATATACCGCTCGCGGGTGAGGATGGCACATTTTACACTAACCCGAAGCGTAAGCGAGGACGTGCTTTGCATCCTCGCTTACGCTTCGGGTTAGTGTCAGCTTCTCCCGCGAGCGGTATAACAGCGTCTATATCGTCGATAATGCCCGGCCGCTCACCGACGCCGATCGCGCCGAGAACATGCTGTCCGACCAGATCGTGAGGTTCGGCAAGCCGACCAAATGATCGCTCTCTGGACCGGCCGCCAGCCGACGAAACGCACGCACGAGATGCTCTGCGATGTCATGCAGGGCTGGGCACCATCGACGAACTGGAGGCCCACTTGGCGAAGCTCAAACGCGCCGACGAACAGGCCGCGAAAAAAAACTGATCGGCTCACGCCGCTCGAACCCCCGCCCAACCCCTCCGACCGCGACTCCAACTCGACCCAATGCGAAGACGATGAAATCGTGCTCCACGAAAGACAAACAGGTCGGATTGGTATCGCCTCAATTGCTACCACCGACACGATACGCAACGTTGGAACAGAGGTTGCCGTTGATTCTGTCTTCGCGGACTTCGTGAATGCTACAACTCAGCGATTCATGGCATAAACTTGGTTCAACCGATGGAAGAAGCAGCCTGAAGTGACGGCGGAAAAGGCCGGTCTCACAATTCTCGGGCGCGGCGTAGCTCGCACGGTTCCACGACAGACTTTCATTGAATTGAGTAGACGAGCAGGTCTGGTGACAATTTCGGGCGACCGTGGGAATTCGAGTGGCTTGAACTCGGCGGTCGTAATTTGATTTTTCAGAAAGGTGACGGACTCCAATGACGAAACGAACAATGGCGTGGTGCGTGCTGACTGTCTGCGGTTGGGCAGGAGCGGCGATGGCGGGCAATCACGGCAAGTGCTGTGATCCGGTCCCGGCGCAGATTCAGCAGCAATGCTGCCAAGGAACATTGCTGCCGTATCACGTTGCACTGCGTCGCGCCGATGATGCGACTCGGGCCGAAGCGGTGCTGGTCGCGACGACTCAGCAGCGAGACGGCCTTCAAGCGGAACTCGCCCAGTTGAAGGCTGAGTTGCAATCGGCGGTGGCGGAGAGAGACAAAGCGAAAGAGGAAGCCGTTGCGTCCGCGAAGGTGGCTGCGGAACAGACGACTCTGGCCAAGGTCGCTCAAGCCGACGCCGTGGCCTCGAAACAAGCGGCGGCGGAAGCGACGAAGGCCAAGGTCGCTGCTGATGCCGCTGCGGCAAAGTCCAAAGAGGATGCGGCCAAGCAAGTCGCGGCGGCTCAAGCGGAAGTGAAGCAGGCCGTGGAAGCGACCAAGGCCGCAGACGTTGCGAAACAGTCGGCGATGGCCGAGACGAAAAAGGCGGTCGATGAAGCCGCGCAACTCAAGCAGAAGCTCGACGCGGCCGTGAAGGCGGCTGAAGCGAAGGCAGCCGAAGTAAAGAAGAAAGACGCCGCCGAGAATAAGGACGAAAAGAAGAGCGACGACAAGCAGGATAAAGAAAAGAAAGACGGTGATCAGAAGGAACCGCCCCAATCAGAAGACTGACTGACCGATCAGGTAGGTCACTCGGTGAATATCGACGAATTGAAACAGCCCCAGACCAAATTGGTCCGGGGCTGTTTTTTTACGTGCCATTGGGCTGACGCCGCCCGGCTCACCAAGACTCGAACGGGAGCAACACCCGACTCGTGGGATCAGGCTGTGGTACGGCCAACTCGTGATGAATTCCACGCCAGAGGCGTGGCCATGTGGCGTACTCAGAGTCTTCGATAGGTGTGAGAGTGGGAGGTGAAAACCACGCCCTTCACGAAGGCTCTTAGCGTGCCACCTAGCCCTGTCGTTGATACACAACTCGATCCGTCTTGCGGACCGAAGGCGAGCCAGGCGGGGCGCAGTCGGTCATTCGGCGGAGGCCGATCCAGAGGGGTTGGGGGCGGGGTGGGGCTTCGGTGGCGCGGTTGTTGTCGCCGCCGAGTGGGGTCAGCAGTTGTAGGAAGTCCGACAGCACCGGCGGCTGCTTCGGGAGCGGCTTCT
>JAYTGQ010000349.1:0-5929 GCA_043733345.1 Schlesneria sp.
ATGTCACTGTCTGCATTCGTGAAGGAACTGAAGTCGCTGGCGAAGCGCGTGGATGTGGTTCGCGATCGCAAGTCTCGCCGCGGCCCAAAGCAGCCGCGGTCCAAAGCAGCCGCGGCCGGCTCGCGGCCAGTATCACCACGGCGGTCACGCCTCGACCGCCAAGATTCTGGCCCTACGAAATGCCGAGAATTGACACCTCGGAAGCCCTGGCCTTACGGGCAATGGCACTCACTTCATCAAAAACGCCAAGGAACCCGCAGCGTCAGCGAGGGAGTTCCTCCTGTTTCACCACCTGCTTGACTCCCTCGCTGACGCTGCGGGTTACAAAGTGAGTGCCATTGGCCTTACGGCACCCGGCTCGCCCAATCCCGGCAGTGATTGATTCGCCGATCCTGACGGCGTGCGGCTCGCCCGTCGCTCACTGGCAATCGCATGAAGTCTGTACAACAACGTCGCCCCCCCTTTCCCCCCGTGATGGTCTGCCTGACATGCCTCTTTCGTCCGATCACTCGGAACTAAATCTTGATGGCTTTCCGTCGCAATTGGACTCGGCTGGCCTCGCGTCCTGCGAGCAGCTTGATGTCTTGATGACGCTGTTCACGAATGAGGTGCGCGCCGGACTCAATCCGTCGATTGAAGCGTATGCGCAGCGGCACAAGGAGCTGGCGGACGACATTCGCGAGCTATTTCCGCTCGTGGAAACGCTGGAGCATTGCCGCGACCGAAAGGAGTCTGAATGCCTGCGTTACCGCTTTCCGCAAGAGTTTCGGATCGAGCAACTCGGGGAATATCGCATCGTGCGGGAGTTGGGTCGCGGTGGCATGGGCATCGTGTTTGAAGCGTTTGAGCCGGGGATGCAACGCCCGGTCGCGATCAAGCTGCTGCCTTGGCGTTTTCGTGAAGACCGGCCTCAACGCGCCGAGCAACTTCGCAACGAAGCGGCGACGATCGCTCGTTTGCGGCACCGGAACATCGTTCCGATCTACTCGTTCGGCCAGCACGACGGCTACTGGTATTACGTGATGCAGTACGTGGCGGGAGTCAGCCTCGGTTGGGTCACGCGCCGCTTACGAGAACCTTCCGGTCTCGTGACGGCCGAGGAAATTCACCGCCTCGCGCGCAGCGGTTCGTTCGCGGTGAAGGGGCTGGTCGAACCGATGGTCGAGACGACCGATCGCACGATTTCGCGAGACTCGTGGATGGCGTTCGCCCGCATGGGGGTGCAGGTCGCGCAGGCCCTGGCTTACGCGCATCGCGAAGGTGCCCTGCACAATGACATCAAGCCCGACAATCTGTTGCTCGATACCGTCGGGAAAATTTTTGTAACGGACTTCGGCGTCGGATTGAATTGGGCGGAGGACAACTCCGCGCGTGAGGATCAACCCGTCGGCACGCTGCGATACATGGCCCCCGAACGACTTGACGGACACCCGAGTGCCGCGACGGACATCTACGCACTCGGAGTCACGCTTTATGAATTGGTCACAGGCTCAGCGCCGTTCGATCACGAAGACCGCCGCCAACTCACCGAGTTAATCTTGGAAGGAAAGCCTCCCGCTCCGCGAGAACGAAAGCCACAGCTTCCCGTCGCTCTCGAAACGATCATTCTCAGGGCGATGGCTAAGGATCCGAGTCGCCGCTATGCGACTGCCAACGAACTCGCGGCGGATTTGCTACGGTTCCTCAAACGCCAACCGATCGCCACGATTCGCATCAGCCTGTGGGACCGACTGTTGCCTTGGCGCAAGCGACCCGAATAGCAGCCTGTTGAAAAACGTAGGGTAAGCCTCTGGCTTGCCCGTGATTGCAGTTGGAAGACGGGCAAGCGAGACGCTTACCCTACGTTTTTCAACAGGCTGGTCGTCCCGGTACGACCACTCTGCTCCAAGCAGCGGGCTTGAGAACGTCCATTTGCTGGCTCGCACGTTGTACGTTAGCATCCGCCCTCGCTTCGCTCTGTGATCGTGGCCGATCAAGACTCGATGCCAATCACCCCCCTGCCTTATCTCGTCTGCTCCCTCCCGGAAACTGTGGCCGTGGCCTTTTTGAAAGTCACCAAAGGATCGTCTGCCGGACAGGTACTGACCCTGTCGGGCGAACGCACGATTTTGGGGCGTCACCCGAGTTGCCAGGTCGTGTTGGACAACGGCTCGGTCAGCCGCCAGCACGCCTTGATTATTGAGACCGGTGGGGCGCACTTTGTGGAGGACTTGCATAGTCGCAACGGGACTCAAGTGAACGGCACGTCGATCCGCGGACGCACGGAGTTGGCCGATGGCGACGAGCTGCAAGTGTGCGACTATGCGTTCCTGTTCATGCGACAGATCGAGCGTGTCGTCGTCGTCGCGCCCGTTACGGACTCCGCACCGCTCGGCAAGTCCGTCGTACCGTTGGTGAACAGCCTGCGAGAAACGGTGGACGACTCTGACGACGCTCATGAAAAAAATCCCGGCCCCACGGGATCGCATACCGACATCAAACAACTGTCGGACAATTCGTCGGTCATCGCGGCGTTGCAAGCGGGTTCGTCGGCGCGGGGTCTTCGCTTGAATGTGCGGCCCGAAGCCAAGTTGCGGGCGGTGCTCGAGATCAGCGCGGCCCTCGGTCGCCTGCTGAAGCTGGGCGACGTGTTGCCGGTGATTCTGAAGTCGCTCTCCAAGATTTTCCCACAGGCCGACTGGGGCTTTGTCCTGTTGAAAGAGGGCGATGGCGACAAGATGCGGACCAGTGCGTCTTGGTCACGGCGTCCTGGCGATGAAGACGAGGTTCCGATCAGCATGACTGTCGTGCGGCAGGCGATGCAGGACGGGCAGGCGATTCTGAGCGCCGACGTGATGGGCGACCGACGATTTCAGTCGAGTGAGAGTTTGAGCGAACTTCAGCTTCGCTCGCTGATGTGCGTGCCGTTGACGGACTCGACCGGAACCGCACTCGGCGTGATTCAGCTCAGCACGCTCGATGTCTCGCAGCCGTTCAATGCCGACGATTTGGACTTGCTGGTGAGCGTGTCCGTTCAGGCGTCGCTCGCCGTTGAGAACGCGACACTTCACGACACGGTCCTCCGCCAGCACGACTATGAGCGCGACATGGAGTTCGCCGCGCAGGTCCAGCTCGGGTTCCTACCGGACCAAGCTCCGAAGCTGCCGGGTTACGAGTTCGCAGACTTTTATGAAGCCGCGTTCAGCGTCGGCGGAGACTACTTCGATTACGTTTGGCTACCCGATGGACGTGTCGCGGTGGCCGTGGGAGACGTTGCGGGCAAAGGGGTCTCGGCGGCATTGCTCATGGCGCGGCTACATGCTTCGGCGCGGTATCACCTCATCAGTGCGTGTTCGCCGTCCAAGGCCATGAACAGTCTGAATGTGGAGGTTGCCACCAGCGGTCTCGGGTTTCGATTCATCACCCTGGCGTTTGCCGTCGTCGATCCGAAGACGAACGAGATCAGCATTGCCAACGCGGGACATCTCCCTCCCGTCCATCGCTTCGCGGACGGCCGCGTTGAATTGATCGGCATGAACGAATCCGGGATGCCGCTGGGAGTGGTTGCCGATCAGCAGTTCGAAGAGTTGGTCATTCGCCTCCAGCCCAACGAATCGCTCGTCTTCTATACCGATGGAATCACCGAAGCGATGAACGAAGGCAGCGAGCTGTTTGGCAAGGAACGCTTGATGCAGGCCGTCGCGGCGTGTGAGGGGGATTCCGAAGCACAGGTCAAATGCCTCGTCGCGGCGGTCGAGAAATTTTGCGATGCCCGTCCGCAGCGCGACGACATCTGCGTGACCGCCTTCCGTCGGATCCACTAATCAAGGGACGCAACACGGTGTCCCTCGACAGCCTTCAAGTTCTCGGCGATGGCGGCCATGTCGCCCGGCGACTCAGCCATTACGAATCGCGCTCGCAACAGTTGGAGATGGCGGCTGCCGTCGAACAGGCCATCGCGCGCGAAGAGCATCTGATCGTGGAAGCCGGAACGGGAACCGGGAAGAGCTTCGCGTATCTCGTTCCGGCGATCCTCGCTGCGACCGCCGGTCAGGGGGAAGGAAGTCCGCGCCGCAAGGTTGTGATCTCCACACACACGATCAGCCTGCAAGAGCAGCTCATTGCGAAGGACATTCCGTTTTTGAACGCGATCCTGCCGGTCGAGTTCTCTGCCGTGTTGGTCAAAGGCCGGTCCAACTATGTCAGCCTGCGTCGCATGAAGGGAGCCGTCGAACGATCTCATTCGCTGTTCTCGCGTCCTGATGAGATGGACCATCTGAAGAACATCGTCGAATGGTCGCAATCAACGGGAGACGGCAGCCTGTCGGACCTGTCGTTCAAACCGTTGCCGCAGATCTGGGATGAAGTCCGCAGCGAACACGGCAATTGTTTGGGGAAGTCCTGCCCGACGTACGAAAACTGTCTCTACTATCGCGCCCGCCGTCGCATCTGGAACGCCGACATCCTCGTGGTGAACCACGCGCTGTTCTTCGCGGACCTCGCGCTGCGTCGTGAAGGGGCGAGCGTGCTGCCCGATTACGACGTGGTCGTGTTCGATGAGGCTCACACGTTGGAGCAGGTCGCCGCCGATCATCTCGGTCTCTCCGTCACGAGTGGCCAGATCGAGTACATGCTGAACAAGCTCTACAACGATCGGACTCAGAAGGGGCTGCTCGTCAAGCTGCCGATCTCCAGCGTTGAGGCCCTGAAAGCCCAGCATCAGGCCGAGCAACTTGTCGATCGCGCCCGGTTCCTCGGCCGCGAGCTGTTCGACGCGTTGCGGGAGTATCAGCGGACGAGTGGCTCGAAAAACGGGCGGCTTCGTAAACCGCCCGACATCGTCAACGAAGTCAGTCCCGTGCTGAAGGAACTCGCCGCGCAAGTGATCGCGATCTCGAAGCCGATTCAGCGTGACGAACAGCGCATTGAGTTCACGGCGGCGGCCGAACGCTGCGTCGGGTTGGCGAACTCATTGAACTCGTGGCTCCAGCAAACGGCTCCCGATTCGGTCTATTGGCTGGAGGTGAGTGGCCCGCAACAGCAGCGCGTCCGCATGGTCTCGGCTCCCGTCGATGTCGGGCCGGTCCTGCGCGATGAACTGTTCTCCAAGGTGAAGACGGCGATTCTGACCAGTGCGACGCTGGCGGTCGGCCATCAAAGCTTCGACTTCATTCGCCAGCGACTCGGCCTCACGAAATCGAACGAACTGAAGCTCGGCAGCCCCTTCGATTACCGCAAGCAGATGAAACTGGTCCTGCCGGATGGGATGCCTGACCCGACCGCGTCACCCGCCGATTACCTTTCCGCCGTCTGTTCGCGAATCCAAGAATACGTCGATGCGACGAAGGGCCGTGCGTTCGTTCTTTTCACCAGCTATCAAATGCTGCGTGAGGTCGCTCGCCGAATGACGCCGTGGTTCGTCCAGCACAACTACGGGCTGTTCGTACAAGGGGACGACATGCCCCGCACGCTCATGCTCGAAAAGTTTCGAGCCGATCCGGCGGGGGTCCTCTTCGGGGCAGACAGCTTTTGGCAGGGTGTCGATGTGCCGGGTGATGCCCTCCAAAACGTCATCATCACCAAGCTGCCGTTCAGCGTGCCGGACCAACCCTTGCTCGAAGCCAGACTCGAAGCGATCCGCGCCGACGGCGGCAATCCGTTCATGGACTATCAAGTCCCCGAAGCGATCATCAAGCTCAAGCAGGGAGTCGGCCGGTTGATTCGCACGCGCACCGACACCGGCCTCGTGGCGATCCTCGACCCGCGGATCCGAACCAAACGCTACGGCCAACTGTTCCTCGACAGCCTGCCCGATGGTCTCATCGTCTCGGCTCCGTAACAGCCCGTTGAAAAAGGGAATAGAAGCCTGAAGCGCGAGCGAAGGATGTCGCAAATGCGGACGAATTCGGCTCAGAAATCCTTCGCTCGCGCTTCAGGCTTCTATTTTCAA
>JAYTGQ010000350.1:0-14976 GCA_043733345.1 Schlesneria sp.
AATGGCTTACGCCCAAGAACCGGGGGGCTTACGCCGCCCCGCTCAGATGTCTCGCTATTGACTGTGTGAGGTATCGCACGGTCAATGACCGGTGGCAGCACGCGCTTCGTCCACTTCCGTTTCAAAAAAAACTTCGGATCGAATTCAAAAAGGTTCTTCGCATGACGACGACTCACGGACTGGCAGAGAAGATTGCGAATCAGCAGGCCAAGATCGGTGTGATCGGTTTGGGTTACGTCGGTCTGCCGTTGATTCGGGCCTTCGTGCGAGCTGGTTTCAAAACGATGGGCTTCGACGTAGATCAGACGAAGGTCGATAAGCTCAAGGCCGGGCAGAGCTACATCAAGCACATCGACAGCGCCGCAATCGCCAAGTTGATTCAAGACGGCGTCTTCGAGCCGACCTCCGACATGAGCCGGCTCGGTGAAGCGGACTGCATCATTATCTGCGTCCCGACGCCGTTGAATGAGAGTCGCGACCCCGACTTGAGCTACATCGAAGGGACCGCGCACTCGATCGCGAAAACGCTACGCAAGGGACAGCTCGTCGTCCTCGAAAGCACGACACACCCGACCACGACGCGCGAAAACGTTCTGCCCGTACTCAACGCCACCGGACTCACGGCGGGCAAGGATTACTACCTCGCCTTCAGCCCCGAACGCGAAGATCCCGGCAATCCGACGTTTGAAGCGGCCACCATCCCGAAGCTCGTGGGCGGCTACGACGAAGTCAGCGCCGACCTCTCGATGGCGATGTACGGGCAGGCCGTCGTCAAGGCGATCCGCGTGTCGAGCATGGAGATCGCCGAAGCAGCCAAGATTTTGGAGAACACCTACCGCGCGGTGAACATCGCGATGGTGAACGAACTCAAGATGCTCTACGACAAGATGGGAATCGATGTCTGGGAAGTGATCGACGCGGCGAAAACGAAGCCGTTCGGTTTCCAAGCCTTCTACCCTGGCCCGGGCCTCGGTGGTCACTGCATCCCGATCGACCCGTTCTACCTGACGTGGCTGGCCCGCAAGCACGGCGAGCAAACGCGGTTCATCGAACTGGCCGGTGAAATCAATACGCACATGCCGCACTACGTCATCGCGCGGCTGGCGGAAAATCTGAACGACGCCAGCAAGCCGATCAAGGGAAGCAAGATTCTGATCCTCGGCGCGGCCTACAAGAAGGACGTGGACGACCCTCGCGAAAGTCCGACGTTCGAGTTGATGAAGCTGCTGCTCAAGCGCGGTGCCGTGCTGAGCTACAACGATCCGCACGTCCCTTCACTGCCGAAGATGCGGCACTATCCGGACCTGCCCGCGATGGACAGCCAAGAGTTGACGCCCGAGTTCTTGGCGGCTCAAGACTGCGTGCTGATTTCGACGGATCACTCGGCCTACGACCACGACTTCATCGTGAAGCACAGCCGCCTCGTACTGGACACGCGCAACGCGACGAAGAACGTCAAAGAAGGCCGCGAGAAAATTCGCAAGGCGTGAACAGGGGCGATGGCACGTGTCGTAGCACGAGCGGCTCGCCTGTGCTGCCGCTGCCACGTGTTGCCGATGAGCTGTGCGTTTCGATGAGCAGGCGAACCGCCTGCTCTACGTCTGAGACCGCGCGGAAACGCTGCGGCTCGCTGACGGGACTGATCGCCTTGGCCCGTGTTGCCTGACGTACAACCGAAGGACCGTTGCATTGGCAACGGTCCTTTCGCGTGCGCGTGCTGAAGTGCAGGGCTACCTTCGTCGATCGCGTTGGCACGCGCGCAGGGGTCTGTTACGCTCAGCCGCACGCCCGAACAGCGGTCGTACCGATCCCGCCCTGCCAGACTGCGCACGGTCTGTTTTGCTCGTTGTCACCGCGTGAATTCTGCGGCGACACGAATGCGTCCCACCCCGAGTTCACCTTCTGTCGCTTGGAGAACCCGCTCATGTTGTTTGCTCTGCCGTCGTCCTCGAGTCCTGTCGTTCGTCGTCTCATGCTGCTGTTGTTGATCGGCGCGATGGCCGTCGATGGGGTGGGCTTGTCGCGTCGCGTTGAGGCTCAAGACGCGGGTGCGAAGAAAGCGGACAAAGCCACCGGCAGCAGGCCAAAGAAGAGTGACAAGCCTGCTGCAGACGACGACGCTCCCGAGGCCGCAAAGGCGAAAGACGACAACCCGTTCCCCAATCGCTTCCCAGCACCGGAACTCGATGGGGGTGTCGAGTGGCTCAACACGGGTGGGCCGATCTCGATGAAGGATCTGCGCGGCAAGATCGTGCTCCTCGACTTCTGGACCTTCTGCTGCATCAACTGCATGCACGTCCTGCCCGACTTGGACTTTCTCGAAAAGAAGTACGGCAAAGAGATCGTCGTCATCGGCGTTCACTCGGCCAAATTCGACAACGAGAAGGAGACGGGCAACATTCGCAAGGCAATCCTGCGTTATGAAATCGAACACCCCGTCATCAACGACGCCAACATGATTGTCTGGCGCAAGTTTGGCGTGAAGGCTTGGCCATCACTGGTCCTCGTCGATCCCGAGGGCCAGTACTGCGGCTACGTTTCCGGTGAGGGGAACCGCGAGTTGCTCGACACGGTCGTGGCAAAGTTGATTGCTTATCACAAAGCGAAAGGGACGCTCGACGAAACGCCGGTGAAGTTCGATCTCGAACGGAGCAAGGCGGCAGCGACTCCGCTCCGATTTCCCGGCAAGGTGCTGGCGGATGCCGAGGGCCAGCGCCTGTTCATTTCGGACAGCAACAACAACCGCATCGTCATCAGTTCGCTGGAGGGCAAGCTTCTCGACGTGATCGGTAGCGGTGCGATCGGCTCGAAGGATGGAAGCTACGCGGAATCGCAGTTCGATCACCCGCAAGGAATGGCGCTGATTGGCGAAACGCTCTACGTGGCCGATACCGAGAACCATCAACTCCGCACGGTGAACCTCGCCAAGAAGACGGTCTCCACGCTGTCGGGGACTGGCGAACAGGCTCGCACCCGCGCGAGCAGCGGCAAGGTGCGCGAGACCGCTCTGAACAGCCCGTGGGACTTGTGCGTGGTCGATGGCGTGCTGTACGTCGCGATGGCCGGGCCGCATCAGATTTGGGCGCACAAGCTCGGGTCCGACACGATCTCCGCGTATGCCGGTTCGGGGCGCGAGGACATCCAAAACGGAAACCTCGACGAAGGAGCGTTGGCTCAACCCTCCGGCATCACGACCGATGGCAAGAACCTGTTTGTCGTCGATAGCGAAGGCTCGTCGGTGCGACAGATCACGACCGATCCGAACAACGATCTCTCGGAACCGAAGGGGAAGATTTCAACGCCCGTTGGTCCGCACAGTCTCCCCAACGGACGCACGCTGTTTGAATTCGGTGATGTGGACGGCGCGAAGGACGAAGCTCGCTTCCAGCATCCGCTCGGCATCCTCTATCACAACGGCGGACTGTTCGTGGCCGACAGCTACAACCACAAGCTCAAGTTCGTCGATCTGAAAACGCGCGAGTCGATCACCTGGCTCGGCACCGGCAAGAGCGGCACGAAGCTCGAACCCGCGCAGCTTGCGGAACCGGCCGGACTGGCCATCGTGGGCGGGACGCTTTACGTCGCCGACACGAACAACCAACGCATCGTCGCCGTGGACTTGGCCTCGAAGAAATCGCGTGAGTTCCCGATCGAGGGCCTGACTCCCCCGCTGCCCGTCGCCGACCCACACGCCGCCGACTCCAAGGTCCGCACGGTCGAACTCGCACCCCAACAAATCGCGTCGAGCAACGGCATCGACTTCCGTGTCGAGTTCACTCTCCCCGAAGGCTACAAACTCAACCCGCTCCTGCCGGTCACGTACCGCGTTGCCGTAGAAGGCAATCAATCGCTCGTCGCCGCCGACCTGTTGAACACCCGCACCGAAGCGACCACCGACGACAAAGGGACAACGTTCCGCATCCCCGTCACCAAACCCACCGGCCGCGCCACACTGCTCGTCACGCTGACCTACGGCTACTGCCGCGACGGCAAGGGCGGCCTCTGCAAACTCGACTCGGTGAAGTTCAAGCTGCCGATCGAACTCGCCGCCAAAGCCGAGTCAAAGTCGGTGACATTGAAGGTCTCGCCAAAGTAGCGTTGGCCTTCGAGCTACTCGATTCTTCCGGTTATCGCGACTGTGACGCCGCCATGACTGATACTGTTCTGCCCAGCAGCGCGACTCGGCCATGCATCGGCTTTCCATGCCGATTGACCCTTCTCACCTGTCGATTTAGCATGCGCCCGCTTTGGACATCTGGCCGTTTCGCGGAGAAGGCGAATCATGCAGCGATCACTGTGTTGGCATTGTTTCCCCTACTTCGTGGCGATTCTGTTCGTCATGACCTCGGCCAATCTGAGGGCAGAGTCAACCGGGCAGCCCTCCGACGAGCCAGCCGATGCGCGGCGCGCGGTCTCGGCGGCGTTTGGTTCCGAGACATTGGACCGGCTGCTTGTGACAGCCTCTCAGTTCGACGAGGCCGAGTTGTCCGATGTGATTTCCGACGACCAGTTCTTGCGGCGCGTGTCGCTCGATTTGATCGGACGGCAGCCGACCCCCGGCGAGTTCGCTTCGTATCGGCTCGACCAAACGAAGGGGAAACGTGCGGCGGCGGTCGAGCGGTTGTTGGCCTCAACCGAATTCGGTGACAACTGGGCGGGTTACTGGTCCGACGTGATCGGCTACCGCGTGCCGCCACCCGAGTTGACGTTTCTCGATTACACGCTGTTCGAGAAGTGGCTGGCCGAACGCATCAACCAGAATGCCCCGTGGGATGAGACCGTCCGCACAATCCTCACCGCGACGGGCAAGGTCAAAGATCAACCGGCTGCGACGTTCGTTGGTTTTCACGAGGCCGACACCACGCGACTCGCCGCCGAGACCGCGCGCGTGTTCCTCAGCGTGCAGATCGGCTGTGCCCAGTGTCACGATCATCCGTTCGACGAATGGAAGCGGCAGCAGTTTCATGAACTCGCCGCGTACTTCGTTCGGGCCTCGGCCAAGATGCCGTGGAATGACAGCGGCGAGATCGAAGTGAAGGACAAGGGAAAGGGCGAGTACGAGATGCCCAACGTCGCCGACCCGACCAAGAAGGGGATCATGATGACCCCGACATTTTTCACGGGCCACAAGACCGAGCCGGGCAAGAGCGATCTCGACCGTCGCCGCGAGTTGGCCGTCGTCGTCACGTCCGCCGACAACCCGTGGTTCGCGAAGGCTTATGTCAATCGCGTCTGGGCACGCCTGATGGGCCATGGTTTCTATGAACCCGTCGATGACATGGGCGTCGCCAACGTGCCGCTGCTTCCCGAAGTCCATCAGGAACTGACCGATCATTTCCGAGCATCCCGCTTCGACGCGAAGAGCCTCTTCCGCGCGATCGCCAACTCCAAGGCGTACCAACAGCGTCTTCCCGACCACTCGTCTGCGTCCACCGACGACAAGCCGTATGCCGACGCGAGAACCACCAAGCTGCGCGGCGACGAGGTTTATCAATCGCTCGTCACGGCGATCAACCTCCCCAACGTGACGCCTCCGAAAACAGCACCGACCAAAGAGATTCGCTTCCCAGTCCCGCCGAAGAGTACGAAAGACCTCGTTTCAGAAGCGTTCGGCTTCGATCCGTCGTTGCGGCCTCAAGACATCTCACGCACGCTCGGCCAAGCGATGCTGATGATGAACAACGACCAGCTTCAGGCCCAAGTCAACGCGAAGCCGGAGAGCAACACGGCCCTCTCAAAACTCGTGGCCACCGAACCCGACAACGCGAAGGCGGTGTCAAACCTCTTCCAACTGGTCCTCGCCCGCCAACCCAGTGAGACGGAATCGAAGATCGCCCTCGAACACCTCTCGACCAGCATCAGCCGTGGCGAGTCCTATGAAGACCTGCTCTGGAGCCTCATCAACTCGGCCGAGTTCACAACGAAGAGGTGATTGATGTGGCGGCCAATAGCCCGGCGCGGGATACCCGCAACCCAACGCAGCGAGAACTGGAATAGCAAAATGATGAAGCACAGAATGATGGAAGAGGCCCGCAAGCAGACCGACTGCCCGGCTGGATGATTCTGTGCTTCATCATTTTGCCTAATCTGGTCTGCCGAAATTCTGCGTGCCCTGCGCAGAAACAAAACGTGAGTAGTACGAACCAACTCAAAACCAGTGAAAGGTAAAGAAACATGACCGTCGAACAATTGAAGCTGGCACACAGCGCGGCTCCCTTCCGTCCCTTCACCATCCGCATGGCCGATGGCCGGACGTTTCCGGTGACGCACCGCGAGTTCATGTATCGCCGAGCGGGCGGACGGTCGTCGTCCAGCACGGCAACGACATCACCAGCATCCTCGACCTCTTGTTGATGACCGAGATCGAGTACGAAGCTCCCAAAACCAAGCCGGTCAAACGGGGGCGCAACTAGCCGTGAAACAATCCACCACCCCTGACGAAGCAACTGCGTTGCCGAGCCTCTCACAGGCCGATGATCGGGGCTACTATTCGGCTGTCGATTTCACTCAAGTTAGCATCGCCCGCGACATCATCCGCGATCGGACAAAGCTCGGGCTGACATGCGAAGAACTGGCCAGCCTCGCCAAAGTCCGTTTGGCCACTCTTGTGCGCATCGAAAGTGGCAAGGTGACGCCGTCAGTCGCGTCCATCGAACGAATCGACGCGGCACTCAAAGCTGCTCAGAAGAAGCCGCGAGCCAAGCTGCATTGACGAGGCGAGCTTGCGATCTCGGAATAAATGGCGATCAACTTGTTGGACGACGGCATCGACAACAATCATGAACCTTGATGTCGTGAGGTACACCCATGTTTCTCAATTTCGTTGCCGTTGCTTATCTCATCACGATGGGTGCCTTGGTCGTGTTGGCAAGAAACTCGATTCGACGTTTTGATGCTGTCTATCGGATTGGAACGGAAAAGTGGGAAGTTGTCGTCGCGCGACTCTTCGCTTGGACGATGGCCGGGGCTGCATTCTTGTATTGGATCATTCCGACCAGCGTCATCTCGCCCAACATTTGGATCACGTTTTTTGTCACCGCCAATCTTGCCAATCTGTGGTATCGAATGTGGGTATTCGTCCGGCGAGACCCAAAGTCACTTTCCTCCCCGTCAAGCACGCCCCGTAGTTTTAGCGAGACCCAACAATCATGCTGACACCACTGCTCGACATCGCCGTCAATCGGCAAGGCTATCTGGGACGGCGCGAGTTCATGGCGAACCTAGCCGGGGGCGCTGCGGTCGGGGCGTTGACGCTGGGTTGGCGGGACATGCTCGTCGCGCAGGCGGCGGAACTGCGGAAGCAGGGGAAGTCGATCATCCTGTTGTGGATGGATGGCGGGCCGAGTCAGTTCGACACGTTCAATCCGAAAGTCGGCTCGCCGAATCAGGGGCCTGCGCGGGCGATCTCGACCAGCGTGGCGGGGATCGAGTTCGCCGACTTCTGGCCGCAAACCGCGATGATGATGGACAAGCTCGCGTTGGTGAGGTCGATGCGGACTCCTGAAGCCGAACATGACCGGGCCATCACGCATGTTCGCACCGGCTACCCGCCGACTCCTGCGCTGAGATACCCGACGTTCGGATCGCTCGTCGCGCGCGATCGCGAAGATTTGTCGTTCGATCTCCCGGCGTTCGTGCGGATCGGCAAGCCGCGCATCAAGAACCGCGACGTGGATGCGGGTGTCCTCGGAGTGAGGTACTCGTCGTTCAACGTGGAGACGGCCGGATCACTCCCACCGAACGTGCGACCGGTCGTTGAGGCTGACACGCTCCGTCGCCGGTTGGCTCTGGCCGATAAGTTTGACTCACAGTTTGCGGCGGCAGGCGCGGCGAAAGAGGTCGCCGACAAGAAGTCGATCTACGACCGCACGGCCCGCTTTGTTCTCAGCCCGCGTTTGGAGACGTTCGACTTGGATCGCGAACCGGCGGCGCTGCGCGATGCGTATGGTCGGACCAACTTCGGGCAAGGCTGTTTGCTGGCGAGACGACTCATCGAGACCGGCGTCAGCTTTGTCGAGATCATCAGTACGGGTGACCGCAACGATGCCGGATGGGACACGCACAACAACGGCTTTCGTGACACGCCGTACCTCGCGGCGGAAGTCGATCCGGCCTACTCGACGCTCCTGCAAGACCTCGATCAACGCGGGATGTTGAACGACACGCTGGTCATCTGGATGGGCGAGTTCGGTCGCACGCCGAAGATCAAACCGGATGGCGGTCGCGACCACTATTCGAAGGGCTGGCCCATGATCTTTTCCGGCGCGGGCGTTCGCGGTGGGCAGGTCATCGGCGCGACCGACGCCGACGGCATCGACGTGATCGACCGGCCCATCGGCGTCGCCGACCTGTGTCTCACGCTCTGTCACATCATGGGCATGAAACCCGACGACGAGTACCGCACGACCGACAACCGCCCGATCAAGCTCGTCGAAGGGGGCAAGCTGATTCACGAGCTGTTCTCGTAACGAATGCCGCCAATTTATACCTGAACAAAACAACACAGCCCGGCGATCAAGCGACCGCCGGGCTGTACTACTCACGATTCGCTTCTTCGCTGGGCGCGAAGATTTTTGGACGGTCCACAAGTGATGCAGTCCTGCTCAGAAACTCGTCTCGATCTTGTTTCAACACCGAGCCATCCTCAGAAGTGATCCACAAGAAAATGGGGGACAAGAAGATGAAATCCAAATCCAATGACTTCCGCTCTCCTCTTCTTGTCCGACATCTTCTTGTTCCTTTCGGTTGCGGCTGAATCGCGCTGGGTTGTTTGTGGACTGTGACCGGGCACTCCACGAATCACTTTTTGTCGCCGCTCTCTGCGGCCTTCTTCGCAGCGGCGGCCCAGTCTCCCGCGACGACGGTCAGAATCTTTTTCGCATCGACGTGCTTCTGGAAGGCGTACTTCACTTGATCGGGGGTGAGGTTCGAGATCGCCTTTTCCTGCTTCGCGTAGAACTCCATCGTGCGGTTCGTGACGAGCGTCGCTTCGAGGATTTGCGCCAGGTTTCCGTCTTCGGTTCGCATCACTTCTTGTCGTTGCAGATAGCCCTGACGCGCGTCGTCGAGTTCCTTCTGCGTGACTCCTTCAGACAGCAGCTTGGCGAGTTCTTCGCTGAGCGCCGTTGTCAACTTTTCGAGATTGCTCGGGTTGTAGATGGCATACATCGTGATGGTCGCGCGCGAATCGAGGGAGCTCGCCACGAGCGACGATCCGACGCCATACGACAGCCCTTCCTTTTGCCGGATGCGATCGCCGAGGCGCGAAGACAAGGCTCCCGCGCCGAAGACATAGTTGCCGATGATGAGGGCCGGGTAGTCGGCATCATCGTCGCGGAGCGGCATCACGCCACCGGCGAACAGGAACGCATTGGCCTTGTCGGGCGTGGCGATCTTCACGAGGTCCGACTTCACTTCGACATCGCCGCGCCGCGTGATCCGTTCATACGGCTGCTTCGACTTCCAGCCTTTGAGCATCGACGAGATCGACGCCACGGTCGCCTCTTCATCGAAGTCGCCGACGACGACCAACTGGCCTTGCTGCGCGCCGAAGAAGTCTCCGTACAGCTTCTTGATCGTGGCGACATCGACTTCATCCGTCAGCTTGAGTTCCTCTTCCGTCGTCGGGTAGTAGCGCACGTCCCCGACGGGATACGGGTTCAGCACGCGACGGACCGCCTTGAGAGCCAACTGCTGCGGATCGGTCAGTCCCTGTTCGAGGTCCGCGCGGTGCCCCTGCTTGAGGATGTCCAACTCCGATTGCGGGAAGACCGGCTCACGCAACACTTGTCGCAGCAGTTCGAGGACCGCGGGCAACTTGTCGCGCTTGGTCTGAATCGCAAACGTCGCTTCGCCCGCCGAACCGCTCGCGCCCATCGACGCGAGATTTTGATCGAGTTGATCTTGAAGCTGCTGTCGCGTGAGTTGCTTCGTTCCCTTCGTCATCAGCGACGGCAGGAACGAGGCGACCTTGTCCAAGCCGAACAGCGTCTTATCCGTCCCGTAACGGAGCGTCAGCCGCAGCACGACCGTCTTACCGCGCGTCTTCTTCGAGAGCAGGGCGACGTTCAGACCTTCGATCTTCGTCCGCTTGGTTCGCTCTTCGATCTGCATCGGCGCGACATCGAATGCCTCACCGACAGCCGCGTCTTCGCGACCTTTGTAGTCACCGATCATCGCGGCAAGATCGGGCTTGGCGGGGATCGGCGTCCGCTGAGCTTCCTTCGTCGGGAAGTAGAGACCGACGGTGCGATTGCTCGCGGGGAGGTAGGCGCGCGCGACGCGGTTCACGTCCTTCGCGGTGACTTGCTCCAGCCGGTCGCGATAGAGGAAGTAGAGCCGCCAATCACCTTGAGCCGCCCACTCGCTGAGACCGACGGCGATCTGAGCGCTGTTCGAAGCCTCCTGCTCGCGCTGCTTGAGCAACCGTTGGCGAGCACGTTCGACTTCCTCGTCCTTCACGCCCTGTTCGACCACCACGTCGATGGTGTCGAGCAGCGTGTCGAGCACCGCTTCGGGCGTGTTGCCGGACGCGACTTCGGCCATGAATCGCATGATGCCGGGATCGTGCAGTGAGTAGCAGGCCCCGGAAACATCCGCCGCCTTCTTTTGTTCGACGAGCGCTTTGTAGAGCCGCCCCGAGGGAGCCATCGTGAGGATCGACTCCAGCACATCGACCGGCACAAAATCGGGATGACCTCCCGACGGAATGTGATAGAGGGCACCGACAACACCGACTTCACCGACGCGACGCAGCGTCACCGATCGTTCGCCGTCCTGAGCCGGCTCTTCGGTGTAGGTCGCCTCCAACTTGCGCGTCGGCTTGGGAATCGAACCAAAATATTTGCCGATGAATTCGAGCGCCTTGGCCTCTTCAAACCGACCGGCCACGACGACCATCGCGTTGTCCGGCTGATAGTACTTTCTGTAGAAGGCCCGCAGATTTTCGACGGGCACCTTTTCGATGTCGGCTCGGTTGCCGATCGTCGATTTGCCGTAGTTGTGCCAGTTGAACGCCGCGCTGGTCATGCGTTGACCGAGGATCGCGTGGGGCGAGTTCTCACCCCGCTCGAACTCGTTCCGCACGACGGTCATTTCCGACGCGAGGTCTTCCGCCTTGATGAAGCTGTTGATCATCCGATCGGCTTCGAGCCGGATCGCGAACTCCAAGTTGTCATCGTTGGCGGGGAGCGTCTCGTAGTAGTTGGTCCGGTCGAGCCACGTCGTCCCGTTGAACTGGGCACCGCGCGCCTGAAGCAGTTTCGGCACGGACGGATGATCGAGCGTCCCTTTGAAAACCATGTGTTCGAGCAGGTGAGCCATCCCCGCCTCGCCATAACCTTCGTGGCGCGAGCCAACGAAGATGGTGCAGTTCACCGTGACGGTCGGCTTCGACGGATCGGGGAACAGCAGCACCTTGAGGCCGTTGTCGAGCCGATGTTCACTGATCCCTTCGATGGTGGTGATCTTCATGGGTTTGGACGCTTCCGCTGCGTGGAGTTCCGTCGTGAGCGACAGAGAAAATGTGGGGTTGAGCGAGAGACCCGTCATCAGCGCGACGGCTGTGAACAGGGGCGCGATCCGCAGGACCGACGGCCAAAAAAACAAACGGCGTGGCATCGAGTGCGACTCCTTCCATGAATCGAGTGAGCCAGTAAAACGGCGGGCGGGATGGTAGCAGCCGCACTGAGTGAAAGGAATTGGCCGGTTGCCGATCGGTGCGGTCGAACACTCGCCAAGGCTGAAGTGCGGCTGATACTCGCGCGGCCGAAATGGACGCACCGTCGTTTCACCGCGTGGGCAACGCCCCGCGCGTCGAGCGACGTGGAAAGCTGTTTCGCCATTCGACGCGCGGGGCGTTGTCCACGCGGTGAAACGAGTCAATTCAAGCCGTGCGAGGTTTCGCGTTGTTAGCCGGACTTCAAGCCTCCAACACCGCTTGAATGCGTTCCGCCGTCACGGGCTGGATGACGCCGCGTTCGGTGATGAGGGCGGAGATGTTTTCCGCCGGTGCCACGTCGAAGGCGGGGTTGTACGTATGGCAGCCATCGGGCGCAGTCTGCTTGCCGAAGGCGTGCGTGATCTCGGTCGAGACACGCTGTTCGATGGGGATCTCGACTCCCGATTGGATCGTGAGATCAAACGTACTGGACGGAGCGGCGACGTAGAACGGAATGCCGTGGGCCTTGGCGAGGACCGACAACGAGTACGTGCCAATCTTGTTGGCGCTGTCGCCATTCGCCGCGATGCGGTCGGCACCGACGATCACCGCCTGCACGCGCCCCTCCTTCATCACCCAACCGGCCATCGAATCGCAGATCAGCGTGACGGGGACGTTGCGCTGCATCAGTTCCCATGCGGTCAGTCGTGCCCCTTGCAAGAGCGGACGAGTCTCATCGGCGTAGACTTGCAGCGACGGGTTTTCTCGTGCTGCCGCAAAAATGATGGCGAGCGCCGTGCCATCGCCCGCCGTCGCGAGGCCCCCCGTGTTGCAATGTGTCAGCACGCCGGAGCAGCCGCGCAGCAGAGGCAGCCCGTGGCGACCGATCGCCGCGCACATCTCACGATCTTCGATTTCGATCGCCCGTGCTTCGATCAACAGCCGCGCGAGCAACTCGTGCGACGAAAGGTTGCTCGACGCCTCCGCGACACCGCGCATCCGATTGAGCGCCCAGAAGAGATTCACGGCTGTCGGACGACTCTCGGCAAGGTATTCGACGACGTGTTTCAGCCGCGCATCGAACTCACCGCGCGTCGCGGTTCCCGACATCTGGCACCCGACGATTACACCGTAAGCCGCCGCGACGCCAATCGCCGGCGCACCGCGCACACGCAAGAGCTTGATCGCTTCCCAGACTTCTTCGACCGTGTGCAAAGCCAGTTCGCGGTACTCAACGGGCAGCAATGTTTGGTCGATGAGCTGCAAGTGCCCGGCATCGGCATCGCCGATCCAAGCCACGGCGGGACGAGGTGCTGTCATGAGCGGCAGAGTTCCAAAAGTGAGTTGCAGGACGGGCACTCCTGCCCGTCCTGCTTTGCACATCCATCGGCTGAAGTCCGGCTTAGCTTTGTTAGCCGGACTTCCATGCGGGTGAAGTAACGAAGGAGAGAAGTCCGGCTTTCGGAAAAGCCGGACTTCAAGAGCGTTGAGTGGCACTCCTGCCCGTCCTGCTTTGTACGCTCAAGCCGGACGGGCAAGAGTGCCCGTCCTACGATTATTGACCGGGCGAATACTCGGTGAGATTGAGGAACTGCGACTCCAACTTCGCGACGATCTTGCCGTCTTTTTCGGAGGCGTCTCGCGCGGCGATCCATTCCGGATCTTGACGGAATGCGTCGAACGAAGCCTTCGCTGACGCCTGACTCTTGTGAGCCAGCAGATAGACAAGCTTGTTATCCACCGACTTTCCGTCGCTATCAACCGGAGTGAAGTAGAGGACGTTCTTCATGCCATGCTTCTCGAACAGCTTGATCGTGTGGTCCTTGAAGCGGGCATGCAGTGCGGGCAGACGACCTTCCTCGGTCGTGTAGGTTCGCAGCTCGTAGACCAGCGCGGCAGGCTTGTCTGCGTCAGCACGCAGCGACGCGGAAGTCCAACCGACGATGAGTCCCACTAACACGGCTCCGACAACGACGGACCAACGACGAATGGATGGCATGAGCTTGTTCCTCAACTTTGAACCGGGTGCATGACACGCCGATGCGACACAGTGATCCGCACGGCTGATGGCGGGCGGGATGATATACTCCGCGCGGCCGAAACTGACACATTTGAGGCCGCGGCACACTAACCCGAAGCGTAAGCGAGGACGTGAGTTCCGTCCTCGTTTACACTTCGGGTTAGTGTCAGTTTCGGCCGCGCGGAGTATAGCGGCCCTCTGTGGCGAGTTCACGCGGGGCCAACGAGAAGTGGCCGCGAGCAACCGTAGTCCGGTCGTTCCGCCGACCGGACGCGATGTTGATCGGCGTTGAACTCCGTCTCAAACGGCCAACGGTGAAACACAGGCGAGCCGCACACCATAGGACTGCGGGTTCTGAGTTGTCGCCGTCAACCCGTGGCCTGACGGCACACGGCTCGCCGCTACGGCGGGCACTACTCCTTGCTGGTCCGTTCATCGCCCGTCAGTTGCAAGCGTTCCGGTCGCTCGTCCGACCCACTGCTGGCGTTGAAAGCGACGGTGGTGGGGAGCGGCTGATTGGGCTGATTCATGCGAAGGGGAGTCGTGCTGTTCAACTCTTCCCGCGCGGTTCCCGACTGGAAGGGACCGATCCCGAAGACGAACAGGTTCGAGTCATCCGCCTCTGACGACGAGACTCCGCCCGCACCGAGCAACTCGTGCGACTTGGTGTCGAACGCGACGAGACCGATCTTGGCCAATGCGGTCTGTCGCGTACGTGTGATTAACTTCACCTCCGGCAGCGTCAACATGCCGGGCAAGACGATCTGCGGCATACCGACGTAGGAGTCGGCGTTGTCGGTCCCGACACCACCACTGCGCATCTCCAATGCGACATCGGCCTCTTCGAGCTTCGCGGCGATCGTGGCTCCGTTCACCATCAGGCGATGTCGGATCGATCCGACCACATAACCTTTGTCGCTGCATTCGAGGTACTTGTCATCCACAAAGACCTTCGAGCCTTGGAACGCGGCGAAGTCAATTTTGGACAGAGCCTGATCGACGGCGTTCGAGATCAGCAACTGCTCGCGCGCGGTCCGCGCCGTATTGGACTGGCGAGCAGTCGTACAACCGACCAGCAAGATCATGCCGAGGATCAGACACCGACCACGCACATGCTTTGCTTGTGTCATGACAACCACCTGTTTCGAGAAGATCGGCCACGGAATGGAACAGGCCGCTGGCGAGGTCGGCACAAAAAAAGACAAACGGATGAGGCCTAGTGGTGGAACAATTTTGTATTGCCCCCTTGCGTTGTTTAACCGCGTGGGCAACGCCCCGCGCGTCGAGCGACATTCGA
>JAYTGQ010000351.1:0-5916 GCA_043733345.1 Schlesneria sp.
TTGGCTTCTTATTATAGATGGAAGTCTCGATATTGAACTGAGATCCACAGTCCAACCACTCGAACACCATATCCAGCAGCGCCTCCATATCCCGACAGCGATGGTTGCGTGTAACCTCCTCGTGCAAATGCCACCACACCCGCTCGATCGGATTCGTCTCCGGGGCATACTTCGGGATGTAGTGCAGCACGATTCTCCCGCCGTGTTTCGCCACGTACTCCAGCACCCGCTTGGCCAGGTGCGGTTTGGCGTTGTCGCAGAGGACATGGATCACACGATAGCACCGCAACCGCCGCCGCAGATCGTCCAGGTGTGCCAGGAACAAGTCCGTGTTGCGACCCTGACGCGGCTTTCCCTCCGTCAGGATCAACTGCCCGGTCCGCCAATTCAGCGACCCCGACACGTAACGCTTCTCGTTGTTTCCCGGCGTGACCACCTCGGCCTGCTGACCCCGCCGCATCCACATCGAACCGATCTTCGGGTTCGTGTTGATGTCCACTTCATCCTGAAACACCGCCACCTCGTTCGCCGGCATGTTGTGCAGCAACTCCCGGAGTTTCCGGAGTTTCGCGGCGCGGGCCGGATCCTTCAGACCGACCACCGGACGCGGCCGACGCCACACCAGTTCTTCCTCATGCAAGCGACGCCGGATCGTTTCCCGACTCACCGGAATGCCATAATCCTCACGCAGCACCAACGCCACCGCTTCGCACGTCCACCGACTCCGCACGAACCCAAAATCGGGCGGCGACAATTCGGTCACCCAACGGAGCACGAGGCTCATCCACCAGTAAGATGGCTTCCGGGACCGACGACTCAGCACCGCATCGAGACCGTCCTTGAGATAGCGTGTCCGCCAGCGATTGATGGTCGCCGTGCTGGTGAACAGGACGGCGACGATCAAGGCCCACGGTTGTCCGTCGTGGAGCAACAGGAGGATGTGAGCACGGAGTCGAAACTCCGGATCAGTCCCCCGACGCATGGTGTGCAGGGCGGTCTTGCGTTCGGCCGACCGGAGTCGAATACTGCCATCCATGGCTTGGCCTCCAAGGCGGGTCGCTCGTGCAACGACTACCTTGTGCCAAGTCTATTTTCGTTTCCAGACCAACCTCACTGTCGATCGGGTGAGGAGCTATTTAGGTATTTATGACGACGCTGGCGAGAAGAGTTTGAAGCACATTCCGGATGTTGCGGGACTTACCACGAACGTTCGGGCAAAGATCGAAGCAATTGATAAAGACAAAATTGAAAACGATCTTTTACTACCGATTTGGGATAAATTACATAATGATTGCAATGGCACCACCGGCACAAAAGCCAATGTGGAACACATTTTGAGCGAACTGCGCACTTTGTGTAGCAGGGCAGGAGAGGAAACAGTGATGTAGATGGCATGGCAAAGGCCCGCCTAACCGTACTCGACACAACAATCTGTGATTTCATAACAGATGAAGTGGGAAAATGCCTTCCCACTCACCGTTGCAGTTATCACAGATTTGCGTCATGGGTTGGCGGACTGCAAAGAGTTGCACCTATTGAGTTGTTTACTCCAAACTATGATTTATTATTGGAAGAAGCGTTCGATCAATTAAGGATTCCGCATTTTGACGGATTTGTTGGATCACGTGAACCGTTCTTTGATCTGGCATCAATAGAGCAAGACATGATTCCGAATCGCTGGACGCGACTTTGGAAACTTCACGGATCTATTAATTGGCAAAAGAGGGAAAGGCAATGATTTATCCATCACACCTGAAATATGACCAATACCGTGGCCGAATCAGATCTTTCAAAGACGACATTGCCCAGTACCTTTCTCGGAAAGCTTCCGTCATTGCTCATCGAGTCGAATGATCCCACATGGACGAACCGAGCAAAGTTTGCTTGGGACGAATTCTTCGGAGGCGAGATCGCCAACGAACATACCCGTTCGGCTTACATCGGAGCAGTCACAAGGTTTCTGAAGTGGTGTGAAGATGCCGGGGTTCGGCTTCAACAAATCACTCCCGGCCACGTCGGTCACTACATCAGCCAACTTGACAGATCCATTCCCACCAAGAAACTCGCACCTGCCGCGATAAGGCATTGTTTCGATACGCTTGTTCGCAGGCACGTACTGGTTCTAAATCCCGCCCTGTGTAGCGTCATTTGTTTCTCCCCATCCACCGACAATTGGAATTCCCTCTTTTTGACTCTCTGGCCATGAGCATCACTCCCGCAATCTGGGAGGGATGCGATGGTTGCGGATGGCCAAGTGCGTCGAATGCTCCGCGAACTCGATTCAGGAACGTCCCTGGCCTCGTCGGCCCGGAGAACAGGTATGAGCAACAAGACCGCCCGACACTACCGCGATGACCGCACGCTGCCCAGCGCGCAGAAGAAGTCGCGACCGCCGCGAACCTATCGCACGCGGCTCGATCCGTTCGCGGCGGTCTGGCCGGCCGTCGAAGGGCGGCTCAAGGCCGAGTCGCGACTGCTCGCCAAGACGCTCTTCGACTGGCTGCGTCGCGAGCATCCGGGTCAGTTCTTCGATTCGCATCGCCGCACCTTCGAACGCCGCGTGCGGCAGTGGCGGGCGACTCA
Organism: Schlesneria sp.; assembly: GCA_043733345.1. Taxonomy (GTDB): domain Bacteria; phylum Planctomycetota; class Planctomycetia; order Planctomycetales; family Planctomycetaceae; genus Schlesneria. Next base: position 2,584 of record JAYTGQ010000351.1, read on the forward strand.
CGGGCCGGGGAAGTCCATCATGTTCCGCCAGGTCCACAACGCCGGCGATCTCGCGGCCTCCGACTTCACCTACATGAACGCCCTGAACATCACCATCGCCCGGCAACCGTTCGATCACATGGTGTACCACTTCGTGCTCACCTACTCGAACTGGGAGTCGGTGACGCTCTGTGCGTCGGAGTCGTTCGAGGCGCTCTCCGACGGCTTGCAGAATGCGTTGTGGGAACTAGGCGGCGTGCCGCGCCGGCATCGCAGCGACAGTCTGACCGCGGCCGTGAACAACCTCTCGGCGACGCGCGAATTCCAGACCCGGTATCGCGACTTGCTGGCTCATTACGGCGTGTCGGGCCAGCGGATCAACGCGCGGCAGGCGCACGAGAACGGCGACGCGGAGTCGTCGCACGGGCACTTCAAAACCGCCGTCGATCAGGCGCTGTTGCTCCGCGGCAGCCGCGAGTTCGCTAGCCGCGAGGAGTATGTAAACTTCTTGCAGCAGATCGTGACGACGCGGAACGTGGGCCGACAGGATCGCTTCGCCGAGGAGGTTGCCGCGCTCAAGCACCTGCCCGAAACGCGATTGTCATCGTGTCTGAAGGTGCGGTGCCGCGTCGACACCGGCAGTCTGATTCACATTCACCGCAACACGTATTCGGTACACAGCCGGCTCATCGAGGAATGGGTCGAGGCACGGCTGTTTGCCGACCGCGTCGAGGTCTGGTACGCGGGCAAGCACGTCGACACGTTGCCGCGGCTGGTGGGTCGCGACCGTCACGCGGTGAACTACCGGCACGTCATCGACTCGCTGATCCGCAAGCCGGGCGCGTTCGCACAGTACGCGTACCGCGACGATCTGTTCCCGACGACGCGCTTCCGCCTGGCTTACGATCAGTTCTGCGCGGGCGGCGACGAACGGACCGGTGCCAAGGACTACCTGAAGATCCTGCACCATGCGGCCCACGACGGCGAGGCCGCCATCGACGACGCGCTCCGCGTGCTGCTGGCCAGTGACACACCCCTGTCACCGGACGCGGTGATCGCATTGGCGAAGACGAGTGCGGAGCTTCCGGCCGCGACGGAGGTCGTCGTGGAACCGCCGAATTTGAAGGAGTTCGATGCCCTGTTGACACTCATGGAGGAGACTCATGGCGAAGACGCGCAAACCGACACCGGCGGACCCGCCGCCGACCGCGGAGCGGTTGATGGAGCAGTTGCGGGAACTCCGCCTGCCGGCGTTTCGGGACCACTTCCCGAGCCAAGCTCGGCGAGCGGCGCAGGAGAATCTGAGCTACCCGCAATACCTGGAAGCGCTGACCACGCTCGAATGCGAGGCCCGCTCGCAGGGCCGCATCCGACGTCTGGCGGCGGCGTCGCGACTGCCCAGCGGCAAGACCTGGGACGGCGCAGCAGCAGTTCCAGTCCCTCCGCGACGGCGCCTTCCTGGCCCGCCGCGAGAACGTCCTCGTGTTCGGGAAACCCGGTTCAGGAAAAACGCACGCCATTTGTGCGGTGGCCGAGCAACTCGTGTTGCGGGGACACCCGGTGCTCTTCGCGACGTGCAGCTTGCTGGTGCAGGAACTGCTCGCCGCCAAGCGGGATCTCAAGCTCGAACGGTTCCTGAAGAAACTGGCGGGCTTCGAGGCCCCGGTCATCGACGACCTCGGCTACGTGCAACGGAGCCGCGAGGAGATGGAGGTGCTCTTCACGCTCTTGGCGGAACGCTACGAGCGCGGCAGCGTGATGCTGACCAGCAACCTGCCGTTCTCGCAGTGGACGGCGATCTTCAAAGACCCGATGACCACCGCGGCGGCGATCGACCGCCTGGTGCATCACAGTGTGATCGTGGAGTTGAACGTGCCGAGCTACCGATTGGAAACCGCGAAGGGTGCGAAGAAGCCCACGGGCAACGAACCCGAACCGGCAACGACGAACGGAATGGAGGGAATTCTAATTGTCGCTAAAGGGGAGAACGAGATGTCGCCGAACACCTCAGGATGGGATTTGAGCACCACCTGTTTCCGTTGCCCTTATACCGCATCTGCGTGCCGTGCCTGGCGGCCATCGACATTCGCCTGGCCGAAGGACATCGCGTGCGGATTCGCTCCGGCTGCGATCGCAGCCTGCTCGCCGACGTGCTGGCGATGCGGCGTCGGTCGGCGTCGGAGGGTCGGCCATGCTGACGCTGCCGCCTTCGACTCGCGTGTTCGTCGCCACGAAGCCCGCCGACATGCGGCGCAGCTTCGACGGTTTGCTGGCACTGGTTCGGGATTCCCTCGGCCACGGAGATCCGTTCGCCGGCCACCTGTTCGTTTTTCGCAACAAACGCGGCGACCGTCTCAAGGTGATTTAATGGGATCGAGACGGCCTTGTCATTTTTTACAAGCGGCTCGAAGTCGGGATCTCTACGTTCCCGGTGCCGGCGGGCGATGCGAAGGAAATCGAGATGACGGCGGCGGACCTGCAGTTGGTGTTGCAGGGGATCGACCCGCAGAAGGTGAAGCGGTCGCAGCGCTACCGGCGGCCCGCGTCCGAGTGACACCGCAGTGTCACTCGAGGAACTCCTCGAAAAACGATTCGCGTTGGCGAAACCATTTTCCGACTGGCGCGTCTGGGAAGCATGAGCATGGATGCCGCCACGTCGAACGCACTTCCCGATGAGGCCACGCTGCCGGACGATCCCGAGACGCTCAAGGGCATGATCCGCGAACTGCTCGCCATGCTGCACAATCGCGATCGGGAACTGAGCGGCGTGCAGCTGCGGCTCGATCAACTCCTGCGTCGGCTCTACGGTCCCAAAGGCGAGCACTTCCGACCCGATCAACCGACACTCTTCGAGGGTGCCGCCGAACCCGCGCCGCCGAGCGTCCCGGTTCCCGTCGAACCCGAGCCGGTGTCGAGTGGGAAGAAGAAGGGCCACGGTCGGCGTCGGCTGCCGGCGGACTTGAAGCGCGAGCGCGTCGTTCACGATGTCTCCGAAGCCGAGAAGGTCTGCCCGTGCTGCCAGTCTCCGCGGGTGAAGCTCGGCGAGGAGACGAGCGCGCAACTCGACTACCGGCCGGCGAAGCTGTTCGTGTGGGAACATGTGCGGCTCAAGTACGCCTGCACGAGGTGCCTGAAAACAAGCTCCGAATCGCCGTCCGATGCGAGTGACACACCCTCGTCACACAGTAACCGTTCATCCCATCACGAGTCGCGGTGCGTTTTTTCCAGCCCGGTGAGCCGCGATCGTCTCGCCCAGGAACTTGAACGCCGAGCGTTTCTGCTGGCGCGGGGTCTGCGTTACCGTCAGGATGCGTTCCACGAAACGACAACCGTCCGCACTGTGGCAGCCGAACG
>JAYTGQ010000352.1:0-14959 GCA_043733345.1 Schlesneria sp.
TCAAACATCCGCATTTGTTGAGGATCGCGAATCCATCGCATCAAAGCCGCTCCGTCCCACAAAACCAGCCGTTTCCGCCGCGCCCGCAGTCTAGCGCCCCCCCGCCCAGAGCAGTCTCACCCGCCACTTCCCCCACAAAACCGGGAATCTTTCTCCTAATCCCCGCCAACGCAGACTTCGGGCGAACACGTCATAATTGGCCGTGTGAGCAACTTGGTATTCAAAACTGACTCCCCGGCCAATTTTTGAAATTTGCTGACCCTAACGGATTGCAGGGGGGCACGGTGGCAAACTGAGGATGTTCTCGAAAAACAGAGGACTGAACGGGCAGTCCTTGAGATTTCTGCTCCACACACGCTCTTCAAATAGCCTTGTTTTTCGGGCAATTTGAGTCTCCCCTGCAATCCGTGAGTGTCAGTAAATAATTAAGGCGATGCCACTCGTACTATTTTGTCTGCCGATGTCGTTGACTGGCGGTATTGGGCCTCAGTACGATCCCGCATCGTTTTTCCCGATACTGTGTCACTGGTCGTATCTGGCCTTCAGATACTTGGCGTGCGATGAACCTCCGCGATCTTGATCTCTTTTGTGAAGTGGCCCACCTGGGGAGTTTCTCCAAGGCGGCGAAGTCTCACGGCATTTCTCAGCCTGCCGCGAGCGAGATCGTGAAGTCGATCGAGGAGCATTTGGGCTGCGAACTCCTCAACCGCTCCGTCCGACCGCTCGAACTGACACCCGAGGGGCACATCTACTACGACGGTTGCCGCCAGCTTTTGGATGAATACCGTCGCCTCGAAGACCGCGTGCTGCAACGGCGAGACAAGGTCGTCGGGCCGGTGCGCGTCGGGGCGATCTACTCCGTGGGTCTTTTGCAGATGGACGGCTATGTTCGCGAGTTCGAGCGGATCTACCCCGATGCCGCGCTCGACTTGCAGTATCTCCACCCGGAAGAGGTGTTGTCGCGAGTCGTTTCGGAAGAGGTCGATCTCGGACTGATGTCGTTCCCGCCGAAGCGGTCGGATTTGAACTGCATCCCGTGGCAGGACCAGCCCATTGTCGTGGTTGTGCCGCCGACGCATCCGCTCGCCAAACGCGACTGGGTGCGGGTCGAGGAACTTGAAGGAGAGAACCTCGTCGGGTTCACGACCGATCTGCAAATGAGGACCGAGACTGACCGGTGGCTCAAGCACGCGAAGGTTCACGTCAACGTGGTCCATGCCTTCGACAACATCGAGAACATCAAGCGCGCGGTGGAAATCGGTTCCGGAATCGCCCTCCTGCCGGTCCCGACCGTTCGCCGTGAGGCCGAACTCGGTTCGCTGGTCGCCATCCCGCTGGAAGACGTGACGTGGTTCCGGCGTCTCGCCCTGATTCACAAGCGGACGAAACCGTTCACGACGGCGATCACTCGCTTTCTGGAACTGCTGCAACAAGACCCGGAGACGTTCTCCGGTCCCGGCCAATCGCACGACGCGGCCGGCTCCCGTACCCGTTCGGCCACGGATGCCGCGTCGCCAACCCAGTCGATTGCCCGCTGAGTCTTGTTTCTTCTTCGCTTTGTCCCCTCGCCCCCGGCTTTGTGGGGGAGAGGGCTAGGGTGAGGGGGCTTCTGCATTCACAACCATTGCGCCGCCTGTAATCCGATCTAGGATTTTCGACCACAGATGGCACGGAGAACACAGATAAGGCGAAGGCGAAAAAGTTGAAGTGTGAAGAAATCAAAGTGAGTTCAGAGTGTGAACCGCACCGCCGTCCCTGCCTCTTATCCGTGACATCTGTACTACTCACGTTTTGTTTCTTCGCCGGGCGCGAAGATTTCCGCACTGTCACCAAGTGATCCCCGCTGCCGGAGAAGCTTGTCATTAGCCCACTTCATCCACGAACGGCCGTCAGAAGACCTCAACAAGAAAATGGGGGACAAGAAGATGAAAGCGAGGTCCAGATGTTTCCTCTCTGATCTTCTTGTCCGCCATCTTCTTGTTCCTTTCGGTTGCGGCGGAGCCGCGCTGGGTCTTCCGTGGTTGCCTTCACACTGACAGCGAAGACGAACTGAAGACCCCTCACCCTAGCCCTCTCCCCACAAAGCCGGGGCGAGGGAACAAAACCGAAGAGAAGACAGAAACCAAAGCGGCGAGGAATCGCCGCAGTCCACATGAATGAGATGACAGGCATGAACGACACACAAATCATCCCCCTCTTCACCCGCAGCCCTGAACTTTTTTACTCCGACGGGACGCCGAAGGCTCAGGGATTGTATGACCCGGCCTACGAGCATGACTCGTGCGGTGTCGGGTTTGTTGCGCACATCAAGGGGCAGAAGTCGCGGCAGATCGTCGATGATGCACTGCGGATGCTCAAGCACATGGCTCACCGAGGGGCCTGTGGGTGCGAGACCAACACGGGCGACGGGGCCGGGATTGTCACGGCCATTCCGCATGACTTCCTGGCGCGCGTCGTGCAGGCCGAATTGAAGATCGCGCTGCCAGCGCTGGGGCAGTACGGCGTGGGACTCGTCTTCCTGCCGACCAATGTGGAACAGCGCACGATCGCCAAGGAGACCGTCAACAAACTGATCGCCGAGCAGGGGCAGACGCTGATCGGTTGGCGGCACGTTCCCACCGACCCCGATGGAGCCGACATCGGGCCGTCCGCGCGCGCCGCCTCGCCCACGTTCGAGCAACTGTTCGTCGCGGCCAAGCCGGGCATCACGCAGGATGAGTTCGAGCGGCAACTGTTCCTGATCCGCAAGCGAGCCTCACACGCCATCCGCGAGGGGAAGCTGGAACAGGCGTTGCAGTTCTACGCCTGCTCGCTCTCGTCGAAGATCCTGATTTACAAGGGGATGCTCACGTCCGAGCAGGTCCAGCCGTTCTTCAACGATCTGCAAGACCCGGACTACACGTCGCACTTGGCGATGGTTCACAGCCGCTTCTCGACGAACACGTTCCCAAGCTGGGATCGCGCCCATCCACAGCGATACATCGCCCATAACGGTGAAATCAACACGGTACGCGGCAACGGCAACTGGATGTTCGCGCGGCAAGGCATGATGAAGAGTGAGTTGTTCGGCGACGACTTGAAGAAGTTGTTTCCAATCGTCGAGCCGCATTGCTCGGACTCGGGTAACTTCGACAACGCTCTCGAATTGCTCGTCGCGTCCGGTCGCAGCCTGCCCGAAGCCATGATGATGATGGTTCCCGAAGCGTGGCAGAATCACGAGTCGATGTCCGAGGACAAGCGCGCCTTCTACGAATACCACTCGGCGTTGCAGGAGCCGTGGGACGGCCCGGCGTCGATCTCGTTCACCGATGGCGATGTCATTGGAGCGACACTCGACCGCAACGGCCTCCGCCCCAGCCGCTACTACGTCACGAAGGACGACCGCGTCATCATGGCGAGCGAAGTCGGTGTCCTCGACATCGACCCGGCCAATGTCAAAGAGAAGGGCCGCCTCCAACCGGGCAAGATGTTCCTCGTAGACTTCAAGCAGGGTCGCCTGATCCCGGATGAAGAGTTGAAAAAAGACTTCGCCAATCGCCGTCCGTACAAGCAATGGTTGCAGAACCAACGGCTGCTGCTCAACGAGTTGCCCGCCGTCGGTGCGCCTGAACGGATGATCGGCGACGAGTTACTCCAGCACATGCAGTCGTTCGGGTACACGTCCGAGACGCTACAATTCATGCTCGTTCCGATGATCACGACCAAGAAAGACCCGATCGGTTCGATGGGCGACGACACGGCGCTGGCCTGCCTCAGCGATCAGCCGCGTCCGTTGTTCGACTACTTCAAGCAGCTCTTCGCGCAGGTGACGAACCCCGCAATCGACAGCACGCGCGAAGAGGTCATCATGTCGCTGGAGTGCTACATCGGCCCCGAAGGCAATCTGCTCGACTCGACCGAGGCGCAATGCCATCGGCTCGCGGTGCCGCATCCGATTTTGACCAATGAAGAATTGGCCACGATCAAGTATCTCGACCATCGCGGCTGGAAGACCAAGACGATCGACATCACGTATCCGAAGTCGCAGGGAGCGGCGGGACTCAAGTGGGCGCTCGACCGCATTTGTGGTGAGGCTCGACAGGCGATTGATGGCGGATTCAGTCTCATCATCCTGTCGGATCGACTCGCCAGTGCGAGCCGTCTGCCGGTCAGCGCCCTCCTTGCCACGGGGGCCGTGCATCATCACCTCGTCTTCAACGAAGAGCGGACGCGGCTCGGCATCATCGTCGAAACGGGCGAGGCTCGCGAAGTCCACCACTTCTGTCTGCTGGCGGGCTACGGGGCCGATGCCGTCAACCCGTACATGGCGTTTGAAGCCTTGTGGCAACTCAAGGACGACAACGAACTCGGCGGCGACTGGACACACGATCAGATCACGGCCGCGTACCGCAAGGCGACCAAGCAAGGCATCCTCAAAGTGATGGCCAAGATGGGGATTTCGACCCTGCAAAGTTACAAGGGTGCTCAAATCTTCGAGGCTGTCGGCTTGAGCGACGAGGTCATTAACAAGTGCTTCCGGGGCACTGCCAGCCGGATCAGTGGCGTCGGCTTCGAGATTCTCGGCGAGGAAGCGATCCGTCGTCACGAGTTGGGCTACCCCACACGAAACAACAACAACCTGCCGGTCCTCTCCAACATGGGCCTCTTCGCTTGGCGTTCGTCCGGCGAGAAGCACGCTTGGAATCCGCACAACATCGCCAACATCCAGAAGGCCGCGCGGCAGGGAGACAAGCAGGCCTATCGCGAGTTCTCGAAGCTTGTCAACGAACAGACGACGCGCGAATGCCATCTACGAGGCATGCTGAAGTTCAAGACGGGACGAACGGCCGTCCCACTGGAAGAGGTCGATTCCGTCGAGTCGATTCTGCGCCGCTTCTGCACAGGCGCGATGAGCTACGGTTCGATCTCGGCCGAGGCGCATGAGACGCTCGCCATCGCCATGAACCGCATCGGCGGCAAGAGCAACACAGGCGAAGGAGGTGAGGACTACAAACGCTTCAAACCCGAGGGCAATGGCGACTCGAAGCGTTCCGCCATCAAACAGGTCGCGTCAGGACGGTTCGGCGTGACGAGCTACTACCTCACCAATGCCGATGAACTTCAGATCAAGATCTCGCAGGGAGCCAAGCCGGGCGAGGGAGGTGAACTGCCCGGTCACAAGGTCGACAAGATCATCGCCGCGACGCGCCATTCGACCCCTGGCGTGGGCCTCATCAGCCCGCCGCCGCATCACGACATTTATTCCATCGAAGATCTGTCGCAATTGATCTTCGATCTGAAGAACTCGAACCCGTCCGCGCGCGTCAGCGTGAAACTGGTCTCCGAGGTCGGAGTCGGCACGGTCGCTGCCGGTGTGGCAAAGGGTCACGCCGACAAGATTCTCATCTCGGGAGACTCGGGCGGAACTGGGGCATCTCCTCTGACAAGCATCAAGCACGCCGGAATGCCGTGGGAACTGGGCATCGCCGAAACGCATCAGACGTTGGTCCTGAACGACCTGCGCAGCCGAGTCCGTCTCGAAACTGACGGACAACTCAAGACGGGTCGCGACGTGGTGATCGCCTGTTTGTTGGGAGCCGAAGAGTTCGGTTTTGCCACCGCGCCGCTCATCACGCTCGGCTGCATCATGATGAGGAAGTGTCATCTCAATACGTGCCCGGTCGGCATCGCCACGCAAGATCCTGTGCTGCGAAAGATGTTCACCGGCAAGCCCGAACACGTCATCAACTATCTGTTCATGGTGGCCGAAGAAGCCCGCGAAATCATGGCGTCGCTCGGCTTCCGCACGATCAACGAAATGGTCGGCCACAGCGAAGTGCTGGAGTACGACACGTCCATCACGCACTGGAAGCTGAAGCATCTCAACTTGGACAAGATCCTCAAACCTGCGACCAAGCCGCACGACAAGGTCGAAACGTATTGCACGATCAAGCAGCAGCACGGCATCGAATATCAACTTGATAATGAACTGATCCGCGAGGCGCAGGACGCCCTCGATAACAAGCAGCCGGTGCGCCTCAATATTGAAGTCCAAAATATCGACCGCGCGCTGGGGACGATCCTCAGCCACGAAGTCAGCAAGAAGTGGGGCGAACACGGTCTGCCTGATGGCACGATTCATATCCGCTGCAAGGGTTCGGCTGGACAAAGCCTCGGCGCGTGGCTCGCGCCGGGCATCACGATTGAAGTCGAGGGCGATGCCAACGACTACGTCGGCAAGGGGCTGTCGGGAGGCCGCATCATCGTCTACCCACCGGCCGCTTCGACCTTCAAGCCCGAAGACAACATCCTGATCGGCAATGTCGCCCTCTACGGTGCCACTGAAGGAGAAGCCTTCTTCCGCGGCCGCGCGGCCGAACGCTTCTGCGTCAGAAACTCGGGCGCGTCCTGTGTTGTAGAAGGTGTCGGCGACCACGGTCTCGAATATATGACCGGCGGCTGCGCCGTGATCCTCGGTCCGACCGGCCGCAACTTCGCGGCAGGCATGTCGGGCGGCTCAGCCTTTGTCTACGACAAACATCACGCCCTGCTCGGCAACTGCAACCTAGAGATGGTCGAGCTGGAAAAGGTCATTGCCGCCGAAGACCTCGCCGCCCTGAAAGACCTCCTTGCCAAACACCACAAACACACGGGCTCGACCGTCGCGTCAACCATCCTCCAAAACTGGGACGACGAACTCCCCCACTTCGTGAAAGTCATGCCGATTGACTACAAGCGCGCCCTAGCAGAACAGAAGAAAGAGATGGCGAAGGCGTAAGAGTAGGAACCACGAAAGACGCGAAAGGCACGAAAGGAAGAAGTTGGTGTTTGCGTGTGCCGCTCTCGTGGTCGTGGTGACAGAACGAACCGTTTAGCCGTCAGTGAAAATGTGTCATTCAACGAATTGAAGTGAGGTCGATTGGATCAGTCGTAGCGCTGCTTGATCGATTAGTCAGAAATACGACTGCGACGTTCCTCATCTTCTACTTTCGTGTCTTTCGAGTATTTCGTGGTTCAAACTTTCTTGGTGTTCAAATGGGCAAGCCGACCGGTTTCAAAGAGTTTCAGCGTCAGGTTCCGAATGAGCGGGATGCGAAGTTGCGCATTCTCGACTGGAACGAGTTTCACGAGCACATGCCCGAGAAGGAGTTGAAGACTCAGGGCGCGCGGTGCATGGATTGCGGGGTGCCGTTCTGTCACACCGGCTCGCTGATGGCCGGGATGGCGGCGGGATGTCCGGTCAACAACCTGATTCCCGAATGGAACGATCTCGTTTATCGCGGTCACTGGCGCGAGGCACTCGATCGGCTCCACAAGACGAACAACTTCCCCGAGTTCACCGGGCGGGTCTGCCCCGCGCCGTGTGAAGGCTCGTGCGTGCTGGGCATCACGAATCCAGCCGTCACAATCAAGAACATCGAATGCTCGATCATCGACCACGGGTTCGAGCAGGGTTGGGTATTGCCCAATCCCCCGAAGACTCGCACCAACAAACGAGTCGCCATCATAGGGAGTGGTCCCGCCGGACTGGCCGCTGCCGCGCAGCTCAACAGTGTCGGACATGAAGTCACTGTCTTCGAGCGGGCCGACCGCGTCGGCGGCTTGCTGATGTACGGCATCCCCAACATGAAGCTCGAAAAGCACCTCGTCCAGCGCCGCGTGGACCTGCTTGCCACCGAGGGCGTCATCTTCCGGACCAGCACCGAAATCGGACGCGACATCAGCCCGATGGACTTGCGCGAGCAATACGATGCCATCGTCCTCTGCACCGGAGCGACCAAGCCGCGCGATTTGCCGATCCCCGGACGGCAGCTCAAGGGAGTCCACATGGCGATGGAGTTCCTGCACGCGAACACCAAGAGCCTGCTCGATTCGCAGTTGTCCGATGGCAAGTACATCAGCGCGAAGGACAAGCACGTCGTCGTGATCGGCGGCGGCGACACCGGCAACGATTGCATCGGCACATCGATGCGTCACGGTTGCAAGAGCCTCGTGAATCTCGAGATCGTCCCGATCTCGCCTGAAGAACGAGCGGCCAACAACCCGTGGCCACAATGGCCGCGCATCTTCCGAGTTGACTACGGCCACGCCGAAGTCGCCGCAGCCTTCGGTGAAGACCCGCGCCTCTTCAGCACGACCACGGTCGAGTTCCTCGGCAACGACAAGGGCGAGGTCCGCGCCCTGAAGATCGCCAAGGCCGAACCCGCGCCGCCGTTCAAGGTCATCCCCGGAACCGAGAAGGAAATCCCGGCCGATCTCGTCTTCCTCGCCCTCGGTTTCCTCGGCCCCGAATCCCCGGTGGCCGAACAACTCGGCGTGAAGCTCGACGCGCGCTCCAACTACGAAGCGGCTCACGGCTCCTTCAACACAAACGTTCCCGGAGTCTTCTCCGCCGGCGACTGCCGCCGCGGCCAAAGCCTGATCGTCTGGGCCATCAACGAAGGCCGCGGAGCCGCCCGCGAATGCGACAAGTATTTGATGGGCAAAAGCGACCTGCCATAATCGCCACGAAGGAGACAACCCATGACCACTGAAACCACCGTCTCGACGAAAGAGCTTCTGATCGAGTTCACCCGCAACTTGCCTAAGAAGGTCACGCTCGACGAAGCCATCGAGGAGCTGCAGATCTTGGCCGCCATCGAACGCGGACAGCAGGCGGCCGAAGAAGGGCGCGTCATCACGCAGGCAGAGGTCCGACGAAGGTTTGCCGAATAGCGTTCGTAGTCGCAAAATTCCGCCGATTGATTCAGAGCCGACCTGCTAAAAGGATGGGAAATGTGGGCTTGGCTGTGGGCGAACTGGGACAAGATGTTGAGTGCCTTCAGCTTTGGGCAGTCGATCTATGCTCAGCGTCAAGCCAGTTCAGCCAAGCAAAAAGTTGAACTGGTAATTGCCCGAGATTTATTGTTGCGATCAATCAGTCGCGCCGAGCAATGTTTGTTCATTTGTCGAGATCTGCAGGATTGTCGAAGTAGTGTTTGGCCACGCGGACGAAGTGATCAATTGAGAGAAGAATTGACATGGCTTCGAGAATCCTCTCTCTTGAATGAAGATGCCGATCAACGGGTGACTGCTGGGATTACGGAATTACGTCGGCAAATCAAGAACACGGTGCAAGCCAAGGCATGGATTCGCCGATTGGTCGAGACTCTGATCGCAATACGTGTACAACTCGAACGCCAGATGAAGGAGATGGAGCGATGACAGTTCGCGTGAATCCGAAATTCGGCCAGTTGTTGCGGGAGCTTCTTGAGTTCCCCGATGTGGTCACTTGGCAAGAAACACCGAGTGACGAGAGATTTGTCGCAGTTCTGAAGAATGGATGCGTCGAGATCGAAAAGCAGTCGTACCTTCCGAACGAGTTGGCGGATGAGGTCGAAATCTTCTCTGCAACGTTGCTTGATCGTTCGGGCCGTGTACTGGAGAGCATTTCGAGCAACGAGTTTGATGACGAGCAATTGGATTCCATACTCAGGAGGCTTTTTTCTTCGGCACGCTCTCAGTCACGTAAGAGCGATCAGGTACTGGATAACCTCATCGAAGAAATCCACAGTGTTGTCCAATAGAGACATAAGAGATAACTATAATCAAAATGCGTATTGCCCTCGGTTGTGATCACGGTGGGTTTCCGCTCAAGCAGCGAATCGTCTCGGTTGTGCAGGCGGCGGGGCACGAGGTCGTCGATTGCGGGACCGACTCCAATTGTTCGGTTGATTACCCGGACTTCGCGCGGAAGGTGGGGGAGACGATCCTCTCTGGAAAGGCGGAGCGCGGCATTCTGCTCTGCGGCAGCGGCGTCGGGATCAGCGTGGCGGCGAACAAGATTCCGGGCATTCGGGCGGGGGTCTGCCACGACATTTATTCGGCTCATCAGGGAGTCGAGCACGACGACATGAATGTTCTCTGTCTCGGAGCCCGCATCGTCGGCGATGAGGTCGCTGTGGAACTGGTCCGCGCGTTTGTGTCGGCTCAGTTCACGAACGAGGAACGCCACGTCCGACGACTCAACAAGCTGCTCGACATCGAACGCGACGCCCTCGCCGGGAAGTTTGCTCGGTCATAGCGGCTGATCCAATGCGGTGATCGAGCGTTGCGGCGGCGTTATTGCCGGAAGATCACGTTTGAGGGGAGCCGCCTCGTGGATACCGAACGCCGTTGGTCCGTGCTTCAAACTCTGGGAGCCGTTGTCGCACTCCTCTTCTTCGTGTGGCTGATGTCCGTGTTCTTCGCCTTTTTCGTCAGGTCGAAGTTGGAGATCGGCCCGGAGACCACGTTTGTCAACGGGCCGCTGACCGCCGAGGGGCTGATTGACTACGAAGCGGCTTTGCACGAACGACTCTCGGTGGGAGTGTCGCCGGACAACAACGCAGCCGTGTTGCTCGACCGGGCGTTTGGTCCTGCGGTCATCTCGCAATCGTTGCGGGTGCGGTACTTCGAGCGGCTGGGAATTGAGCCGCTTCCCGAGCGGGGCGATTACGTTGTGAACCCAGCGGCGTTCGCACAGCAAAAGCTGCGCGGAGTCCCCGATGTTGCCGAACGAGAAGCGGCGATCTTCGACGAACTGCGAAGGGCACAGCGGCCACCGTGGACTCGGGACGAATGCCCGCTCGCGGCCGAGTGGCTGGTTGCGAACGAGAAGCCGCTGGAGTTGATCGAGGCAGCAACGAAGCGGTCGAGTTTCTACTCGCCGCTCATCACAACGGAACAACTGCTGGCAGTCGCTCAGAATCTGCGCGAAGCGTCCCGATTGCTCGTCACACGCGCGATGTTCCGTTTGGGTGATGATGATATTGCCGGCGCGTGGTCGGACTTGCTGGCCTGCCACCGGTTGGCTCGACTGATCGGGCAGCGACCGCAAACGATGATCCAGTTTCTTGTCGCTGTCGCTGTCGATGCCGTAGCGTCTGCCGGAGACGCCTCCTTGATCGCACACGGCCTGTCTGTAGAACAGGCTCGACAATGTTTGGCCGACCACACCGCGTTGCCCGGCTGCATCTCCATCGCCGACGCCATTCATCTCGGCGAACGTCTGTCCTCTCTGGACTCGATGCAATCCACGTCGGGCAGTGCCGGATTCGACATCAACGTGACGCTGCGTCGTACGAACCGAATGTTTGATGACATGATCGCGGTGATGAGACTGAAGGGCGCTCAGAATCGGCGCGATGCGTTCGCCGAGCTGGAAGCAAATCTCAAACAGCGAGCACTCGCTGCCCGTCAACCGCTTCGATTGGTGGCCGGTTACCTCATCAACTCGCGCAAGACGATCAGCAACTCGGTATGTGACTCGCTGCTTGGCCTGATGGTGCCAGCCTACACTCAGGCTCAAAACGCCGATGACCGAACTCGCATCAAGAGCGATCTCGTTCGAGTGGGCTTCGCCCTCGCCGCGTACCGGGCTGAATTGGGAGGCTATCCAAAGGAACTGGACGCTCTCGTTCCGAAGTATCTCGACGCACTGCCGCTCGACAGGATGATCGATCAACCGCTGCGATACGTCGTGCGCGAGAACGGCTTCCTGTTGTACAGCGTCGGCGCGAACGGGCGGGATGACGGCGGTGCCATGAACGGGCAGCAGAATCAGGACGACGTTTCCTTCGATGTATCGCCGCCCTGAGAGTTCTTTGGCTGATGCCTCACGCGACCTTGAAACACCGCTCTACTTGGAGAGCGGCAGCGTGCGAACCGTGGGGGCGTGGATGACCTCGAAGCGAGTTTGGTCCGGTCCTTGGCGTTTGGCGGCGTACATCGCTTCGTCTGTGTGTTGGATGCAATCTTCCCAGTCGAGATCGCCCGTTTGAAACGTGACGACCCCCAGACTGAACGTGAGCACGGGGTGAGCGCGTTCGACGAAGTGTCGCAACGCGGCTCGCAAACGCTCGGCGATCAGGGTGGCTTCGGCGCGATCGACCTCGCACAGAACCAGCAGGAATTCGTCGCCGCCGAGCCGACCGACACAGTCGTAAGGGCGCGTGTGTTGCCTGAGCGCGACACCGATCTGGCGCAGCACCGCGTCGCCCGCGTGATGGCCGTCTCGATCGTTGATCGCCTTGAAGCCGTCGCAGTCGAACAGGGCTAGAGTGAAAGGGCGACCGAACCGGCGGGTGCGGCTCAATTCCGCATCGAGGGCCTCGATGAGTGCCTGCCGATTGGGAAGTCCGGTCAGTGGATCGAGTCGGGCGAAGCGATGTGATTCCGCCAGACGCTCGCGCAGGCGACCCATCCACACGACCAGCCACAGCGCGACGAGGAGTCTCATGGCTTGACCGAACACGAGCTGGGTCCAATCGTCGGCGCGAGATGTTTCGATCCAACTCCAAACGAGCAGTGTGATCGCGGTCGATGCGAGTGCGACCGTGCGCGAGCCAGTCCAACCTGACACCACAAGCAGGGCGATCATCAGCCAAGTGGCGGGGAGCGCGATCCGGCCTGAAGCATCCGCGAACCGGCAACAGGTGACGAGTACGAGACCCGCCAACAACAACGCTTGGCGAATGAACGTGCGCGTCTGGGAACGACCGTCAGCCGTTGAGGACCGCTCGACGAAATGATGGTCGGTGGGAGTGCGATCAGGTGGCATCAGCGCGTGACAGTCGAGAAGGACATTGCCGACATCGGAGAGATTTCTAGGCGACGGGCGGATGGTAGCGAGTCAGTAGAGAGACCACACCGCGCGGCGAGCAGTCGATAAGGGCCATCGCCTTGTTGGATCTGCGAAACCTGTAGGGTGGGACCAGCGGCGCTTCGCCGCGCCGGCCCACCAGGATTTCTCGACGTTTGCTGATGGTGGGCCGGCGCTCGAAGCGAGCTGGTCCCACCCTACGTTGAAAAAGGCGATGGCCCTGAGCAGTCGAGTCAATTGCATCAACGCGTGACGGCGATAACCTCTCGCGTGCCAAACTGCGTCGTTGAACCGCATGGGCAACGACGCCAAATCTCGCCGCCACGCACAACGGAGAAGCCCAGATGATCGAATGCCGTCGAAGTGGGAAGTGCCTCTCGTTACGGATTGCCGTCGTGGGGATGTGCTGCGCGTGGTGGCCGCACTCGCTCTTCGCCGACAAAGTGGCGAAGAACGATCCAAAAACCAAGCCGAACATCGTGTTCATCTTGGCGGACGATTTGGGCTACGGGGATCTCGGCTGCTTTGGGCAGAAGAAGATTCGGACGCCGCACCTCGACAAGCTGGCGGCCGGAGGGATGCGGTTCACGCAGCATTACTCGGGCAACGCGGTCTGCGCACCGTCGCGGTGTGTGCTGCTGACGGGCAAGCATCCGGGGCATGCGTTCATTCGGAACAACCGCGAAGCGAAGCCCGAAGGTCAGTACCCAATCCCCGCTGAGACCGTAACGCTCGGCAAGTTACTGCAAAGCCAGGGCTACGTAACGGGAGCGTTTGGCAAGTGGGGCCTCGGTGGACCGGAGTCCGCAGGGCGACCGCTCCAGCAAGGGATCAACCGGTTCTTCGGCTACAACTGCCAAGCGGTCGCGCACAGTTTTTATCCCGCTGCACTGTGGGACGATGAAACGCGATTTCCGTTGAACTCGCCCGCGATCTCGGGCCATCAACCGAAGCTGGCTGAGGGAGCCGATCCACTCGATCCGCAGAGTTACGCGGGCTTCACCGGTGAGATTTACTCGGCCGATGTCATTGCTGAGCAAGCATTGAAATTTATTCGCGACAACAAGGACCGGCCGTTCTTCCTCTACGCGCCGACGACGATCCCGCATTTGGCACTGCAAGCTCCGGTCGAGGCTTTGAAAGAGTACGACGGCACGTTTCCGGATGATCCGCCCTATGTGGGCGGTCGCGGCTACGTTCCCAATTTCGCGCCACGCGCGACTTATGCGGCGATGATCACGCGGATGGATCTGCATGTCGGCAAGATGGTGGCTCTCATCCAAGAACTGGGGCTGACCGAGCGGACGATCTTCGTCTTCAGTTCCGACAATGGGCCGCTGTATGACAAGCTGGGCGGAACCGACTGCGAGTTCTTTGAGTCAGCCGGGCCATTGCGCGGTCGGAAGGGATCGCTCTACGAGGGTGGCTTTCGTGTGCCGACGCTCGCGGCTTGGAAGGGACGTATTCCGAGCGGCATCACGTCGGATCGCGTGACCGGGTTCGAGGACTGGCTCCCCACGCTGCTCGATCTGGCGGGGTCGGCGAGCGCGACGCCGCGCGATCTCGACGGCATCAGCTTCGCCTCGACGTTGCTCGGCCAGACACAGCCGCCGCGCCCGTTCCTGTACCGCGAGTTCCCCGGTTACGGCGGACAGGTCTCGTTACGAATGGGCGATTGGAAGGGGGTCGTTCAGAAGTTGTTGCCGCAGAACAAACAACCGGGCCAGCCGTGGAAGATCGAACTCTACAACTTGAAGGACGATGTCGCGGAGGCTCACGATGTCGCTGCCGCTCACCCGGATGTCGTCGCGCAGATCGACCAGCTCATGCGAGAACAGCACACGCCGTCGGCCGAGTTCCCGTTCCCGGCACTCGATCGCCGTTGAAGCGCGCAGGCGAATGGCAAGAAATGATTTACCGATTTGCGGTATTTGTCGTCTGAACCAAGGGGTCCAGACGACAAATACCGCGAAGTTGTTCCAGGTCCGTTCCTTAGGCGAGCGGCAAGAAAAGCGTACCTATCGAAGCCTGACGCGCGAGCGAAGGACGTTCGACATCCGAACCTTCGCTTGCACGTCAGGCTTCAATGGCCGGTAGGACAACTCCTGCCAATCGCCCTAGTGCTTCGTCAACACTAAGTTTGGGGGTTGGTGGTAGGGTGGCCGGGGTTGGAGCGTCTTCGCGAAACCCCCGGGCTTCCTTCGCAAAGCCTCAGTCCCGCCCCGGCCACCCAACCCCAATTCTTAGCGTTGACGACGCACTAGTGCCGCGTCACGGCTAAAACTTCGGGTTGGCGTTGATTGAGAATTCGACGATCCTATGTGGACCACAAGGAGGTGGTCGATGCACAAGAAGTCT
>JAYTGQ010000353.1:0-2049 GCA_043733345.1 Schlesneria sp.
GGCAAAACAGCGTTCCACATCGCTCGACGCGCGGGGCGTGGCCCACGCGGTTAAACGAGGCAATGGGCTCTTTCTTGGCCGCGCGAGGTATCAGCAAAAACAACCGCAGCCGGGCCTGATTGAACTCCAACGTGTTGCCATTGCCAGAAGACTGGCGTGTGTGCCTGCTCGCTAAGTACTTGCCCAAGTACTTAAGTACTTGCCCAAGTACTAACGTCGCGATTCGTCCCGTCGGCGGAGCGACGGGACTACAGTAGTCCCGTCGCTCCGCCGACGGGACGGCTTTGTAATCTCGCACCTAATTGTGATCGCGCATCAAAATGCGGAGCTGTTTCTGGACACGTCCTTGTCGGCCTCGCTGACGGCTGACAGAATCGCCGCCGACTGTTTCCCCTGCGATGGTCGATCTCCTCGCCTTCCATTTCGTCTACCAAGGATGATGCCCCATGAACTCTCGTTCCCTGTTGCGAGCCGTCTTGCTGTCGTCGTGTTCGCTCGGCTGCCTGCTTTCAATCGCTCCCGCCTCGGCCGACGACTGGCCGCAGTGGATGGGACCGCAGCGCGATGGCGTCTGGCGCGAAACGGGGATCGTCGAGACCTTTCCCAAAGATGGCCCGCCCGTGCGGTGGCGAGTCAAAATCGGCGGGGGTTATGCCGGACCGGCCGTTGTCGGGGATCGTGTCTATGTCACGGATAAATTGCTTCCGGAAGGAGTCACCAATTCGGCCAACCCGTTTGAGCGCGGTCGTCAAACGGCGACGGAGCGCGTGTTGTGCCTCAACGATTCCGATGGTTCGATCCGGTGGAAGCACGAGTACCCGTGCTCGTACACGGTCAGCTATCCCGCCGGACCGAGAACGACGCCCGTTGTGAAGGACGGCCGCGTCTACACACTCGGTTCGGAAGGGCATCTGCTGTGCCTCAATGCGGACAAGGGAGACGTGATCTGGTCGAAGGATTTCAAGACGGAGTACGGACGCCGGACCTCGCCGGTGTGGGGCTACGCCGCCAACCCGCTGCTCGACGGTGATCGTTTGATTTGCTTGGTCGGTGGCGAGGGAACGACGGTCGTCGCCTTTCACAAAGACACGGGCAAAGAATTGTGGCGCGCACTCGATTCCTCGGAACGACACGGACCGGGCTATGGCTCGCCGATCATTGTTGAGGCTGGAGGGCAACGACAGTTGATCGTCTGGCATCCGTCGGCCGTCAGTTCGCTCGACCCGGTGTCGGGCAAGCTGCTTTGGAACCAGCCGTTTGAAGTTGAACAAGGGCTGACCGTCGCCACACCACGCCTCAGCGGCGACAAGCTGTTTCTCAGCGCGTTCTACAACGGATCGCTGTTACTGAAATTGGACGCGACGAAGCCGGATGCCTCCGTCGTCTGGCAACGCCACGGCAAGAACGAGAAGCTGACGGACGCTCTGCATTGCCTCATCAGCACGCCGGTCATCGACGGCGATCACATCTATGGCGTGTGCAGTCACGGGGAACTGCGCTGTCTCGACCTGGCCACCGGCGATCGCAAGTGGGCCACGTTCCAAGCGACGGGTGGCGAGTCGCTCCGCTGGGGAACCGCCTTCATCGTGAAGCATGAAGACCGCTACTTCCTCTTCAGTGAGCAGGGCGATCTGATCATCGCCCGCTTTTCACCGACGGCCTACACCGAACTGAGCCGCGCTCACCTGCTCGAACCAACCGGACCGGCTCAACGCCGCGAGGTCGTGTGGTCGCACCCCGCTTTCGCCAACCGCTCGGTCTACGCCCGCAACGACCAGGAAATCGTCTGTGTCTCGCTGGCCAAGCCGTAGCACGGGCGGCTCGCCTGTGCATTTCAACTGGAAACAAAGAGCCGTCGAGCAGCCTTTTTTCAACAGGCTGCTCAGCATTCTTTGAAGCGTTCGGTGGAACCGGCCCTACTTGACCATCTCCCCGCGCGACTACTGGTCGAACAACTTTGTATTGCGGGCTTCAGTGGTTTAACCGCAAGCCAAAGGCGAGCGCGAGAACGCGGTGAATCGCCCTCATACGCGCTCGCCTTTGGCTTGC
>JAYTGQ010000354.1:0-14946 GCA_043733345.1 Schlesneria sp.
CTAACTTCTTTGATCACATCCAAAAACGCTCGGAACCAAAAATGCCCAGACCCTAAAATCTGCGCGCCCGGCGGAGAAACGAAACGTGAGTAGTACGGAGAATTTGACGGACGGATTGTTCGAGGCTCCGCTCGCCGACTGTTGGCTTGTCGCTCCGCCGACAAGCGTCCCATCGGCGGAGCGACGGGACTACGGTAACTCGCGGAACATATACCTCGCACGGTCGGTAATGAGACATCTGAGCGGGGCGGCGTCAGCCCCCCGGTTCTTGGGCGTTAGCCCTTCGCTGAAAGAACCGGGGGACTGACGCCCAATGGCACTCACTTTGTCATTCGCCGACTGAGCGGCAAGGCGCAAGCCGCCGGTTCTTTGCTTGGAAACTCAACTCCATCACACCGGCGGCTAGCGCCTTGCCGCTCAAAGTGAGTGCCATTGGGCTGACGCCGCCCCGCTCAGAAATGTCTCACTTTGTCCCGCGCAATTTAACCACGCGTCCACTTCGCCGGTGCAAAGTGGACTTCGCTCATACCGCCCGCTCTGGGATCACGAAGTCCTCGCTTGCGCGTCGGCCGAGTTTGGAGAGCGGGACTCGTCACGGATGATTGTCCTCACTCGAAAGGACGCTCCGTGATCGCACCCGTGCCGCTCTCGCCCGAACCGTTTTCATCCGCCGTGTCCCGGACGCTGGGAGCGTCCGGGACACCTATCACTGCGGATGCCACCAAGTCTGCCGCCAGGGTGGAAAAGTGTTTCCCGCCCGCTCCACCGTCGCTCGATCTGGCCGCGCTGCTCATGGGCGAGGATGAAGAGGCCGCTCCCTATGCCGACGAGGATTTGATTCCCGCGCGGATGCTCAACGAGTTCACGTATTGCCCGCGTCTGGCGTACCTTGAATGGGTGCAGGGCGAGTTCACCGACAACCTCGACACGAAGCAGGGGACGTTCGGGCATCGCAACGTCGACAAGCCGTCCGCGCGGCCCGTGCCGGCGAGTGACGAGTGTCGAGAGACGAGTGACGAGAGCCAGACAGAAGAATCACAAATCAAGACGCGGTCGCTCACGCTGTCGGCTCCGCGCGAAGGACTGGTGGCGAAGCTCGACGTGCTGGAGTTGGCAGGTTCCGTCGCCACTCCCGTCGAATACAAGAAAGGCTCAATCCCCAACAATCCCGAACAGGCGTGGGAACCCGAGCGCGTGCAACTGTGTGCTCAGGGACTGATCCTGCGCGAGAACGGCTACACGTGTGAACGGGGCGAACTCTACTACATCGAGTCGCGGCATCGCGTGGTCATCCCGTTCGACGATGCGCTGGTGATGAGAACTCGCGAGTTGGTGAAGCGTCTGCGCGAGATGGCTCAATCGGAGCAGATGCCACCGCCGCTCATCGACAGCCCGAAGTGTCCGCGCTGTTCGCTGGTCGGCATCTGTCTGCCCGACGAGACGAATCTGCTGCGTCACGACGATCTCGTGCAACTCGAGACGACATCCGATCCACTCGCGGCCCGTAATCGATTCAACGCACCGACTCCCGTCGTGCGCAGGCTGCTTCCGGCACGAGACGATGCGTTGCCACTGTACGTCAAGGAGCAGGGAGCCTTCGTCGGCAAAGACGGCGACCGACTGACGGTCCGCCACCGCGAAGCGAAGCTGATCAGTGTGCCGTTGATGGACGTGTCGCAGGTGTCGCTGTTTGGCAACGTGCAGATGTCGGCTCAAGTGCTGCGCGAGATCGTTGATCGCGGCATTCCTGTTTGTCACTTCAGCTATGGTGGTTGGTTTCACGCGATGACCACCGGCCATGTCCACAAGAACATTGAACTGCGGATGGCTCAGTTCGCCACGGCGGCCGATCCCGCGAAGTCGCTCGCACTGGCCAAGGGCTTCATCACCGCGAAGATCAAGAACTCGCGAACCATGCTGCGGCGACATGCCGACGAGAAACACCAACGCGACCTCGATCAACTCGCCGAATGGACGCAGAAGGCGGAACGGGCCGAGTCGGCCGAGACACTGCTCGGGTTGGAGGGCATGGCGGCCAAGATCTACTTCGCCGGGTTCGCCCGGATACTCAAAGGAGACGGTGCGTTCGATCTCAATGGCCGCAACCGACGCCCACCGCGCGATCCCGTCAACGCATTACTGAGCTTCGTCTACGCGTTGCTCGCCAAAGAACTGACGATTGCCGTCCAGGCGGTCGGCTTCGATCCACTGCTGGGTTTCTTCCATCGGCCTCGCTACGGTCGCCCCTCGCTGGCGCTGGACCTCGCCGAAGAGTTTCGGCCGATCATCGCCGACTCGACCGTGATGATGCTCATCAACAACGGCGAAGTCGCTGCCTCAAGTTTCCTCGCCCGTGCGGGTGCCGTGGCTCTCACCGAGCCGGGTCGCAAAGCCGTCATCGCGGCCTTCGAGCGACGCATGGAACAGGAAATCACGCATCCCATTTTCGGCTACAAGATCAGCTATCGACGAGTGCTGGAAGTACAGGCCAGGTTGTTGTCTCGCGTCCTGCTGGGAGAACTCACTGAGTACCCCGGCTTCTGCACCAGGTAAAGAGGGCGCAGCGGTGACGGTCGAAAGATTGCTGCCTTGTCCCCTCGCCCCGGCTCTGCGGGGAGAGGGCTAGGGTGAGGGGTCTTCGGTCTCGCTTCGTCGTTTTCCGGACAGTCGATGCGTCGTCGGTTCATTGCGTGGCCTCAACGGGGGGCTTCAGTCTCGCTTCGTTGTTGTTCCGGACAGTCCTCGCTTAGAAGTGGCGGTCACCATGCGCAACGTATTCCTCGTCAGCTACGATGTCTGCGATTCCAAGCGACTTCGCTTGACGCACAAAAAACTGTGCGGCTTCGGCACCGCGTTGCAGTACTCCGTCTTCCGCTGCGAATTGAATCCGCTGCAACTCCACGCCCTGAAGGAGCAACTGTGGAGCATCCTCAACATGGATGAAGACCGAGTGATGGTGGTCGATCTCGGCCCCGCCGGTGCGCGCGGCGACGACTGCATTGAGTTCTGGGGCACTTCGCGATTGGAGAAGTCCGCCCGCGCAGCAGTCATCGTGTGACTGAAAGTCGCACCCTCAGGCTCACGGCGTTTCTCGAATCCCGCGAGCGGCCCGACGATTCGCGTTGCACATCAAAACCTCGAGCCGCGACCGTGAGGGAGCGAGGTGCCCAGGTAGCGAAGAATGTGCGGAACGTCCGCCAGAAGAGCGACCCCGGCCGGGCTGCGGCTCGGCTGTCTGCCATGATGCTTCCACCGTTTGGATGCTTCCCAAGCCCGGATGCTTCTGCGGTCTTGATGCTTCCAGACTGCGGGTGTGACGCTGCGCATCGCGGATGTCGTCCAAGGCCAAGAGTGATGTGCCCGACGCAAGTACTGTAGTCCCGTCGCTCCGCCGACGGGATCTGTTGCGCTGCGTTCCCATAAGTGTGCCATCCGTCTCCGCGACACTCCCGTCGGCGGAGCGACGGGACCACAGGAGATTTGTCGGCGTCGTCAAGTGTGCTCGCGGAGCGTCCGCTTCCCGACGCGGCGAGCCGATGATTTGTTCGCCACCGACCTCGCGTCGGTGGCTCGACGGCCTGTGCGCTACTGGGTGTCTCCCGTCAGCGACAACATGGAATAATTGTTCAAAACCACCGCTCCCCCGACCTGATATTCCCCACGGCGAGCGATAGCATGCCGCCACCCACTTCCAAGGACTGAACAGCCATGCCCCACCCACAGCTCAAACAGCACACCCTCCGCGCGACCTACCGCATCGTCACCCCCATGTTCTGCGGAGGTGCCGAGCAACAGGCCGAGTTTCGGTTGGCCAGTTTCAAAGGCGTACTCCGCTTCTGGTGGCGAGCCTTGATGTGGGGACGGCTTCAAGACCTGACCAAACAGGATGATCGCGAAACGGTGCCGCGTTGCTCTGGTGAATGACAAGGACCATGACATGAAGTCCGGGATCGAAACAATCGAAGTCGAACTGCCGGTAGAGCTGACGGCCGAAGCACGAAAGTTTGTTGATGAAGGGTGGCATTCTGACTTCGATGCTCTCATTGCCGAGGCCCTGCGGCGTTACCTCGATTCCCACTCACCAAAGCTCAACGAAGCGTTCATCCGCGCAGATGTCAATTCGGGCCTGCATGGCCACGCGTGATTTCTTTCGAATGGCTTCCGAACTGAAATAGGCAACGCCCGATGAATTTCACAGACTTTTTTCGAATCGCCATGCGGGATGCAACCGCCCCGCACGATTACCAGGAACGTCTCGCTAATCGTTGGGACGAAACAGGAACTGTGCCGGCGTCGTTGGCGATCAGTGCTCCGACCGGAGCGGGAAAGACGGCTGCGGTAACACTGGCTTGGCTGTGGAACCGTCGCACAACTCAGAATGTTGAGTCGCGAGCGAAGTGGCCGCGTCGGTTGGTTTATTGCTTGCCGATGCGGACGTTGGTCACGCAAACGCGAGAGGCAGTTGATGGCTGGTTGCGCAATCTGAAAGAAGCCTCTTTGATCGAACAAGACGTTGCCGCCTATACGCTCATGGGCGGCAATGTCCAAGAAGATTGGGAACTTAGACCGGAAGCTCCCGCAATTCTGATCGGGACTCAGGACCAGTTGTTGAGCCGGGCGCTCAATCGTGGCTATGCGATGAGTCGGAGACGATGGCCGATGCACTTCGGCTTGCTGAACAACGATTGTTTGTGGGTACTCGATGAAGTGCAGTTGATGGGGCCGGGGTTGGCGACGGCGTTGCAGCTCGAAGCATTTCGCTCGGACGCCAGCGCAGGGAAGTATTTCGGCACCGAGCGTCCTTGCGTCTGCTGGTACATGTCGGCGACCGCCAATCGTCGAATGATGACGTCGCGAGAGTGGCGACATGATGATGGTGACCGGCGGCCGAACGATTTCGAGTTTGGTCTTTCGGAAGCGGAAAAAGCGAACCAGCACAGTCCACTTGGACAACGGCGATTCGCGACGAAAACGCTCGAATGCCCGCCGGGATGGAATCTTGAAGAGGACGGCGCTGCCGAGAGGATTCTTGAAAAGCATCGCGAGATGGTCGCGGCGCTGAATGGTGCTGCGGGCAATGTTCCTCGCCGCACGTTGGTGATTTGCGACAGAGTTGAACGGGCGCGGATTCTGTTTGAGAAACTTCGAGCGTTGGTGTCGTCAGACGATCAACAGATCGACTTCGTCCTCCTTCATTCGCGGTTTCGTCCCTCGGATCGCGATGCACAGATGGAACGGTTGAAGTCTCCGAATGCGAAAAAGAGAGGGCAGATCGTCGTTGCCACTCAGGTTGTTGAAGCGGGCGTCGATGTTTCTTCGGGAATCTTGTGGAGCGAGATCGCACCGTTGCCCAGCATCATTCAACGGCTTGGCCGCTTGAATCGGGCTGGTGAATTCGGTCACGCTGGAGCAAGTCCGACGGGTTGGACGCCACTAGCTTTCATTGTTGGCCTGAAATTCAAAGACCCGCCGCAACGACCAAATCAGAAGGCTCTTGAAGACTATGAAGCGCACAAGACCGACTGCTACTTGCCTTACAAACGTGGCGAATGCGAAGAGTCGCTGACAGCGCTGCAACGAATCACCGATGCCAGTCCGGACGGACTTGAAACCGGACTTCGCGAGGACTTGGAACGTGCATTGAAACCGCCCGCATACAGTCTGCTGCGACATGAATTGCTCGACTTCTTCGATACGGACAGCAACGTGTCGTTGGGTTACACCGACGTGTCGCCGTTCATTCGCGGCACCGATCCGGACACCGACGTGTATGTGCTCTGGCGGAGTTGGGACGGTGACGAGCCGACGTTTGGCTTTGATGTTCAAGGCAACGAAATCTGTCAGGTTCCAATTTGGCAACTCAAGGGCAAGGATCGTTTGGAAACGTGGTGGCGTGGTTACGTTTGGAAAGGCCGCGACATCGGATGGCAGCCGGTCAACTCCGAGAGTTTGTTTCCGGGTGCCACGTTGCTGTTGCCGATTTCGGCTGGCGGCTACGACGACGCGACGGGATGGACTCGCGATTCCAGCAATCATCCGTCGGATCGTTATGTCGAACCCACAAGTCCAACCGACGAAGAAATGCTGTCGAGACTCTACGATGGCTGGCAGAGTCTCGCGGCACATACGGCAGACGTTTTCGGCGAGGCAAATCGAATCCTGGCAGGACTGCAAGTACCCGCCGACAGCTCTTTGGCCAAGGCGATTTTCGAGGCTGTTCGGTGGCATGATTACGGCAAGAACGTCACCCAATGGCAGGATGCGACTCGCAAGCTTGCCAATGCGGCTGGACTGGTGTGGCCCGGCGGCATCAAGCCGATCGCGAAGTTTTCGTTCAACAACAGCCCAAATCTTAGGGGAAAGACTGGCAAGGAACTGCGACTTGCCATTCGCGAGCTTGGGCGAACGTTCACTCCGAAGCTGCGGCATGAAGTGGCATCCGCTTTGGCACTTCGCCAGCACCATCGGCGCGATGGCCACACACCCGACATCCACGAATTGTTGGCCGAGTATCTCGTGATGTCGCATCATGGCTATGTGCGAAAGGTGTTGCGTGATGAATTGCCACGCGAACCGTCGCGGGCGGCATCCAGCAAGAGCGACGAAGTACGCGGAATCGAGGAGGGCACTTCTGTCGCTGGTTGCAAAGTGCTCGGCGAGACTCTGCCCGACACTGATTCGCTTTCCGTTGAATGCCGAAAGATGGGGCGGTGCGAGGATGGTTCGGAGAGTTGGACCAAGAGCGTTCTGCGGTTGCTGGATGAATTCGGCCCGTTCCGACTCGCGTTCTATGAACGCGATCTTTCGAGCCGCTGATTGGCGGGCGAGTGCTGAACCCAAGACGGAAGTGATCCACGCCGTCGTCAGTTCGCCAGCGGTTTCGCAGGCCACAGCAACGCAAGGAGCCGACTCATGAGCGCATCCCAAGGAATCCCGCTCGTGGGTTGCCGTCACGATGTCCTGGGCCACGCGCTAAAGGCCATCGGCGTATTGCGTGCGCTCGCACAGTGCGCCCCTCAAGGAAAGACCGACCCTGACGCCGAAGGCTGGTGGGACACGGATCGAGCCTGCTTCCGAATCTATTCGCCCCGATATCCAACGATGGAAAAACTTCGCGAGTTCTTTGCGGAACACTACGAACCGACACCGATCATCGCCGCTTGGAACAAGAGCGGTGGTGTCACCGATAAAATCGCTGTGACGATATTGGCGCGCCGTGAAACGCTCGACAATTTCCGAATAGATTGCGAAGTCGAGCTTCTCGAACTCGGCATGAAGAAGACAACCAAGGTCTCAAAAGGGGGAGAACTCAAATTCACTTTGGCCGATCCCGAAAAACGCTCCGAAGCCGAGGCGTTGGCGAAGAGGGCCAATCTTCAGATCAGTTCCGAGCAAGTCACGATGCGAGGCGTGGCCGCATTGAAAGTGACGATTGCCACTGACCCTGCAATCGTGCATCTCTTTCGCAAGAGACATGTCGAGGAGTTGACAGAACTCGGATTTAGCAAAAAGAAGCAAGTATCACAGGGCGGCGAGATCAAGTTTGCTCTCGATACTGCGAGAGCGAACGAAGTCACCTCGCTGGTGAATCACTTTCGGCCTGACTCAGCCGATTGCGAGAAAGAGACGACATCGCAAGCAGACCCATCTGTGGTTGTCGCTCCTGAAAGTGAGTCGCCAACTGCGGACGTTCCGGTATCCACCGAGCCGGTCTTACAACTCGTGATCGAACCAAAAGAAAGCGGAAAGAAGGACGGTGTATTACCAGAGGCGGCACGGCTGCTTGCCAACAGTGACCCGTTTCAGCGCAGCCTACAGATCGCCCACTCTTTCACACCTCGCTTCCAAAACACAGATGACGACGCGGAGCCTGGACCGGAACTCTCCCGAGAGTTCCGTGATGTTCTTGAAGAATCGTTGGGTGAATCGTTCGACTCGCTCTGTGCCATTCATGTCTCGCGGCAAAACGACAATCCACTCTTCGTCAGGCGCGGACGTCCCGGCGATAAGGTCAACGCCGACATTTTTCTGAACTTCTGGGAATACTTCATTCGTTTCAAAAAACGTCCGAATGATTACGTCGATGCCAGCCTTTTCGGCTTCGGCATATCGCCATCAGGTGGCAACGCGAGTGACCTGAAAGGCAAAGGTACGCCATTCTTTCCTGACGCGATAAAGCGTTTCAATCAGGGTACAGAATGGGTCTCCGAGGACGCGCCATTCTGCCCATTCGATTATGTGTTGGCCGTCGAAGGTGCGCTCGCAATGCGCGGTGCGACGTCCAAGACGCTGAATGCTCAGTCTCGTTCGCGGGCAGCCTTTCCATTTGTCTTCGATGGTTTGGAGACAATGACCGATGAGAACGGCGATCCAATTGGTAACGACGTAGCGGCATCTTTCTGGTTTCCACTTTGGAACCGTCCCACGACGTACCACGAGTTACTGTCATTCATACTCGACTCGCAAACTCGACTACCGACCAAGGAATGTCGCTTCTCTGGCGACTTCGCTCGGGCCGTAAGATCGCAAGGCACGGATGCAGGCTTTGCGGCATTCCAAGAGTTTCGGTTCAAGCTCAAAGGGGCCAGCGTACCATGGACAACAGCGGGGCGTTTTGTGCCTTGCACGGTCGAGCCACAGACGACGTTATTGAACGAACTGCTCACGCCCGTCGATGCCAATGGCTTTCTGGAGCAGTTCGACTTTCATCGCGAAGCCAAGAAGAACCTTCACCGCTATCGGCTGCCCGTCCTCGAAGCCATCGACGATGCGATTGTCGAACCAAGCCCAAGTAAGGTCATCGAAGTCCTTTGTCGTCTGGCTGTTCTCAATGCTGACTTGGCGAAGTCCAAATCGCTCCGTGAGAAGATCAATTCTTCCGGACGAGTCAGTTTCATCCCGGCCTTATCGAGTTCAACATGGGATGCGGCTTTGCGGGGATTCGGACGCGACGACCCAGAGTTTGAGATTGCCCGCGCATTGGCCTCGATCACCGGGCATGAACGACAGCCAAACAACAAGAAGTCCGAAGCTGAACCGTTCTTGGGATCGCTTGTGCCGCTCAAACGAAAAGGGCGTGACTGGATTCTGCCGACCAAGCCAGAGCCGCCATCAGCACAGGCCGTGTGGTCGGGAAACGATTTGTGTTTCGACCTCGCGGCTATTCTAGCCCGGCGGCATCTCGATTCGACGAAAGATGAGCGACCGGCGCTGGTGGGGCGGCGAACAGCGAGTTTGAAAAACATTCTCGCGTTCCTGCGCGGCGAGTTGGATGACCGACGCATCGCGCGGCTCGTAATGGGCCTCAGCCTCATCGACTGGCAGAATTCGAGCGAGACCGATGATGAACCAAGGGAACGCAACGAATCCGCCGGTGAGGACGAGTGGGAACCGATTCCGCTGCCGTATGCCGCTCTGCGGTCGATGATCGAAGTTGGCATCGACGTGAAGCAAAAGTCACCCCGTGAAGATGCAACATCACGGGGGCCGTCGGCCCGGTCTCCGCAAGCCATCGCCACGCTAGGCCAACGGACGCCTGGCCTTGTCGCATCCGCAACCGCCGAGGCGTTGCGACGCCTTGCCATCGTCGGCGTTCGCAACTTCTATGGAGAGCAAAGTCGCAATGACAAACCGATTCTTCGAGGACGCGACATCGTGTCGCTGGCCGATTGCCGCGACGGATTGCTACCTGATCCAGACCTTTCCCGCCGCCTGGCTGCTGCCGTTTTGATCCCGCTGAAACGGCGCGACCAGTGGATGATTTTCCGAAGTGTGACCCTTCCCCAAACCGCGAAGCGATAACAGGAGACACAGAACCATGAGCACCAGCAACTTCCAATTTGGCGGCTTGACGATCCCGCGAGATTGCAAACGTCTCTTCGTCACGGCCGAACTGGTCACAACGAACGGCGATCCACGTTTGCAACCAACTGGATTCCCGGACGTTGGCCCCGTCTTCTATCCCGATCCGACGAAAGATCCGTCAGAAAACAACGGACAAATCTGCCTGATCGAATCGGAAGCTTCGATGGCCAACTTGCTGGAGCAAGTCTGCCTTGCGGATTCGGTTG
This sequence comes from Schlesneria sp., assembly GCA_043733345.1. Classification (GTDB taxonomy): domain Bacteria; phylum Planctomycetota; class Planctomycetia; order Planctomycetales; family Planctomycetaceae; genus Schlesneria. The sequence goes on from JAYTGQ010000354.1 coordinate 10,071, forward strand.
AAGAGCAAGCAACAGGCACACTTCATCCGGCTTTCGCCGGGTTGCCTTACGTGAAGGTTGTCAAAAAAGTGAAAAAGGAAGACGTGTTTGAAACGGCTTCCACGATTGATGGCCATCGTTTCGCGTCAGCACACATCATGCTCAAAGCCAAAGGGAAGATCGACGACAAGAATGAAGAGATCGTTGAATACATCAAACGAAAACTCGATTCGCCAGACGGAAAGCGAGTGCCCAGCGCCAATGTGCCGATTGTCTATCAGCTTGTCATGGAATTGGACCCGTTAGCGCTCATTCACGGATTCCAGATTTCAAACGACAAATTCACGTTCGTCGGCTGTCGGTCGCCACGGGCGCTTACAGCGTGCATCGTCGGATTGGATGCAAGACTTGTTGGCATTCCCGGCGTGAGACTCGATCCGCTTGAAGCAGAGGCGGGACAGGCCGGGCAGGCAATCTTCCGAAAGGAACGCATCGTCTGTCGCAAGGTCGAGGCCAAATTCTCAATCGACGTTGGGCTACTCCGCAGCCTGCCTGTTGCTGGTCTAATCCAAGGCGAAAAAGACGAAGACAAACGCAAGAAAGTGGCGGAACTCCAGGAGGCGCGGTCGCAATTGCTCGTCGCACTCTCACTGTGGAAAGTCGCCAAAATGCTCGAACAATTTCAGTTCGGTTTTCGCCGTCGAACTGAATGCGATCTTTCCTTGAAGAAGGCTACCTATCGCACCGTTGTCAGCGGCTCTGAAAACGATCCCGCGTTTCCAATCAATGACATCGTCAGTGCGGCACAATCAAAAGACGAGAAGCCATCCGAACTCAAGAAGCTGATCGAAAAATCTGAGTTTTCCAAAGATCGAAGCCCATTGAAGCTCACTATCGGTTCAGAGACCGAGGCTGCACCATCAACGGAGGGGCAGGCGAATGCTGACGTTCAGGCTTAGATTTCTTTACGGTCGTTTCTACGCGCATCCGTGGGGACAAAATCCCGTTCGCATCGCAGAAGCTGAGTGGCCACCGAGTCCGTGGCGATTGCTACGGGCCATCGCCGCCGCGTGGTTTCGGAAGAATCCCGGCCAGCCTGCTTCCTGCGAATTGCTCGCACTGTTGGAAGCGTTGGGACGCAAGTTGCCCGTGATGGAGTTGCCGCCGGTCTCGTTCTCCAAGACCGTTCATTACCACCCGAATCCCGGTGTGCCGTCTGGCAAAGTGCGGCATGAGAACCATTTCGTGGCGGTTGGCGGCGACGTGCTGTTTCAATGGACCCTCGCCAAAATCGCAGCCGAGAGTCGAGAAACGGAAGTCGCTCGGTTCAAGACATTGCTCGATGACTTGCTGGGCGACATCAGCTACTTCGGTCGCGCCGAATCCGTCTGTGAGGTTTCCGCGTCATCCGATGCGGAGACTCTTGATCCTTCAAGCTGCGCGGCCGTCGTCATCAACGATCAAAAGCCGGGGCGAAGAATCGCGACTGACTGCCGCGATGTTTTCTGCCCAAACCCGAATGAGTTCCAAGCGACTGATCTTTGGCAACTCCGAAGCAACGTCACTGATCCATCCGTTGCACCGAAACACTTGGTTCAAGACCTGCTCGACACCCCGCAGCCGCTCCCGGATGGCGCGGCATGGTACTCGTACAAGATGCCCGCAGGTTGGCCCGAACGCTGGGTGATTCGGCACGCGAGACCTGTCAAACGGCAACGCAACTCAGCGCCGATTCTGGCTCATTACTTGGAGTTCTCATTGCAATGCCGAATCCCGGTGCCGTCCAAACACGTCGTCTCTCTTGCCACTTCGTTCCGAGCGACTGCGATCAAAAACTTCAAGCGAGGTGATTCCGAACGCCAATCATTTGCCTTGAGCGGTCACGACCGGCCTGATGATGTTGTCGGTGACCATCTCCATGCGTTCTATCTCCCAATTCCTGATGAAACTGGAACCGCTCTCGAACGGCTCCACGTTTGGTGCCGTCACGGCTTCACCCAACGCGAAATCAATGCGTTGATGTCCGTCGGCTCGCTCTATTGGGCCGATGGACGTTTCCCTGTACGTCCCGTCTTGCTAACAGTCACTCGCGATTTGCCCGAGCCGTCAGCATCAAAGCGATGGCGTTCGCTCACACCGTTCGTCCCACCGCGCCACTGGTATCGCAAGAAAATCGCAGAAGGCCGAATCCGTGACGAAGACAGCCCTGAGCTTCAGCTCGCCCGATGCTTGTGTGACAACGGAGTCACTCACGCTGCCACGATCACTCGTCAGAACGGAGATGGCCGCTGGGATGTCTGCAAAGTCCATCTGGCCAATTCCAACTTGTCTGCCGAACCCGACCATCGCATTGGCATGATGCTCAACATTGAGTTTGAATCAGCAGTCATGTTGACGCTGCCAGCCTTTGGACACTCGTGCCACTTCGGCTTGGGCCTCCTGCGTGCGAAGAATGACTGATGATGGGGCTTGAGGCGCAGGATCGCGTGCTGCTGCTCTGTTCGGAGACGGCCGAAGGACTCGCGTGTGCGCATTGTTCGGGCTGCCAGCAGTCAGCGTGAAACTCGTTCTGTTCGGAGACGGCCGAAGGACTCGCGTGTGCGCAGGCGGTCGAGGGGTATCTCGTGCGGCATTGGGAGGGCTTGCAGGTCATCACCGAAACCGTGCCCGGTTTGCAGGTCGATGATGCCGAGCAGTTTCGTCGCGTGGGCGTGGTCGAGTTCACCAAGCGCTGCTTGCGGGAGATCGGCGACTACCAATTCTCAGTCAGTGGAGAAGACTCAAATGTGGTGCTCAATCCGACCGGCGGGTTCAAAGCACTCGTGCCGTACACCGTGCTGATCGGTATGTTGAAGAACGTGCCCTGTCGGTACATCTTCGAACAGTCCACAACGCTGCTCGAACTCCCGCCGCTGCCAGTCGAGTTCAGCCGCTCGCGGTTTGAAGCCTTCAAGCCGTTGTTCGAGCGGATCGAACGCGACAGTTCCGTGTCCTCGTCGGCTGCGGTGTGCTGAATCTCGTCGAGGATGTTGTTCGAGCGGATCGAACGCGACAGTTCCGTGTCGCTCGCCGACTGGAATGCAGATGTCCGTCCTGAAGACCGCGCCGCGCTGGAACCGCTCGTCGAGCACATCGGCCAGGTGATCACACTGTCGGCCATCGGGCTGCTGTTTCTCGACGAGGTCCGCACCACGACCAAGCTCGTGCCGTTCTTGTCGCGGCAGGCGTGGGCCGATTGCTGGGACAATCTCCAGCAACTTGATGACTACGAACCGTTTCGGTTTCTATTGCGGATGTCGTCGCCACAGTTGCTCGCCAAACACGAGCGTCACAACGTCGGCAACGGACTGCGGTGGCTCAAGCCGGGGCGGACTACGGATCGCTATCTCGTCTCGGTCGAAGGCTGGCGGTTACTGGTGTGGCGAGCCATTCGCGAAGACCAGATCGGCGGCGACTATCCCCAGCAGGTCGTCGTTGATCCGCAACGCGATCGAGCCAAATATGCTCCCTTCACTCGTCTGGAGTTCCGCCGATGACCGAACCGACTTCCGCTTCCACCTCATCGCCAGCCGCTGCCCCACCTTTTGTCTTCTACTCGATCGGCGTCGATCACCCGATCACGCCGGACGAGCCGCTGCCGCCGCTGCCACAGATTCCTCGCGGCGCATTGGTCGTCATCGAAGGCCGAACACCCCTCTGGCGGTACGGCGTCGCGTTTCACAAGCTGCATGGTTCGCCAGCCGGAGCCGTCGCCGTCTATGACCCACGGCTGGGGGGAGTGGTCGTGGCCTCGCATCACCCAGAATTCCACTCAGAACGGTTGCCTGCGGAGGCTGGGCCTGCTGCAGGGAGTGGTCGTGGCCTCGCATCACCCAGAATTCCACGATGGTCAGATTCTTAAAGTCACTCCTCCGACAGCCACGAAAGATGCAGGATTGGGCCGTGAGGCAGCAGGACTGGGTTGACGAAATTCCTAACCGCAGCGTCCGATTGATCATCACGCACTGTAATCACAGTGGACCTCGCATTCACTCGATGTGCGTATAACGTAACTGCACTCAATGAAGTTAATTCGCACTGTAATCACAGTGGACCTCGCATTCACTCGATGTCGAATGATGATGTCGTGCTTCTTTGGTTCGCCGCAATCGACCAAGGAATCTCCCCCAGAAACTATACATATGTCGAATGATGATGTCGTGCGCCGCGGCCAGACGAGCAATCGCCCGCCACTGTTTGGCCAGAAACTATACATATGTCGAATGATGATGTCGTGCTTCTTTGGTTCGCCCCTAAACGTAATCACAGTGGACCTCGCATTCACTCGATGTCGAGCGGCTGTCGCTCGAATTGGAAGTCAGTCCACGCACTGTAATCACAGTGGACCTCGCATTCACTCCCGTTCGACGGTATCGTCGTGCCCCGCGTGCTTGTTGTTTGGCAATTCGATCCGATACACCCAAAACCTCACCTTCGATTCCGGTTCGAGAGGTCCAGTGCCGCGTGACACCCGGCCACCTCTCGAAGCCACTAACTGCAAGCCCGACAATAACCTACGAGGAGCACCCGTCAGAGATGCCGATCACCAAGCAAGAGTTATCGCGACCTCTCGCAAACGCCCTCCCAACCACCCGCCGACTCACGACTTGGGTTGCGGGCGGTCTTCCACGCCATTAAAGCGTGGCCCCATTGAAGCGCGCCGCGATAGTCGGCAAGGATTTGTTGTTCAACGGGTCTTCCACGCCATTAAAGCGTGGCCCCATTGAAGCCATCCACTGCAAGGTGATGCGTCAGGCTTCGACGTATGGCCCGTCCCATAAAAAATGTCCCATTGGCATTGCCTGACTTCCGCTCAAGATGATATTTGTCGGGCATGAGCGATGGAGCGCATTTTACA
>JAYTGQ010000355.1:0-14930 GCA_043733345.1 Schlesneria sp.
TTGACGCCCTGCCCCAGCACGCGCTCCATCGCCGCCACCACTTTCGCGACCAGGCCCAGCGGGAAGCTCCTTCTTCCAGAACGTGTCGTGAGATCACCCATTCAGATTGAGGAGCTTCCCGCTTTTTCGACGAGAACAACTTTCCTTAAGTTGGTGCCTATGGGGTTGAGCGAAGCGACACCCCCGGAGTCGGTCTGACAAATGGGATTTGCATCCTGTAAGGGATGCCAGCACGGTTCAATCTGTCTGACATTGGGAACCTGCCAGCATCCCTTCAGGATGCAAATCCCGTTTCGGTCCCGTCGCACCGAGAGTGTCGCGGACGCTCACCCCCCGCTCATCGCTGACATCCCTTCAGGATGAAAACGACGGACTTCATCCCGTTCATTGGAATCGCCCCCCAAAACATCGGATGGTCCGAAACAACTTCCCGATTCCCGATGGCGCAGTCCGGACCCCTTGGTCCAGACGAAATCGTTAGTGGCCGTTCTGGACGGACTCGTCCGGACCAAAGGATCCGGACGACAAACTTGGGAAGTGATTTCAGACCAGTTCCTAAGCTCCGTTCCCGCACGATCCCGCCGAATGCCTTCCGCTCCGAACGACCACCCACCCCTCAATGGCGAGCCCATCTCCTGTCTGCGAGTAACCGCCCCGGCCACCGACGGGGTGATCCGTGCCGCGCAGTGGCATCGCGTGGTCCAAGAGGCCGCCGACCGTGACGGCGCGAGGTGTCTGTCATTGCGAGCGGTGCTGATGAAGCAGCCGCTCTCCGCCGGGTGCCTCCCTCCAGTGCCAGATGTCAACCGGCAGCCGATCTTCGTGAACCGATGAAGACCGTGAAGCTACTCGCCCCCTTCGGCACCGCGAGACCCCACAACAGAAGGCAAACAACCGCCGTCAACAGGGCGGAAAGCGAATGAGGTCGTCCCTGACGCCCGCGTGGACCAGACCCCATTGCCCGTTTGCCCCTTTGCCAGAGAACCGGTTCGACAAGTACGTCACAAGCTCCCGGCGCGCGCCGGTTCCATAGCATCGCCTCCGTGAAGAAAATCCGGGCCGCCTCAAACTCGCCGAATACGACCCACCCCCAGTCCAGTCGTCCTTGACGATGCCCGGAACTCCAGAGGAAGTCGCTTGAACTTTGGGGTATCGGCACTTACACTCCCCGGCCCTGCGAACTAGGGGGGGAAAGTCCCGGCGTTCGCGCTAATCCCGACTGGCCCGTTTCGACGACGAATTGCACCAGGTCTGACTCTATGCCGACTATCAATCAACTGATTCGTAAGCCTCGCAAGCACCAACCTGTACGGACGAAGTCTCCGGTGTTGGAAGGATGTCCGCAAAAACGCGGCGTCTGCTTGCTGGTCAAAACCGTGACCCCGAAGAAGCCGAACTCCGCCCTCCGAAAAGTGGCTCGTGTCCGTCTTTCCAATGGTAAGGAGGTCACGGCTTATATCCCCGGTGAAGGCCACAACCTTCAGGAGCACTCCATCGTCCTCATCCGAGGCGGTCGTGTTCGTGACCTTCCGGGTGTTCGCTACAAAGTAATCCGCGGTGTACTAGATACGCTGGGTGTTGCCAAGCGTATGCAGGCTCGCAGCCGGTACGGTGCCAAGCGCCCCAAGTGATTGGCTTATGGCATGCTGAGTTTCGCAAACTGTCGTGTTTGGCCTTGTTGGTCATCCCGGCAAGTTGCCTGAATGGTTCGAGTTTTTTTCCAGTGAATTCGCTAGGTTAAAAGAAGGGTTGCTCAATGGCTGATCGCTTTACAGCCAGTCGTGCTCAGTTGAAGCCCGATCCTCGTTATGGATCGAAGCTCGCTTCCAAGTTCATCAACTGCCTGATGCATGACGGTAAGAAGAGCGTGGCTCTGAACGTCTTCTACTCGGCAATGGACATGGTCGCCGAGAAGGTCAACGACCGCGAGCCGATTGATGTCTTCATTACTGCTGTTGAGAACTGCCGCCCTTCCATCGAAGTCCGGTCGAAGCGCGTCGGTGGTGCGAACTATCAAGTGCCGACGCCGGTCAATATGAAGCGACAGCAAACGCTGGCCATTCGCTGGATTTTAGAGGCTTGCCGCGACAAGAAGGGCCGCCCCATGAGTCGTCGGTTGGCCGATGAATTGCTGGCCGCGTACCGCCGTGAAGGTGTCGCGATCACGAAACGTGAGAATGTTCACCGCATGGCTGATGCGAACAAGGCGTTTGCTCACTTCGCTTGGTAATCGCTGGCTCTGAAGACTGAAAGCCTGTCGCCTTTGAGGTGACAGGCTTTTTTGTTGCTCTGCTGGTACTGAGCCCGTTTACACCTCGCACGTCCATCGGTGAGATGTTTTTGGCGAGTCGCATGCCGCCAAGCCATGGGTTTCTTGTGACGCGATCAAGAACCCGCAGCCTCAAGGGCATACCACTCGCCAATCTCTCACCTTGAGCCGCGCGGGGGATATACCGCACGCGGTTGAAGCTGACACTAACCCGAAGCGTAAGCGAGGAGGCAACACCAGTCCTCGCTTACGCTTCGGGTTAATGTGAAATGTGCCATCCTCACCCGCCTGCGGGATAGTCGCAAACTACGTGGCAGTACTCTGCACCAGCGCCCAGCGAAGGTAGGCTTCGATCCACGGATCGAGGTCGCCATCCAGCAGTGCCAGCGGATGAGACGTTTTGTACTCGGAGCGGTTGTCTTTGCAGTACGACTCAGGATGCAAGACGTAGCTGCGAATCGTCTCACCGCCGAAGCCGATGCGCGATTTTTGCCCGCGTCGAGCGGAGATCTCTGCGTCGCGTTTGTCCGACTCCAATTGGTACAGCTTGGCAATCATCATCTTGCGGGCGAGTGCCCGATTCTGATGTTGGCTCCGCTCGTTCTGGCACTGGACCACGGCATTAGTTGGCAGGTGCGTCAGTCGGATGGCCGAATCGGTCTTGTTGACCTTCTGGCCACCGGCACCGCTGGCTCGGCAGATGTCTTCACGGATGATCTTCGGGTCGTCCCATTCGACATCGATGTTGATGCTGTCGTCCAGCTCAGGAGTGACATCGACGGCGGCGAACGATGTCTGGCGGCGATGTGCAGAGTCGAAGGGGCTCATCCGGATCAGACGGTGATTGCCGGTCTCACCCTTTAGCAGGCCAAAGATGAATGGGCCGCGAATGATGAGTGTGGCCGAGTGAATCCCAGCCTCTTCGGCTGGTGATGAATCGAGCAGTTCCGCAGTGAACCCACGATTCTCTGCCCAGCGCTGATACATGCGCAGCAGCATCTCGGCAAAGTCTTGAGCGTCCGTACCTCCTTCGCCCGATTGAACGGCGATGTAAGCGGCGTTGCCGTCTTGTGGGCCGGACAGCATCGCTTGAAGCTCGGCCTTGGCGAACTGCTCGTGAAGAGATGCGACCAAAGTGACCGCATCGGCTCCGACGTCTTCGCCCATTTCGGCGAACTCAACCATGACGCCGAGGTCTTCGGCCCCTTTGACGAGTTCAGCGATCGGCTTAATCGCGGCATTGAGTTGCTTCAACTCATTCATCGTGGCCTGAGCCTTCTCCTGGTTGTTCCAGAAGTCGGACTCAGACATGCGTGTGCTGATTTCGGCAATGCGTTGCTGCTTGGCAGCCCAGTCAAAGAGAGTCTCGGAGTTGGAGAATCCGGGCGATCAGCGACTTCGCTTCATCTTGTTGGGCTGTTTCCATGGCAGCAGTCTCACTCTTTCAATTACGAGGAAAATCGGAACGGCAGGAGTATATCGGCCAACGCGCCGAGTGCGACCGCAGTTGCGGCCTTAGAACGTGTCCCAGAACAACACCAACCCGGAGCGTGAGCGAGGACGAGAGTCGAGCGACATCCGTCCTCGCTCACGCTTCGGGTTGGTGTTGTTCAAAACACGGCGTAATTCTTGGACATGTTCTTACGACAGCAACATCTTCAAGTCGTCGGCAGTCATGTCTTGGAGGATCGAGTTGTTTTGTTCGAGGATCGCGTCGGCGAGTTCACGCTTTTGCTTCTGCAATTCGGCGATCTTCTCTTCGACGGTTCCCTTGCAGATCAATCGGTACGCGAAGACTTGCCGCGTTTGACCGACGCGGTGAGCTCTGTCGATCGCCTGAGTTTCGACGGCCGGATTCCACCACGGATCGAGGATGAATACGTAGTCGGCCGCGGTCAGGTTGAGGCCCAAGCCACCGGCCTTGAGGCTGATGAGGAACACACCGCACTTTTCATCCGATTGGAAACGCTCGACACGTTCCTTGCGGTCGCGCGTCTGGCCGTCGAGGTATTCGTAGACGATCCCCTTCTTGTCGAGGTGTTCTCGCACGATCGCCAACATGCTGGTGAACTGCGAGAAGACGAGCGTCTTGTGGCCCTCTTCGATCAGTTCTTCGATGTGCGGGATGAGGACATCGAGCTTCGCACTCGAGTCGGCGGACGAGGACTTGTTGAGCAGCGCCGGATGACACGCGGCCTGTCGCAGTCGGAGCAATGCTTCGAGGACGTGCATCTTGGACTTGGCCAGACCCTGGTCCTCAATGATTCCCAGCAGCGAGTCGCGGTAGTGAGCCCGCATCTCGTCGTAGAGGCGTTGCTGTTCCGGCCCCATCTCACAGAAGATGGTTTGCTCCAGTTTTTCGGGGAGTTCGCTGGCCACGCTTTGCTTGGTGCGCCGCAGAATGAGCGGTTTCAAACCGTCTGCCAAGACTCGGCGAGTCTCCGTGTTTTCCGGGTCGGCCGCGTGCAGCTTGAACGCGGAACTGCGTCCCAACATGCCGGGATTGAGGAACTCGAAAATGGAGCAGAGATCGCCCAGATGGTTTTCGATGGGCGTGCCACTCAGCCCGATGCGGTGTCGCGCTTGGAGCAATCGCGTCGCCTTGGCCACTTGCGAGGACGAGTTCTTAATCGCTTGGGCTTCGTCGAGAATCACGTAATCGAACGCGACATCCTTCATAATGAGGACATCGCGCCGCAGCGTGCCATAGGTTGTCAGGATCAAGTCGTACTTGCCGAAATCGTCGCGCAGCTTGGCTCGATCCAGTCCGGAATACTCGAGTACGTTCATCTCGGGTGTGAACTTTTCGGCTTCCTGCTTCCAGTTGAACATCAGCGACTTCGGGACGACTACGAGCGACGTTTGACGTTTCTTCGCGGGCTTGCGTCGCCCTTCGAGGAACGCCAATACTTGAATCGTCTTGCCGAGGCCCATGTCGTCCGCGAGACAGCCGCCGAATTGGAACTCTTCCAGAAATCGCAGCCACCCGAGTCCTTCGCGCTGATACGGGCGAAGCTCTCCACGAAATGAGGGTGGCTCCGGTTCGCTCTTGATCCCTTCAAAGGCGGCCAGCCGATCGCGGACCTCTATGAAGCGGGCGTCGAGATCGACCACCGACTGTGTTGATAGCAGCGCGTCCAAGATTCCGACTTGGACATTGGTGAATTGAAGATGATCTCCCTCGGCGACCCCCAAGCCCGCGAGCAACCCGTAGCGTTCCATCCATTCTTCGGGCAGGATTCCCAGCGAGCCATCGTCCAGCGTGATCGTGCCATCGCCGCGAGCCAACGCTGCGAGCAACTCGGGAAACGTGACGCGTGCGCCGCCGAAATTCACGTCGGCATGAAGCTCGAACCAGTCGATGTTCGACTTGATTTGGAACTTCAGATCGACCGCTTGTCGCACTTGCTTGCCATCGGCTTTCACCTGCCAGCCGTCGGCAATGAGGGCACGCACGGCGGGAGCGAGATCGCGCGCGGCAATCTCGGCGTCGTGCTGGCCGCGACGGTAATCGAGCAGCCGACGGAAGCCGCCGTCCTGCAACTGAGACCACGCCAAAGCTTCAGCCTGACGGTCGCGCACGAGACAGCGATTGGACTTTCGCTGAACGATGGCCCACTGACTGCTGGTCCCGCGCACGGGAGTGCCGTCGTAATCGAACAGCACTTCCGCCTTAAGTCGATCCTGATGCCAACGCGATCGGCCGGGCGCGTGAACGACCACGATCGGCTGCGGGGCCACGACCACTTCTTCCAGACGCAGCTCATTCGGCAGTTCGAGCTTCGGCAGTGCGGGCATGTCGAGCAGTCGATCGACGAGCGCGTGTTCTTCGCCTGCGGCCACTTGAAATTCGTCGCTCCGTCGGAGCAGAGTCACCCACGGGTAGGCGTCGAAATCTTGGAACGGTCGGACCTGTGTATCTGTGATGGCGAGGCCACCCGGCACGACCAGCACCGGCTCACGCAACGGCATCTTTTCGGAACCGCGTCGCAGCGTGCCTCGCAATTTCCAGACTTGCTGGTCTTCTTGAAACTCGACCGCCAAGCAAAGTTCCCACGGCGCGCCCGCGTCCCACGACAGCGTCTCAGTGACACGTTCATCGTCGCCGAGCAAGCGAATGCGACCGGTGGCGCAAATCGCGGGCAACAGCATTTGGCACAGATCATGAGGGACTCGATAACGGAACGCGGCCAGATTGTCGGCCACTTGTCCGGAGAGCGAAGTTCGGTCGGGAGTCCCGCCGACGATGTGCGCGAGGATGCGGCGATCTTCGTCGTCGTCGATCTCTTCAAACTTGCCGGGACGCAGCTTGAGCGGCTTGAGTTTCCCCCATTCGCCGTTCGCGCGTCGCTGACGTTGTGAGGTCTGAATGACGATCAATCCCGCCTCTTCGCTCGCCCGGGCGTCGATCTCATAGAAGACCTGCCGCTCGCGACCGGCCGCTGAAACGGAGGACTCTTCGCCCTGCATCTCTTTGCGCAGTTCACTGAGTCGGATTTCCCACTCTTTCAGGCGTGTGGCCGCTTCAAATTTCGGCTCGTCCGCATCGTCGTCGTCATCCTCGCCCGCCTTTGACTTTTTCTTCTTGGAGCGACTAGAAGAAGTCCCCATTTCAGCCAAGGCTGCGGCGTCGGCTTCGTCACCTTCCCATAGCTCCGTGTCACTTCCAAAACGAAGCGGCACGTCGTCCTCAACCATGAACGGCGGAAAGAATCCCGGCTTGGTGGAGGGCGAAACGTAGGAACCCGCGTCAGCGGCGAGGATCGTGGCCCACAAGTGTTTGCACTGAGCGTTGCCGCTGGGGTTGGAAGACGTTCCCACGCAGTTGCAGATCATCCGAAACGGCCCGCCGTCGCGGCTGAGTTGCGTCTGAAACTCGACGCCGTCTCGCACGACGGCGAACAAATGGTCTGGCGTCACACGAATCACGGAGACTCGCTCGGCCTGAATGTACGCGGCACCCCGAAAGCGAATATCGCCACGAAACTTGCCTTCCAGCAGTTCCGACAACGTCATGGACGGTTCCCTGTCTTTGCGGTGGTGGGAAGATGAGTTCACGGGACTTGGCGTAAAGCGGTCCCGGCATTTCCCAGCCGCAGTTCCTGTCTCGAAGCTTGAATATCTCGCTCGAAACACCGTGAGGACGGCGTGCCGAGCGCAGCAGGGGAAGGTAGCTGATACCCGGCAACGTGGGTAGTCAGTAACGGCGAACGATTCGCGACACCACACAACGCCGTTGCCCCACTTTCCAAGGCCCAAGTCTGCAAGGCTGAAGTCCGGCTTAGCTTTGTCAGCCGGACTTCCTTCCGAGGCGACGCACTGGCGGCTCGAAGTCCGTCTTTGGGAAAAGCCGGACTTCGAGCGAGTTGTCCAGCAGGCTTCGTTCATGCCTTTTGTCAGCACCGGCAGGCTTCTACACTCCCGCCGCCGTTTCGGAGTCCGCGGCGATGCAACACGATTGAAATGGACTTAGACGAGCGGCAGAAGAGACCTTACCCGAAGTGCCCCGGACGCTTCGGAGCGTCCGGGGCACTGGGCGCGGTGCAGTGGGTAAGTTTTTTCTTGCCGCTCGCCTTATCAGACGGATGCGAACCGGGAGTTCCTGTTTTAGCCCGGAGGGCGACAGGTCATAGCCCACGGCGTGAGCCGTGGGTCAGATCGGACAACAATGCCTTCAGCCCTGAAGGGCAACGCCGTTCAGGATTTCTGTAGCAGAATTCGTAAGAATTCTGACGACTCGATGACTCCCCAGAAGTCTGACGACTTCTGCTACGTTCGATTGGCCCTGTTTTGTAGCTCCGAAATCATTAACGGCGTTGCCCTTCGGGGCTGGGTGGTTGTGGTTCTGGTTTTCCCTGTCGCCCTCCGGGCTGATGCAACCAGACCTCGTCGTAAACGGTGTGACTTGCCGCCCAACTCTCATCCCCCGCCCCGCCCCCCACCGAATCACTGGTTGAGGAATCACTCGATGCACACCCACCGACTTACGGTACTCGCCCTGCTCAGTCTCTCACTGAATTTCGGCGCGGTGCTGTTCTCCCAAGAGGCCCCGCCAGCCGCCAAGCCGACGAAGGCGGGGAGCTGGCCCGAGCTGTTCTCACAGCGACAGAAAATTGCCGCGCGACTGACCGAGTTGCAGCAGAGCTTTCGTAAAGCCAAAACGACCGACGAGCAAGACGCGATGCGGAAGGAGTTCGGAGAGAAGCGGGCCGAATTCCAAAGCGTGGACGAACGGCTGGCAGTGTTGGCTCCACAGGTCTACGCGGCCGATCCCAAGAACTTCGACGCAGGTGAGACCGTGATGGAAGCCGCCTTCCAAAATCATCGCTTCGACGAATCCAAGAAACTCGCCAGCACACTGATTGCCGCTGGTCGCAAGAACGTGCAGACGACCAACATCTTGGGAGTCTCGCAGTTCGCCACGCACGACTTCGCGGAGGCCGTTGAGACATTTGCGGCCGCCGAAAAGAACGAGATGCTCCACCCGCAACTGGGTGGTCGGTATCAAGCGGCCGCCACCGAATACGTCGCGTTCTGGAAAACCGAGCAGGCCATTCGCGAGGCAGAAGCCGCCGCAACCGGCGAGGCTCAACTTCCGCGAGTCCTCTTCAAAACGAATCGCGGCGACATTGTGCTCGAACTATTTGAGAACGAAGCCCCGAACACCGTTGCCAGCTTTGTGAGTCTCGTCGAAGCGAAGAAGTACGACGGGATCAAGTTTCACCGAGTCATCCCGATGTTCATGGCTCAAGGGGGAGACCCGAACTCGCGCGACGACGATCCCAGCAACGATGGTCAGGGCGGCCCCGGCTACATGATCAAGTGCGAGTGCTTTGAAAAGAACGCCCGTCGCCACTTTCGCGGCTCGCTCAGCATGGCCAAGACAGCCGCACCGAACACCGGCGGCTCGCAGTTCTTTCTGACTCACCTTCCCACGCCGCATCTGAACGCGAACGTCGATGCTCAATCGGGCCACACGGTCTTCGGTCACATCGTCGAGGGTCTCGACGTGGCGGCGTCACTCAAGAAGGACGACAAGATCGAGTCGGCCACAGTCACTCGCAAACGCCAGCACGAGTACAAACCCGAGACGCTGCCCGACGGCAAGTGATGCTGGCTCGAAAGACTTCCGCCCCTTGGGCCGGATGATTCACCACGAAAAACCCAGCGCGGCTCCGCCGCAACCGAAAGGAACAAGAAAATGGTGGACAAGAAGATGGGAGTAGAAGCGTCTGGACTTGGATTTCATCTTCTTGTCCACCCTTTTCTTGTTGAGGTCTTCTGATCGCCTCTCGTTGATGAAGCAGGATTGTGACGAGCGGCCACGCGGGAGGGCATCACTTATTGACAGTGCGGAAATCTTCGCGGCACGCGAAGAAACAAAACTTGAGTCGTACGAAAGACTCGAAAGTGAAGAAGAGACGAGAGTTCTGATCCCAAGTGACCGCGATGGCACGACGCGCGATGTCTTGAATTGCTCTGATCTCAGGTCTCTTCAATTTCGTGTCTTTCGAGTATTTCGTGGTTCCTCATGAATCATCCGGGTTGGGCATCTCAAAGTCGCGACGACCGCGACTTGGCTGGAGAACACCACATTGAGTGGATTGGTGACGGGATTGATCGGCCTGCTGGTCGGACTTTGTTTGAGTACATGGTTCGAGCGGCTGAGTCGTGTCGAGCGGACCGCCCTGAACTTGTCCGCCGTTTCGGCATCCACCCGTTGGCTGCGCTGTGTTGCGTTGACGCTCGTGACGGCCGCGTTGTTCGGAGCACTCCACTGGGCCGAACATGGAGCGCGCGTACTCGACACGGATGAAGTTCAGCCGTCGTGGCTCGGTCGAGAAATGCGGCTCTATTATCACTTGGTCCTGCTGTCGCTGCTGATCGTCGCCACCGCAATCGACTTCGATTGCTACATGATCCCCGACCGCATCACGTTCCCCGGAATGTTTCTTGGCCTGTTGGGAGCGGTCGTGTTTGGCGATCTCCAGCTTTGCCACTTGTGGGTTGATTGGTCGATCGCCATTCCGCAACTGCGCGGCCCGGCCATCCCCGCATGGTACGACCCGCACCAACATTGGCACGGTCTCGCGTGGAGCAGCGCGGGGCTGGCAACCGGAGCCTCGCTGACATGGCTCGCGCGGGCAATCAGTTCGCGCGTCATCGGTCAGGAGGCCATGGGATTTGGCGACGTGACACTGATGGCGATGATCGGCAGCTTCCTCGGCTGGCAGGCGGTCGTCCTCGTGTTCCTGCTGGCACCGCTCGCGGGACTCACCGTCGGCGTTCTGATCAAACTGGTCTCGGGCAAGACTTACCTACCCTACGGCCCGTGGCTGAGCATCGCCGCCGTCTTTGTCCTGTTCCGCTGGGGCTGGCTCTGGGAACAAACGCGAGTCATCTTCAGCGACTGGCTCAGCCTGACCGTCCTCGCGGGAGTCGGCGGCATCGGCTTCGTGCTGCTACTCGGACTCGTCCGCCTCTACCGCGCCATCCCGGTGCGACCTCAGTCGTAGCGTATTCCGTTGGCTTGCAGTGCCAATGCTTGTTTGAAGTTAGGCAGGATGTAGGGTGGGACCAGCGGCGCTTCGTCGCGCCGGCCCACCATGATTTCTCGATGTTTCCAGATGGTGGGCCGGCGCTCGAAGCGAGCTTGTCCCACCCTACAATGAAAAAGGCGATGACCCTGTTTGGCTTGTTCCCTGAACTGGCAATCCCCTGTTGGCCAGTCGTACAATTTCTGCCATGCCCGTTCTGGGCGACGCTGTTCTGCGTCCGTGCTGGTGGAAACTCAACTGTCGTTCGACGAAAGGGGAGCCGGTATGTCCAAGTATGCTTCGGAGAAAATTCGCAACATTGTGCTCGTGGGCCACGGTGCCGTCGGGAAGACGACGCTGGCGGATCAGATGCTGTTCAAGGCAGGAGTCGGCTCGCGAGCCGGGTCGGTCGATGATGGCACGAGTCAGCTCGACACCGACGACGAGGCCCGGCAGCACCACTTCTCGATCTCGGCGGCGATGGTTCACTTCGAGCATCACGGCGTGCGAGTCAACGTGATCGACACGCCCGGCTATCCCGACTTCGTGGGGCAAGTCATCAGCGCCGTCTGTGCCGCCGAGACGGCTCTCATCACGATCAACGCGGCGGCGGGGATCGAAGCCAACACGCGGCGGACGTTTGAACTGGCGGGCAACGCCCATCTCGCACGAGTCATCGTCCTCAACAAGCTGGATGGCGAGAACATCAGCTTCGTCCGCCTCGTCGATCAAATCCAAGCGACCTTTGGCGCGAACTGCATCCCGATGAACGTTCCCTGCGGCGCGGGGGCGACCTTCAAACGAGTGAAAAGCACACTGAACCTGTCGCACGCCGAAGAGAACGGCGCGGTCGTCGATCCATCGACATACGGCGCGGCGATGATGGACGCGATCGTCGAGGCGGACGAAGAGTTGATGGGGCGGTATCTCGAAGGCGAGACGCTGTCGGCGGACGAGGTTCTCGGCGGAGTGAACAAGGCGATCGCCTCCGGCTCGCTGATCCCGATCTTCTGCGTGAGCGCCAAAACGGGCGTGGGCGTTCCCGAGTTGATGAACGCCGTGGCCGACTTCGCGCTCACACCGGGTGAACTCGTCCGCCACGCGACCTCAGATAGTGGCGACGATGTCGAAGTGAATTCATCCGACGACGGGCCGCTCGTCGCGCAGGTCTTCAAGACACGCATCGATCCGTTCGTCTCGAAGATGAGCTTCATCCGCGTCCTGTCGGGGCGGATGACGAAGGACTCAATGGTGAAGGACATGCGCACCGGCAAGCCGGTCAAAGTTCATCAACTCCTTGATGTTCAGGGTGGACACGTCGAGTCGGTGGATGAGGCTCACGCCGGTGACGTGGTGGTCGTCGCAAAAGTGGACGAGTTCCAAGTGGGAGACACGCTCGTGGCGAGCGACCGCAGTTTCACACTGCCAACGTTCGACTTCCCGAGTCCCATGATCGGCCTCGCCGTCGAACCGAAAAGTCGCGCCGACCAACAAAAGATTTCCAGTGCCCTCCACAAGATTGAAGAGGAAGACCCGACGTTCCGCATCACCCGCGATCCGCAAACGCACGAGATGGTCATGCGCGGGATGAGCGACCTGCATCTGCAAATCGTCACCGAGCGACTGCACAAACGCGACAAGGTGGACATCGTGACGCACGCCCCGAAGGTGCCGTATCGCGAGGCGTGTGCCGGTCGCGCAGAAGGCTCGTATCGTCACAAGAAGCAGTCGGGAGGATCGGGCCAGTTCGCGGAAGTCCATCTGCGCGTCTACCCGCTGTCGCGCGACATCGACCCAGAAACCGAGTTCACTCGCGCCAACTACGAAGGGCTGCGTGAGTACCACTACAATCAGGAACTGAACTTCGCGTTCCTCGATTGCGTCTCGGGCGGGTCCATCCCGAACCAGTTCATCCCGGCCATTGAAAAGGGCGTGATCGAGCGGATGGAACAGGGAGTCCTCGCGGGCTACCAGATTCAAGACCTCGCCGTCGCCGCCTTCTTCGGGAAGGATCATCCAGTCGATAGCAACGAAGCGGCGTTCCGCACGGCGGGAAGCTGCTGTTTCCGCGATGTCTTCCAACAAGCGAAGCCCTGCCTGCTGGAACCCGTGATGCACCTCGAAGTCACCGTCCCCAGCGATCACGTCGGTGCGATCACCAGCGACCTCAACCCGCGACGAGGCCGCATGGAGGGCATGGACACTCTTCCCGGCGGCATGACGGTCGTTCAAGCCCGCGCTCCACTGGCCGAACTCGCCACCTACGCCCGCGCCCTGTCGAGCATGACCGGCGGCCAAGGCTCGTACTCGATGAGTTTCAGCCACTACGAACAGGTCCCACCCCACGAGCAAACCAAGATCGTCGCTTCCGCTCAGATGAAGCACGACGACGAGTGACGAATCGTGGCTCACGCTCGAAGTCCGGCTTTTCCTAAAGCCGGACTTCGTTTTTGTTGGGGATCGTCACAGCCCAAGGAAGTCCGGCTAACAAAGCTAAGCCGGACTTCAGACGTTGGCTTCAGGCGGTTCGCTGCGGTGTGCGTTGACGTTCGATTTGTAATCTCTAATGGGTCAGGCTACCGTGCTCGCACGCTGTCACTGCCGGTCGGAGAACGCTTCGACAGGACTGTGGCGACAGGTTTCGGGCCCCGGTCACCCTCAGATTTTCGGGAAGGTTTTCATGACGCACAGCAACAGTTCGGTACGACATTCAACGCGGCGCGATTTTCTGAAGCAGTCTTTCGTCGGCGGCGTGGCCATCAGTTGGACGGCCGCAAGTTGGAGCCGCGTGTATGGCGCGAATGAGCGGCTGAACGTGGCATCGATTGGGACGGGTGGCAAAGGCTGGGATGACCTGACTCAGGTGGCGAAAAGTCCCAACGTGAACGTCGTCGCGCTGTGTGACATCGACGAATCGCAGAACCATCTCGGTCGAGCGGCCGAGAAGTTTTCGTCCGCTGCGAAGTTCACCGACTACAGGAAGCTGTTCGACGATGCCAACCAAAAAACGTTCGATGCGGTGATCGTCTCGACGCCCGATCACATGCACGCGCCGATAGCTCTTCCCGCGATGCAGCTCGGCAAACACGTTTATTGCCAGAAGCCGCTGACGCACACGGTTCACGAAGCGCGGCAGATGCGACTCGCCGCGACGAAGTACAAGGTCGTCACGCAGATGGGGAACCAGATTCAATCGCATCAGTCCTATCGGACGGCCGTGAAGCTGGTGCATGACGGCGCGATCGGCAAGGTGAAGGAAGTCCATGCGTGGCAGAGCGGCCAGATGGGTTGGATTCTGGCTGACGACCGACCCGCCACGAAGGACGAAGTGCCAAGCACCGTGCATTGGGATGAGTGGCTCGGCGTTGCTCCCGAACGGCCCTACGTTGGCAAGATTTATCACTCGTTCAACTGGCGCGGCTGGCAGGATTTCTCGAACGGGCAACTCGGTGACTTTGGCTGTCATATCCTCGATCCGGTCAGCATGGCGTTGAAGTTGTCGTCACCACTCAAGGTCACAGCCGAGGCGACTCCGATGAATCGCGAGGTCTGGTACAAGAAGTCGAAGGTTTCGTATGAGTTCCCCGCGACCGAGCTGACAGTGGCCGGGTCGCTCAAAGTGACGTGGTACGACGGCGATGGCCACTTCCCGCCGAGTGAAGCCCACGGCTTGCCCACCAGCTACAAGCTGCCTGCGTCCGGCTCGGTCCTGATTGGTGAAAAAGGATCGCTGGTCATTCCTCACATCGCGGCTCCGAAGCTGTTCCCCGAAGACAAGTTCGCCGACTTCAAAATGGAAGAGGTTCCCGCACGCGACCACTACGTGAGTTGGGCCGATGCTTGTCGCGGTACCGATCAAACGACCTCGCACTTCGACTACGCCGTCCCGCTGACGGAAACCGTGTTGCTCGGCACTGTCGCCATCCGTCTCCCCGGCGAGACCCTCATGTGGGATGCCGCCAAGGGGACCGTGACCAACAACGCGCAGGCCAACGCCCTGCTGACGAAGCCGTACCGCAAGGGCTTCGAGCCGAAGTGGCTGACGTGAAAAGCCAGTGCCTGTTTGAAGCTGGCCGATGTAGGGTGGGACCAGCGGCGCTTCGCCGCGCCGGCCCACCATCTTG
>JAYTGQ010000356.1:0-5896 GCA_043733345.1 Schlesneria sp.
CCGAAGGCATGGGGCAGAAAGGCCCGTGTGCCGAGAACGTCAGGCCAGCATAGTCTCGACTTCAGTCCGAGGACGCTGATGAATGTTCGCCGAGAGCCGTGTGATGCCCCACCAATGGCAGACCGCCTGATTCGATTCCCGGCGAATGGCATCGGCCAACCCGCCGTACACGATCAGCGAGCGCCCCTGACGCAGTTTTCCGATCGGCCACGGAATCTTCGCAGCGCTCAGTTTGATGACCGTCACCTCGCCACGGACTTCGTCCATGACCGCATCGCCATAGTTGAACGGCGGGGCGTGGTAGGGGCCGAAGTGGAGGGCGAATCGTTGATCGTCGTTCATGCTCTTGTTCAGCTCAGTCAGCTTCATGACACAGTTGGTGCAATTCACATCCTACCGTTCGACTTACCCGATCTTGATTTCAGATGGTCACCCCAAGTCGTTCGTCACCCACGTTGCGGAGTCGTCCCTGTTGCACGAGGCCCTGGATGACCGACTCGATTCGAGCGGAGATGCGTTTTCCCGTTCGTCCAAACCCCAGTTCGCGGGCCGTGCTCGTGATGAGGTCTTCTCTCGGCGTCACACCGAACGTGACGGCAAGGCGCAAGAGGACTCGTGCGATTTCGCCATCGGGAACGTCTTCGATATTCGCGAAACGTGGAGTTGGTTTGGCGTCGCGAAAGTCTCTGATCCGCAGGATCGGCTCTGCTTCGGGCGATGGCGGCGAGACTTCGGGGACTTCAACAGGAGCAGAAACTGGCAGCAGCAGTGCCTCGCGGAAAGCGAGTGCAATTCGTTCGATTTGATGGGCGGGATTGCGAATCCAGTCCGTGGACCAGATGCGAATGAGCCTGCCCCTCCAACCAAGCTCCTCCAGCACTTCTTGGCGAATGCGGTCACGGTCGCGAGCCGTCGCCGTGCGGTGGTACGTCGCGCCGTCACACTCAATCCCCAGCACATAACGACCGGGATGCTCGGGATGAACGACTGCAAGGTCGATCCGAAATCCGCCGCAGCCGATTTGTGAGCGCACGTCCAATCCGATTTCTTTCAGCGCGTTTGCGACGGCCTCTTCAAACGGGGACTCGAACTGACCGCCGGTCTCAACCGATTTAGAGGCCAGCCCCGTCGGTCCGTGTTCGGCGTAGTCGAGATAGGCGCGCAACAGCCGTGCGCCTCGGGCTTTGGTCCGGTTGAGGTCGATGTAATCTGATCGAATGGAACTCACCAGCGTGATGGCCTCGCGGGCGCGAGTGACTGCGACATTGAGTCGTCGTTCGCCGCCCACTCTGTTGAGTGGGCCGAAGCTCATACTGTCCCGATCGGTCTCCTCGTTCAGTCCGTAGGCCACGCTGAGAATGATTCGATCGCGCTCATCACCTTGGACGTTTTCCAAATTCTTCACGAAGAATGGCTCGGGACGATCCTCGCGGAAGAACGGCTCAAGGAGTGGACGGTTCTTTCGCAGTTCCATCAGTTCGTCCAACACGGCGAGCTGTTGTTTCTGGTTGAACGTAATGACTCCTAGCGAACGACCCCCGTGCCGCTGAATGTGTTCGAGTACGAGCTCCGCAGTCCGTTTCGCTTCGATGGGATTGAAGCCCGCTTTGGACCGCCAGCGACCATCAGGGACATGCACGAACCGCACCGCCGTGGAACCGTCGAGATCATCGGGGCTGGGAAATGTCACGAGATCGTCGTCATAGAAGTGATGATTCGAGAACGCGATGAGCGGTTCGCGCCGACTGCGGTAGTGCCACCGCAGCCGCTTTCTCGGCAGCCCAATCGAACACAAGACATCGAGCACACTTTCAAAATCACCGAGGTCGTCGGCGTCTTCGGAATCGTCGTCGTTGTTGACCATGCGGTCGAAGAACGTGGAGGGCGGCAACTGCTTCTGGTCTCCAGCAACCACAAGTTGACGTCCGCGATAAACCGCACCGATGGCATCCCAGGGGAGCACCTGCGAAGCCTCGTCAAAGATGACGACATCGAATTGAAACTCGGGCGATTCCAGGGACGTGCTGACCGCGAGCGGACTCATCATCCAGCACGGCTTGAGTCGGACGAGTCGATTCGGCACGCGAGCGAAAAGCGGTCGCAACGGCCGGTGTCGCTTTTGCTGGTTGACTTCGGCGGGGTGGCCCGACTTGATCCGCCAGCCACGTTTGACGTGCCATTCCTCAACTTCAAAAGCAGTCCGAGCCGGGCCAACCAGCCGTTACGTCGCAGATGCCGTCAAAAAAAAGGGGCGGGATGCTTGAAGTATTTCAGCGGTAGGATTGAAATTGAAAATGGTTGTCGAATCATTCGTCACCGCGACTGTAGGTGGCAGGGCCGCACACACAAGAAGGGGAGCACATGCGAATTCTTCCGAAACTATTGAACTCGAAGTCGCGGACCATGTCGGTACGCATCTGCATGCTTGTGGCAGCCACGAGCGCACTCGTAATCAGTGCCGACTCCGACGCACGACCGAAGAGACACAGGTTTTGTTGGTGCTGCCCATGCAACGACAATGGCATGACGATTCCAGCGGATTTCGTGGGGGCACTTGACCCCAAAGCACAGTCCGAACTTCGCGAATTGTTGAAGGCAGAATTGTCGGTGCGCGAAACTGGGCTCGGCGTACGGACGGACATCCTCAAAAAGCAGAAAGACGAGGCTTCAGGAAAGTCACAAAATCTGAATCACGGACGCATGGATTTGTCGGCGGCAACTGCGTCCGTAAAGTCCAATGAAGCCGATCATGACGCGGCTAAGAAAACTGCCAACGAACGCCGGAAAGTAAACGACGATGCTGCTGTAAATGTTGAAAAAACGTCAGCCGCAGCCATCTCGGCGTTTGATGGAATCAAGACTGAAATTGATGCTGATCAGAAGTCGGCCGCCAGCAAACGGGAAATGTTGAAGCAGGAAAAGGATGCGGCCGGTAACGCTAAAAAGGATGCTGACACAAAGTCGGTCACAGCCAAATCAGTACAGGACGAAGCGTCAACAACTCTCACGGCACTCAACAAGAAACTCACGGCCGCGAAGGATGTCGTCAAGGTCGCGGAACAGGAAGTTGCCCGACTCGAAGGAGTCGCTGACGGCCTGAAGTCGGCATTCGACGATTTGGCTGATGCCGTTGGAGCGTTTCTACAGGGAAAGAGGGACAAGGCTGAAGAGAAGTGGAATAAGGCGAAAAAAGATCTCTCGAACGCGCGAGACGCGTTGGCAGAAAAAAACGGTCTCTTAAAGCTAGCGCAGGATGCGTATAACGCTGGGGATGCAGCGTTAAAAAAAGCCGGCAAGGAACTGGAGAAAGCAGGAAAGGTTGTTGCTGATGCCGGAAAACGTCTTGAAACCGCAGCCAAGAATTTCAATGCGCAGGAGCAGCTATGTGCTCTACGTGACAAAACTGTTCGGGACATGTCGAAGACGCCTGCGGAATGGGTGAAGTTCATCGAAGAAGCGGGAACCCACGGTGAGAAGGCGCTCTTGCCGCTCGTGCGTGAATACCACAAAGCAGTTGATGAGGCGTCGATGGCGGTTGCTAAGTTGTCAGAGGCCAAGGCGGTTGTTGCGGACACGCTTCACAAGGTTGAGGAATCTCAAATTGTTCAGGTAGTTAAGCAAGAAGCCGTCAAGGCAAGAGAACAGGTCGTCGAGGAGTCGCAAAATGTCGTGAAGACGGTTGAAAAGGCCGCCAACGATGCGGCGGCGGCAGTGAAGGATGCAGTCGCGTTGCTCACAGACCAAGAGATCATTCCGTATCAGATTGACAGCACCCTTCAGTTTTCAGTCAACACCTACTCAGGCGCCATGCACGGAAAACTGGATCTCGATTTCGCCGGTGCTTCGCTGGATTCGGACCAGGTCAAGGATCTGCTGCGAGGAAATGTTTCACTCCCGGCGTTCAACCCAATCCAGCTTGCGGCGGCCTGTTTCGCAACGAAATTGTCAATCAAAGATGAAGGGTACTCGGCTTCGAGATCGAAGGCATACACGACGGACGCCGGGGGAGTTGAGCGTCCGACGACGGATTCGGTTTCTTACTTCGCTTCAAAACGATTCGTTGACTGGGCTGAAGGTGGAACAATTGCAAGGTTGATTGCCACCTCGATCGTTGATGGAGGCGAAACGGCGAAGAGCGAAATCAAGCGGCAGTTGCTGCTCGAGTTTCAGGACATCACTACGTGGGCGAAACTCCAGGGGCAGAATCTGTCGGATGACATCGCCGCTGAGTTGTTGCTATCCATCCTCGAAGATCGCACGCCGTCGATTCCGACACTTACGTTCGACGCCCGCACGATTCACTACGACTTCGCGGTCGAGACCTACGGGACAAGTATGCTTCCAAAGCCCCTGCGCGAACGGGCCGAATCTTTGTTCAGGCCGGTAACTGACCGATTGAACGCAGCAACGAAACGGCGTGAGGCAGCGATATTGACTGACCACGGCGGATTCGTGATCACGATCGGGAATCTTCCGCAACAGTCACTTGAGGACCGTGCGGCCCGATTCGACGAATTCTTCATGCAAGGCGATCAGGCGATGCGCGACGGTGCGACAAAAGCATTCCGCCTGCTTGCAGCGAAAATCAAAGATGCCAAGGTTCGTCAGATAGTGACGGAGTTGGTATCGACGCTGGAGCGAGGCGGTGGAAGTGACGTCGATCTATTGCGATCATTGAGCTCACTCGTATCCTTCAAGAGTAAAGACTTGCAAAAGGCATACGTGCCTGGACGAAGGATAATCAATTTGTTGCCCACAGAATTCGGCAAAAAAGCAGAGTCTGTCTTTACACGATGCGCGATGGGCAACAAGGGGGGAGCAACGTTGGAAAGTTTTGAATTCGACCTTGCGACCTACACGTTGTACGGAAAGGCTCGCATCCGCCACAGCCACTCTTGGGGCAAATTGAAGGACATTCTTGGAACGTTTTGACCAGACACGTATTTCTCGCGGGGCGTCGTTCATCCCGTGATATCAAATCTCCAGACGAAAATCCGAGGGTTTCGATTTCTACGGACAGAATCGTTTTCGACTTCGGGTGTTTCCCGCTTGAAGTAAATCATCCACATGCCGAGTGCCGTAGTGTTCAAGCGGGGTACAGTGGATGGTTTGTGGCACTCGCCTTGTCCAACACCTATTACGGCTTTGCCTCGTTGAAGGTCGAGCTAAAGGAGCTATGCCATGAGTTTTGTATTTTCCAACCCCGAAAGTTACGAAGGGCAAGTCGTCGGGAACGGCCAGTGTGTTGCATTCGTGAGAAACGGATCAGGAGTACCGGCGTCATCCAACTGGACTGAGGGCGTCAAAGTGAAGCACGCGAATTTAGCACCGGGCACGGTGATCGCGACTTTCATCGACGGCGCTTACCCAAACAACACGACTGGAAATCATGCTGCCGTGTATGTCAGTCAAGACGATCACGGGGTCACTGTGTGGGATCAGTGGAGTGGTCAGCCCGTTCACAAGCGGGTCATCCAGTTTCGAGGTGGTCAAGGAAGTCGAAGTAACGATGGAGATGCTTTCTCCGTCGTCGAGTGAGAGTTTCTCACCCCGTTGAACGAAAAGGCGAGGTGGCCCGGCTTCTTCTGGACCCCACGACAACGGGGGGCGTGCCGGTGGGGGATGACCTCGCGAAGAACACGGCTTCTCCGAGGACTCCGCAGCCGTAGCACGTCTTAACTTCAATAGCGGCCCGAGTCGGGCCACCCAGGCACTCGGCAATGACGTTGGCGATCGTCTGACTCTTGCCTGTTCCCGGCGGGTCATCGAGGACAAGACTGGCTCCCGACTTGATTGCGAGAATCGCTTCGAGTTGGCTGGAATCGCACGGCAGGATGGTATGCAGCTTCGAGGGATGGACCTCCGCGTCGAATCTCGCGGGCGATGGAATCGCCAC
>JAYTGQ010000357.1:0-14910 GCA_043733345.1 Schlesneria sp.
GGGAATAGAAGCCTGAAGCGCGAGCGAAGGATGTCGTAAAGGCGGACGAATTAGGCTCAGAAATCCTTCGCTCGCGCTTCAGGCTTCTATTTTCAACAGCCTGCTAGCCGCCGGTTCTTTGCTTGGAAACTCAACTCCATCACACCGGCGGCTAGCGCCTTGCCGCTCAAAGTGAGTGCCATTGGGCTGACGCCGCCCGGCTCACCTGATTTCGACGTTTGTCGGTCACGCCATGGAATGGGTCAGAGCCAGAATCCCGCTACGTTGCCGTACACCTTCGACAGCCGCATCCAGCTCGGCGGGAAACCCACCGGTGGCCAGATTTTCACTTCACTCGTGCGTGCCATTTTTCGAGACGAACCACGGATAGATCGTCGGCAGTACGAGCGTCGTCAGCAGCGTGGACGTGATGAGTCCGCCGATGACGACCGTGGCGAGCGGCCGTTGCAGTTCGGCTCCGGCCGATCTCGACAGGGCCATCGGCAGGAAGCCGAGGCTGGCAACGAGGGCCGTCATCAACACGGGCCTCAAGCGCGCCATGGCCGCTTCTTCGGCGGCGGCCTTCGGTGTCTGTCCCGCTTCGCGCAGGTTCTCGGCCGCGCTGACCCAGACGAGTCCGTTGAGGACCGCGACGCCGAACAGCGCGATGAAGCCGACTCCTGCCGAGATGCTGAACGGCATGCCGCGCAGTGCCAGCGCGAAGACTCCGCCAGACGCGGCGATCGGGACGGCGAGAAAGATCAGCGACGCCAGTCGCGCCGAATGAAACGTCGTGTGCAACAAGAGGAAGATCATGAGCAACACGACCGGTGTGACGAGGGCCAGCCGCAGACTGGCCGATTGCAGGTTCTCGAAGTCGCCTCCCCACTTGATCTCGTAGCCGGTCGGCAGCGTCACGTCGCGCGCGATGGTTCGTTGTGCCTCCTGCACGAAGCTGGCAACGTCCCGGCCGCGCACGTTGGCTTGAATGTAGGTGCGGCGGCGGGTTCCTTCGTGCTCGATGCTCGGCGGCGATTCCTCGACGATCAGATCCGCCAGCTCACCGAGCGGAATCTGATGGCCATCGGTGGCGAAGACCGGGAGCTGTTCGAGTCGCTTCACATCCTGACGCCACTCCAGCGGAATGCGGACGACGATCGGGAACCGCATCCGTCCCTGAAAGACCAGCCCCGCCTTGCGACCGCCGAGAGCGGCCACGGTTTCCATGACGCGCGCCGCGTCGATGCCATAGCGCGACAGAGCCAGTGGCTTCACCTGGATTCTGACAGTGGGGAGATCGGCCTGATGTTCGGCCTTCACGTCGGCCGCTCCGTCGATCCCGTGCAGGATCTTCTCGATCCGCTTGCCGAGGCGAGACAACGTCGGCAGGTCTTCGCCGTAGAGCAGCACGGCCACGTCGGCTTTGACGCCCGCGACCAGCTCATCGACGCGCATTTCAATCGGCTGCGTGAAGGCGAACAGGCTGGCGGGGACGTTGTCGGTCAGCACGGCCGACATCTCGGCGATCAGTTCATCGCGCGACTTGTGGCGCGGCCAGTCGTGCTCCGGCTTGAGCATGACCCAGATGTCGGTTTGCTGCACACCCATGACATCGTTGGCGATTTCGGGCCGTCCGGTTTTGCAGAAGACCGTCTTCACCTCGGGGAACTTGAGCAGCAGCGTCTCGACCTGCTGTCCGAGCGGCAGCGCGTCTTCGAGCGTGGCACTCGGCAGCCGGTTGGCTTCGATCAGGATGTCCCCTTCATCGAGTCGCGGCATGAACTCGGCACCGAGACGCGCCGCGACCGGAACGCTCGCCGCGAACACGAGGCACGCCAGTAATACAGTGATGACCGGATGCGCGACGACGCGATGCACGAGCGGGTGATAGATGCGGTGCAGGACGCGAATCAGCCAGATCTCTTTCTCTTCCATCTTCTTGGGCAGGGCGAGCGACGCGAGAGCCGGCATCAGCGTGAGCGACAGCACCAGCGAACCGGCCAGTGCAAACAGGACCGTCAGCGCCATCGGCCGAAACAGTTTGCCCTCCGATCCCTGCAAGGCGAGCAGCGGGACGTAAACGATCGCCACGATCAGCTCGCCAAACATGGTCGGCTTGCGGACCTCGATGGCCGCGTCGCGAATGACCTCGGTATGCGGACGCCCCTCGCGGTTGAGCGAGATGCGCCGGATGCAGTTCTCGATCATGATGACCGAGCTATCGACGATCAGTCCGAAGTCGATCGCGCCGAGACTCATCAGGCTGGCGGAGACCCCCAGCGCCCCCATCAGGTTCGCGGCGAACAGCATCGAGAGCGGAATGGCCAGCGCGACGATGATCCCCGCACGCAGGCTGCCGAGCATCACCAGCAGCACCATGATGACCAGACATCCTCCTTCGAGCAGATTCTTCTCGACGGTATGCAGCGTCCGTTCGATCAAGTCGGCCCGGTCGTAGATCACTTCGAGCGTGACGCCCTTCGGCAGCGTGGGCGCGATCTCGTCGAGACGTTGTTTCGCGGCATGGACGACTTCGCGCGAGTTGGCTCCGAACAGCATCATCACCATCCCCGTGACGGCTTCGCCCCGACCGTCGCGCGTGACGGAGCCTTGTCGCGACAGCGGAGCAATCACCACGTCGGCCACATCGCGGATCAGCACGGGCGATCCGGTTTTGCCAACGTGGACGACGACCTGCTCGATGTCCTCGACATCGCGCAACAACGCCTGTCCGCGAATGAACCGTTGCTCGCCGTGATGCACGACGTAGCCGCCGCCCGCGGTCGAGTTGTTCTCGTCTAGCGCCCGAAACACATCGGCGAGCGAGACGCCAAAGCTGGCGAGCCGGTTGGGATCGGGCTGCACCTCGAACGACTTGTAGAAGCCGCCGTGCGAGTTGATCTCGGTCACACCCGGCACCTGCCTCATGCGCGGCGCGATCTGCCATTCGAGGATCGTGCGCAGTTCCATCGCCGACAGATGCTCGGCCTTCACCTCGAACTGCAAAATCTCACCGAGGGCCGTCGTGAGCGGAATGAGTCGCGGCGTGCCGTATCCGGCGGGGATCTTCTCGATGGCCTCGGGCAGTCGCTCGGTGACGAGTTGCCGCGCGCGATAGATGTCGGCATGTTCGCGGAACACGACTGTGACCGAGGAGATGCCGAGCTTCGACACGCTGCGAACCTCTTCCACGTTGGGCAACCCGGTCATCGACTGCTCGACGGGATAGGTCACGTACTGCTCGACCTCCAGCGGCGAGAGGGCACCGGCGTCGGTGACGATCTGGACCTGCACGTTCGTCAAATCGGGGACCGCATCAATCGGCAGACCGAGCGCGGAATAGACGCCCAGCCCGCTCATCAGCAGCACCAGACAGAGCACGAGCATCCGGTTGTGCAGCGAGAATTCAATCAGCTTGGAGAGCATGGCAACTTTCGGAACAGATGGTTCAGGACTAGCCCGACGCGCGAGCGAGGGCTGAACATTTCAAATGCGCGAAGCCCTCGCTCGCGCGTCGGGCTAGTTCAGGTGGGCACAACGAGTTCACTCTTCCGGCTCCAGCAACATCTCGGACTTCAACACAAACGTCCCCGAGGTGGCGATTCGGTCTCCGACGGTCAGGCCGGACGTGACCGCCACCCAGGGATCGATACTCAAGCCGACGACCACGTCGCGGGCTTCAAAATCGCGGGGGCCGATTTCTACGAAGACAAACGTGCGGCCTTCGTGTCTCACCAGCGCGCTGTCGGGAATCGTCAGCGACTCGCGCGACGGGCCGTCGGGCAGTAGGACGCGCACGAACAGACCGGGCTTCAGCAGATGCTCGTCGTTCCGAATGTCGGCCACGATCGGCACGGCGCGCGTCTCGGTATTCACCGCCCGGCCCACGAAGGCGATCGTCGCATCGAGCGTCATTCCCGGCAGAGCGGGTGTCTGCACTTGGACCATCTGCCCGGCCGACAGCGACAACGCGGACCAGTCCTTCTCGCGAATGTCGGCCTGCACCCACAGTCGCGTGGTGTCGGCCAGCAACAGGATGTTGTCTCCCTGACGGACTCGTTCGGACGTGGCGAGCATCACCTCTTCCACCGTCGCCGCAAACGGAGCCTTCACCGGCCAGGTGCTGAGCGAACCATCGCGCTTCAAGTCACCTGTCTCTGTCGATGTCGAATCGGTCGGT
This sequence comes from Schlesneria sp., assembly GCA_043733345.1. Classification (GTDB taxonomy): domain Bacteria; phylum Planctomycetota; class Planctomycetia; order Planctomycetales; family Planctomycetaceae; genus Schlesneria. The sequence continues at coordinate 4,160 of JAYTGQ010000357.1, forward strand.
GCGGATTGGCCCGTCAGCCATGTGAGCCGTTCTTTCGCGACGGCCAAGCGGCGCGAGGCATCATCGAATGCGGAGACGGCCTTGCCGAGTTTCTGTTTGGAATCGAAGGCCACCTGTTCGCTGGCCGCCTGAAAATCGGCCGCCGCTGCATCGCGAGCCGCTCGTTGTTCCAGCACCGTGCGCGTGCTGACCGCTCCCTCGGCCAATGCCTTCAAGTTGGCATTGATCGTTTCGGCAGTACGGAACTTGGAATAAGCCGAGAAGATCTCGCGGCGATAATCGCCGAGTGGCTTGTCCGCGAAGTCTCGTTCGAGCACCGCGATCTCCTGCGGTCGCTTTAATCGCGCGAGCAACTCGTCGAGGTTCGCGTGTAGTCCCTGCCACCAGTCTCGTTCGCGCCGGGTTCCTTCGAGACCGGCCTGCTGCTGGAGGACATCGGCGCGGCGCTCGCCCAACTCGGGACTCTCGATCACCGCAAGGATCTGCCCTTCCTCGACGCTCGCCCCCACGAGGACCGCCATCTTCCGCACGAGTCCCTCGACCGGCGACTTCACGGCGACGTGTCGCGTGCCGTTGTAGTCGATCCGGCCCGGCACGATGCGAGTCGGCTGCAACGTGCGTCGCTCGACCGGCGCGACGACGATCCGCGCGGCCGCCCACTTGGCCTCGGTCAGACTCACACGGTTCTTTGGCTCGGGCGACGAGTCGGTTCGCGCCGCAGCGGACTCCGGCCGCCCGCCCCGATGCGCGGGCTGCCAAGCCTGATATGCGGCCACCGCAACGGCTCCGACTCCCAACACCACGATGATCACCAACCAGCGATATTTCATGAGAACAACCTTGATCGGGTCGCTTGAAACGGACCCCAGTGAGAACTCGAATTGAACTCGATGCCCTGCGATGCCATCTCGTCAGGAAGGCGGCGTGAAAATGATCCACCCATCGAAGCCTGACGCGCAAGCGAAGGAACAACGCGGAGAACACCTTCCCTCGCGCGTCAGGTTTTGATGCGACCATCGAACTTTCTCAAGCGGTGGTCTCAGCCAGACGGATGGCCGGGCGAATGCCTGCGAAGCGCGGGACGTTCAGCGGGAAAGGCCTTCGTCCGATGGGCGACGCGGCGAGAGTGGTCGCGAATCCGTCCAAGGTTGACCGCGACGATCGCGCGATCTGGATCAACAGCGCGACACGCACAGCAAAGTGCGCAACGAGACCGCATCGAGATAGGTGCCGAGGAACTGCGAAGGCGTCGTCGGTGAAATGACCGACGCGGGGCGAGTCACGCGCGGCACAGGCGAGATCCAACACGGAGGGGCCTGCCACTCGATGAACAGCGACGCCATCGAATGGGCTTCGGCTTGGCAACTCACAAACGGATCATAGAACGGAGCACGATCGGGTTGGCCGTCTTGATCGTAGGGTTCCTCCACATGCGGGCTGGCCAACAGCACGAAGTGAACATGCCAGCCGAAATCGACATGCGAGTTCACCGGTACTTCGGAGTGCTGTTCGTTCAAGTGCTCGATCTCAGCCGCAGAACTCGCCGCTTCGCCAACATCCGACCCGTGCGAGTGGAACATCGGCACCGGGGCCTGCCAGAGCGAGACGATCAAGCACAACCGGCCCAAGACGGCCAGCCCGCGTGCGATCGAACTCTTCAATGGACGTTGCCTAGACATCGAACTGCTTTCATTCCCAAGTGTGGGCAAAGCCTAGTCCATCCGTGGGCGCTGTCAATCGCAAGGGAAAAACAAGTGCCCTCGGCCGCGGTCCAGGGCAATCGCCTTGTTGGGTCTGCGAAACGTGTAGGGTGGGACCAGTGGCGCTTCGCCGCGCCGGCCCACCATGAATTCTCGACGTTTTCTGTTGGTGGGCCGGCGCTCGAAGCGAGCTTGTCCCACCCTACGTTGAAAAAGGCGCTGGCCCTGGCTGCGGTCCTGTTCTGTCTGACAACAACGCGGGCCTCCTCAAGAACGGGCAGACTGAAATCGTGGAGTGCATTGCATTCCACGCCCGCCGTTTCGGATAGTCTGCCACCGCGCAGTTCGCGCGTTCGTTTCGTCAGTCTTTCCTCGTGAGGCCCCATCATGTCTGACCGTTCTGCTGACTCTGTTTCCAGTACTCCAACTCCACCCCGCAAGAAGCCGCGCAATCCGGTGGAGCGGGTGATCGTGTGGGGCGGGATTGCCATCATGCTGGGCGTCGTGGCTTTTGAAGCCCTGCACAAGTACGGCTATGACTCGACCGTGAGCCGGATGAGAAAGTTCCTGAGCGAAGAGACCGAGACTTACATGAAGCTCTCGGAAGTCCGTCCGTTGATTTCGGGGTTGCCCACGGAAACGAAGTCACCTCACCAGCGGCAGGCCTACAACACAATCAGCCTCAAATGGCCCAGCTTGTTCAAAGATTATCGCGTGGAACTGATCGTCGAGCGTGAAGGGAACGACCCGTTGGTCGCTGGCTTCAGCACGCCCGGAGGTGTCGATCCGGCAGAAGAGGTCGCAAACAGAGAGGCCCCGCCGAGCAGCGATGGAGCACACGGCGCACCGACGATGCCACTCGCGATGACCTCCACCAGCGGAATGGGTGGTGGCGGGCAAGGAAGACCGGGCGCAGCAGGACGACCGGGCGGAGGAATGGGCGGCGCTGCGGGTGGCGGACCAAGTGGTGGTGGTGCGCCGCGCGGACGGGGTTTGCTGGGACTGGCTCAACGCGAGGAAATCGTCGCGGAACTCAAGATGACCGAAGAACAGACCGCCAAGTTGACCGCGTTGCAGGCCGCCGCTCGTGGTGGCTTCCCAGCGCTGCAAGCGGTTCCCGAAGCAGAACGGCCCGCAGCCATGAAGGCGCTGCGTGAAGCACAGGAGCAGGCGGTCAGTGAAGTCCTCGACGCACCTCAGTTCGCGCGCTTGCTGCAATTGACGTGGCGCGAAACGGGATTGGCCTCGGTCGAACGAGACGATGTCGCCAAGGGACTGGGGCTGAGTGGCGAACAACGGGAAAAACTCCTTCCCATTTTGGCCGATCGTCAAAGCGGCCAGCGTGCGTTACGTGAAGCTTCTCCCGATGAGGCTGCTCAGAAACGCCAAGAATGGGACGATCAGCTCCGCGCGGTCCTCACCGAAGACCAAGCCCAGCAGTGGGAAGAACTGCTCGGCGCGCCCGCTCCCGAGCCAGCGAAGGCCGCTCCGGCAGCGAATTGAATTTGCGCACGTTTCAAAACCTGTTTCGCTTTGAAGAAAACTAGCCCGACGCGCAAGCGAGGGCTTCGCCATCATCGAAAGTCCAGCCTTCGCTTGCGCGTCGGGCTAGTTTTGAAATGCTCTCCAGAGCCAATCCATGACCCGGCACCTTGCTCCCCTCCCCGCAAAGCGGGGCGAGGGGAGCAAGGTGTCGGTCGCGCGGATAGGATGCGACCGTCTGGCGATGGCTTTCGTGTGGGAAGCTTGTGCTGCGCGGGTGTCTCAACGGATCGGCTTCGTGAACAGAGCATCGTTACTTGTCGTACAGGGCGTCGAACAGGGCGCGCGGTTTCAATTGGGTGAGCGTCCCGTCTCGATGGGACGCGGCGTCCAGAATGAGGTTCGCATTCTCGACACCGAAGTTTCGCGCCTGCACGCGACGATCCAGCGCGACAAAGAAACCTTCGTGCTGACCGATCGCAACAGCTCGAACGGCACGCTGGTGAACGGCGTCGCAGTGCGATCGCATGTGCTGGCGGATGGCGACCAGGTTCAGTTGGGTCACACCCTACTGCTGTTCTCTGATGCCGAACGAGACAGCGTTTCGCAGGCGGCTGCCGAGCGAGTCCAGTTCCTCCAGAAGAACGATCCGGCGGATCGTTCCAGCATTGTCAGCCAGTTGGACGGGCGCGCCGTACCGCGTTCCCTCTCTGCGGACTCACCCGAGGAGAGCGGTACGCCTTCAAATCTGACGGTTCTTTACCGCATTGCGGAAGAGGTCGTGCGGCCATCGGTGTCGATCGACCAAACGCTGCAACGCATCCTCGATCTCACCATCGAAGCCGTGGGTGCGGATCGCGGGTGCGTGTTGTTGACCGACCCGCAATCGGGCGCGATCCGGCCGCAAGTGGCGGGACAGCGCGGAATGTCCGAGCCGGGCTCGAGAATGCCGGTCTCGCACACGATCGTGGACTACGTTCTCAAAAATAATCAGGGCGTGCGAACGGCGGACGCTCAGCACGACAGTCGCTTCGATCCGGCACGCAGCATCGTGCAGGCGGGGATTCGCGAGGCCATGTGCGTTCCGATGCAGGGCCGCCACGAATTGATGGGCGTGATGTATCTCGACATCACCACACCGGCCGACCGACTCCTGTTGCAGGGCAAGGCGGCCGGATTTCGCGAGGACCAACTGCGACTGCTCGTGGCCATCGGGCGACAGGCGGCGCTGGCGGTCGAAAACAACCGCTACCAGCAAGCCTTCGTCAAAGCCGAGCGATTGGCGGCGATGGGGCAGACGATCGCGACGCTCAGCCACCACATCAAGAACATTTTGCAGGGCATTCGCGGCGGCAGCTATCTGATCGACATGGGTCTCAACGATCACAACGAAGACCTCGTGCGCAAGGGCTGGCACGTCGTCGATAAGAACCAGCACAAGATTTATCACCTCGTCATGGACATGCTGAGTTTCAGCAAGGATCGCAAACCGGCGCTCGCTCCGGCACAACTGAATGAAACTGTCGGCGACGTGATCGAACTGATGCAGGCTCGGGCTGCCGAGTGCTCCGTCGATCTTCAATTCCAGCCCGACACCAATCTGCCAATGTGTACGTTCGACGCCGACGGCATTCACCGCGCGGTGCTGAACATCGTGACCAACGCGATCGACGCTGTCGAAGGTTCCGACCATGCCGTGGTCAAGGCCGAGACCGGCTTGCACGTCGAAAGCGACATGCTGTGGGTCGCGGTGTCAGACAACGGGCCGGGGATTCCAGAAGACCAGCTCGGGCGCATCTTCAACGTGTTTGAATCGACGAAGGGCGCGCGCGGCACCGGGCTGGGACTGGCCGTCAGTTTGAAGATCATCCGCGAACACGGCGGCGACATCGCGGTCGAGAGTCGCCTCGGCGAAGGCTCACGATTCACGCTCGCCTGGCCGCGCCTCGACGACGATCACCAACTCGGCGATTCGACACGCGGATAATACGGCGACCGGAAAGAGTTGTCTGACCCACACTTCGGGTGGATGTATGAGGGTCAACCATTTGTTGCCGGTCGCCTATACCTTACGCGGCCCAAGATGGGAGTTTGGAGAGCCGCGAGCCGTGAGGCCGCTGGTTCTGGTTTTTGAGGAGGAAACCCGTGGCCTTACGGCACACGGCTCGCCTCGAACATCCCACTCATGGCTGTGTGAGGTCTCAAGCCAACTTCTTCCCCCGTGCCCTCCCGTGTTCCCCGTGGTTGCTCTCTGAAAGAACCACGGGGAACACGGGAGGGCACGGGGGAAGAATGCCGCTCTTCAGAAATTCAACGTCAGGTGAGGAAACCCGTGGCCTTACGGCACACGGCTCGCCTCGAACATCCCACTCATGGCTGTGTGAGGTCTCAAGCCAACTTCTTCCCCCGTGTCCTCCCGTGTTCCCCGTAGTTGCTCTCTGAAAGAACCACGGGGAACACGGGAGGGCACGGGGGAAGAATGCCGCTCTTCAGAAATTCAACGTCAGGTGGGTCGAGTCGAATTGAAAAGGAGGATGGCTCTGAAACGATGGCCCAACTCCTGACAACGGCTTCGTACATCGAGTATCTTTCCGAGGTGTTTTGCGTCTCTTCCGACGGAGTGTGCGATGCGTCGGTCATGGCTGAGAGCTTGGTTGTCAGTGATCGTCGCGGGCGGTGTCCTGTCTGCGGCGGCGGTCGTTCGCGCACAGAACATTGATCGCGATCTTGCTAGCCCGCGCGGCGGGGCGGTGTCGGAGCGGGAGGTCTTGCGGGCATTGGACGAAGCGCGGCGTGTCATTGCGGCGAAGCAGTTTCATCCGGCCGTGCAACTGTTGCAGTCGGTACTTGATCGCGACGAAGACTTCTTTGTCGAGCAAACGTTGCGGCGTGACGGTGACGATTTTCGGGATGACCGCGACGGACAGGGCGGCGTCAAGGCGGTCGCACTCAAACTGTTGAGGGAGCTGCCGAAGGAAGGTCTCGCCGCGTATGAACTCGATTATGGAGCGGCCGCGCGCAACCAACTTTCTCTCGCGAGGGACGATGACGACTTCGACCAGATCGCGACGGTGGCTCGGCGGTTCTCACTGACTGCCGCCGGGTTCGAGGCCACAGTGCTGCTCGCCGCCCGGGCCTCCGATTGCAACCGACCGCTCGAAGCGGCGCTACTTCTGGACACGTTGCAGGGCCACCCCGTCGCCGCTCAGAAACGTACTGCTTCGTTCCTATTAAATGTCGCCGCCTGCTGGCATCGCGCGGGGCGCGCCGACCGCAGCTTGGAGACGCTGCAAGAACTGAAGCGGCTGGCGTCGGGCAAGTCGCTGCACATCGGTGGTCGCGATGTGACGCTGTTCACTCGCGATGACGAGGCCGCTGCGTGGTTGGCAACTCTCGTGGGATCGTCATCGCAGTCAACGCTGCTGGTCGAATCTTGGGCAATGCCCGGCGGCGGTGCGACGCGCAATGAATCGGCCGGACCGGCCAGTCCCGTCGGAGGTGATCGGTGGCGCGTTTCCTTGGTCGAGCATCTGGCTGTTGTCGGTCGGCCCCATGTGGCCGAGGCGGGCCAGCCGCTCCCTCATGGAACGCTCCCACCGCGATTCACACCCGGTCGCGTTGAGGCTCCCCGTTATGAATCGCGCATGGTGAACGGGAAGTTGGAAGCCTTTCGAATCAACTCCCCAGGTTCGTCGCCCATGAACGAACAGCGACGAACACAAATTGAAGGATTGATCACGAGGGAACAGTCGGCCCTGCGCGACGATTCTCGGATCGCGTTCCCTGCGGCGCTGCCCCTGGTCATCGGAGAAACCGTTGTCTATCGCACGATCGCCGATATTACGGCCGTCCAACTCCGCACGGGTGAGCTACTCTGGCGATCATCGTTGACTGACGGAGCGCTGACCCGGCTTTGGACCGAGATCAACATTTCAGCGAATGGCCCAGGAGTGCGTAATGCGAATGAAGCAATCAACGCGGCGCTGTCGGCTCATGTGCGACGGCGTTTGTTCCGTGATGCTGCTGCGGGGACGCTGAGCAGCGACGAACGAACCGTGTTCGCGTTGGAGGAACTCGATCCGTCAAACAGCAGTGCCGTCGCCAACGCCATGCGGGGCATGGCCGAACCCACCGCGACGAACAAGCTCGTGGCTTACGATCTGGCGGGCGGACGAATGCTGTGGGAAGTCGGCGGGCCGCGTGGCGCGAAGCCGGTCGAGTTGTCCGGTCACTTCTTTTTGGGACCGCCACTGCCACTCGACGGTCGGTTGTATTGCCTCGCCGAAGTGCAGGGTGATCTGCGATTGCTGGTCCTCGAACAGACGGCTGATCGGAGTGCGGTGAAGATCGACTGGTCGCAAACTTTAGTCTCCGTTGATCGTCCGGTGTCGGCGAGTCCGCTGCGGCGACTGGCGGGACTTAGCCCTTCATTTGCCGACGGCATCCTCGTCTGTCCCACTTCGTCTGGAGCCGTGATCGCGATCGACATCGTGCGGCACTTGCTGTTGTGGGGGCACCCGTACACTTCCACCGCTGCCATCGATTCGGTCGAGTTTGCCGCCCCGATGTTCCGTCGCGCTCGAACGGTTTCGCCGTCGGTCGATGACGCCGATGAGAAATCGCGCTGGGTTGATTCCTTGCCGCTGATCGCTGCTGGCCGGGCGATCGTGACGCCGCGCGATGCCGATGTGCTGCTGTGCCTCGATCTCGTGGACGGCCGTTTGTTGTGGAGCTTGCCGCGCGGCGAATGGCTCTATCCGGCGTGCGTCGTCGAGGGGCGAGTCGTGCTGGTCGGACGCGACGGATTGGCGGCGTTTCAACTGAGCGACGGCAAGCCGGTCGATACGTTTGCGAGCATCGGTGTTGAACCGGCCGGACGCGGCGTGCGTGTTGGCGCGCGCTACTTCTTGCCATTGGCGAACGGTGAGATTGCGACGGTCGATCTGAACTCGGGCCGCATCTTGGCGCGGGCCAAGCTGTCGGAAGGCCGCGTCCCCGGCAACTTGATCGCCGGAGCGGGAGCCATCGTGTCGCAGAGTGCTGGCGATCTAATCGCCTTCGCGCCGCTCCGCGACATCGAAACCCAAATCGCCGAACAACTGAAAGCGGATTCGCAACAAGCCGCCGCGCTGGCGTTGCGCGGCGAGCTGCGACTGCATCGCGGAGACGAAGTGGCGGGGCTGGCTGATCTGCGCGAGTCGCTCCGTCGGCAACCCGATCCGCGCGTGAAGTCGATTCTCGCCGCGACGCTCTTGGCGGGACTGCGTGGGAACGTCGCGCTCGTCCACGATCGGGCGGTGGAGTTGGAAACACTGACCGACGATCCTCAACAACGCAACGAATTTCTGAGGATCTATGCCAAGCGGCTCGAAGAAGCGGGTGACCGGCGCGGCGCGTTCACGCAGTGGATGCGGATGGCCGAGACCGCACGGTTTTTGAATGACCTCGATCCGTTCACGTCGAGCCACGCGGTGCGTACGGATCGCGTGGTGCGAGCGAGGTTGGTCGAAATGGTTGAAGCCGCTTCGCCCGAAGAACGCGAAGTGTTCGACAGGATCGTCGCCGAGCATGTCGCCGTCGGTCGCCAGCGTGCGGAAAAAAAATCACCCCTCGCCCCGGCTTTGCGGGGAGAGGGGCCGGGGGTGAGGGGTTCTTCGATCGGCGGGCCACAATCAGAACTCGACGAGCATCTCGAACAGAGTCTGCGGTTCTTCTCGGGACTGCCGCGCGTCGAGCAACGGTTGTTCGAGCAAGTCGTCTCAATCGACGGAGCGACTCATCCCGAACGATTGCTCGAACGCTTCGCTGCCTCCACCGATTTGGCCGTCGCCGCACAAGCCATCGTGCTGCTGACGCGCGATCTGCTGCAAGCGAATCGGATCGGGGAGGCCATCCCGTGGATCGAACGGCTGCGCGACGACTTTGCGGAACAGAAATGCCTCGACAATCAAACCGGCCGTACAGAAACCGGTCGCAGCTTGGCCGAACAGTTTCTGAAGCGCGATGACGTGCGACAGCGATTGGCCGTCGTGTCGGTCTGGACCGCCGGACTGATCGACGTGAGCCGCAAGCCAGAACAGCAGGCGAATGTGGGACCGACCGTCGTGCCGGTGGAAGTCGTCTCGCGGCGTGGAGTGCTGTTCGACGGTTGGTCGTTCGAGACGGACGGCAGTGCCAGGATTTTGACGGCACGCGATCCCGACTGCCGCGTCCGTTGGAAGGTCGCCATTCCGCCCGATGCGGCACTCGGCGAACTGAACGGGTTCAACACGCGCGGCGCGGTCAGCGGTGCCGAGTTGCATGTTCAGGACCGCTGGCTGGCACTCAACTTCGGCACGCACTTCGTGATGTTTCAGGCGGTCGATCCCGATCAGGCTCCCCGCGCCGCATGGCAGCAGACGCTGCGGCCGAGCGGGATGTCTCGATCCGAAATGCTGTTCGCGCAGCGCGGGATGCGTGTGCGCATGCTACCCAATGGACAGGTTGTTCCCTTGGGAGGCGGTGCCTCCAACCTGCGGGCCTTCGGTCAGTTGGTCGGTCTCACGCACGAGGTCGCGGTCTACATCGTCGGGCAGAAGCTGTGCGCTGCAGAACTCGATTCGGGACGGTTGGCCTGGTCGCGAACGGACGTGTTGCCGGGGACCGTGGCGGCCTCGGTGGATGAGACTGCCGTGTCGATTCAGCCCGATTCCACACGCGATATCACATTGCTGCGGACGCTCGATGGAGCCGATCTGGCGAAGCGTCGTTGGAAGGGAAACGACGCGCCACTGTGGCAGCGCGGAACACGGCGTCTGGGCGTACAGCATCCGAAGCTCGACGAGCTGGTGCTGCGTGATTTCGCGCGAAACATTGATGTCTGGAACCGACCGCTGGCGGCGAGCGACGTGGTGACGGTGATCGACGAACAGGACGTGGCGATTCTCGAAGCGACCGACGATCAAACGCGAGTCGTCGTCGTCGGACTGGCCGACGGTCGCGAGAAGTATCGCGCCGAGGTGCCGCTCCCGCTGCGAGCCGGTCGCTGGACAAGGTTATTCATCCAACGGCAGCCTGATCGCGACATTGTCCTCATCGGTGAGCCATCTACAGTGGAAGGAAGCGGTGGATTCGACGGTCACGTCTGTTCGGTCTCGCGCACGGACGGCAAGCGACTCTGGACTACCCCGGTGAAGAACGTCGGTTTCGATCGACAGCAACCGACACGGTCGCCCGTGTTGATGCTCGTGAGTCAGGCGGGTGGAGCCGCGGACCCGTTCTCCAACCAAAGCCTGCTCTCGGCCACACTGCTCGACAAACGAACCGGACGGCTGCTGTACTCGACGCAAGAGAACTCGACCCACCTGCCACCCCGTTTGGAACACGATCCCGAACACCGCCGCATCGTGGCCAACTTCCACGGCTGGCAGTTGGACTTGGTGTTCCCGGAGCCGAAACCGTAGTCCGGCCCCTTAGATCCTCAATCAAGCGAACCCCACCGGGCTTGCCCCGGTGGATTCAGGTCTTTGCACTACTTTTGCGATCAGCCGAAACGGTGCAGCGAGTAGTGCAAAAACCCGCGAGCCACCG
>JAYTGQ010000358.1:0-5891 GCA_043733345.1 Schlesneria sp.
GCGTCTTCTTCGACGGGATAGCACGGTTGGCAAAGCCGGGGCACGGATGAAGGCCAAAACGCGCTGGAGCGACATCTTCACAAGGCCTTCATCTGACAAACAGCGCCACTTCAAAACTTGCGCGTCAGGCTTCGATGCGTACACTTTTTCTTGCCGCTCGCAGAACAGTGATCTCACACATCTTTGTTTCACACTTTGAATCAGCAGGCACGGGATCAGCATGGCGTCGTTGCGATTGGATTTGCCGGTGCTTCAGAATTGGGACTGTCACAACTGTGGCGGTTGCTGCAAGCAGCATCTCATTGAGATCACCGATGTTGAACGGCTTCGCATCGTGGGGCAGGGTTGGACGGCCGCCGATGGCATTCCGGATGGGCAGCCGCTCATTGAGAAGCTGAGCGGTTGGTTCAGTCGTCCTCAATGGCGACTCAGTCATCGAGCGGACGGCGGTTGCGTGTTCCTGGATGAACGAGGACTGTGCCGCATTCACGCGAAGTTTGGTGAGGCGGCCAAGCCGCTGGCGTGCCGCATCTATCCGTATGCCTTTCATCCGGCAGGAAAGTCCGTGGCGGTGAGCCTCCGGTTCAGTTGTCCTTCCGTGGTGAAGAACGCGGGCCGGACGATGACCGCGCAACAGGCCGAGATTCGCCGGTTGGCCGAGTCCGTTGTGCCGAAGGATGTCGCGGAACGCCCGCCGCCGCAGATCAACGCTGCAGAACGACTCGATTGGCCCGACTTTCAGCGGTGCGTCGAGGCCCTCGACGGGATGCTGGTCGAGGCGGCGGGAACACGAACGCCGCTCATCGTCCGTCTGCTGCGCGCGGTCGAGTGGACCGGGCTTGTGGGGATGTCGAAGTTCGACAAACTGCATGGCGATCGTCTTCGTGAGTTCCTCGAAATTATCCAAGAGGCCGCGATCGCCGAAGTCCCTTCGCTACCGCAGACGCTCGAAGAACCGACGCGACTGGGCCGGTTGTATTTTCGGTTGTTGGTGGCGCAGTACGCGAGAAGGGACACCGCTGCCGATCTGAAAGCAGGCTGGATCGGTCGCTGGCGGTTGTTGAGTGCGATCTGGAAATTCTCGCGCGGGAAAGGCGCTGCCCCGCCGTTGCAGCCGGTCTTCAAACCGGTCCCGTTCGCGACGCTCGAAGCGCCGTTCGGGCCACTCACCGCAGAACAGGATGAGATTCTGACGCGCTACTTGCGGGTCAAAGTGCAGGGGCTGCACTTCTGTGGACCGGCCTATTACGACGTGCCGTTCGTCGAGGGCTTTCACAGTCTGGCACTGGTTATCCCCGCGACGTTGTGGCTCGCGCGATGGCTGGCCGCATCGTCCGGTCGGTCGCAGTGGACCACTGATGATGTGATTCAGGCTCTCACGATTGCCGACCACCACCACGGGTATTCCCCGGCCCTCGGCCAATACGCCGCGCGACGCCGCGTCCACATGCTGACCGCCGCGGGCGACCTGCCGCGCCTGATCGCTTGGTACGGGCGATGAGGCTCTACCGCGAGCGTATTAGCCCGGAGGGCGGCAGAAGGTAGCCCACGGCGCGAGCCGTGGGGGGATGTCAACCGGCTCCTACAGCCCGGAGGGCGACACGTCGAAAGTCGATCGAAGTGCCGCCCTCCGGGCTAACCTTACCCCTTTGACGCTCAACCCACGGCTCGCGCCGTGGGCTACCATCTGCCGCCCTCCGGGCTGAAAAGATTTAACAGACCGCCAACATTCACGAGCGGGTCGGCACAGTAGGAATTTGTGGGTCGGTTTGGGATCGTCCGACCCCTGACGTGTCAGCCGGACTTCGGCCCCGTTGCCTGACAACGCAGATTGACCCTCTTTCGGACCCCCGATACAACTCCCGCCCCGCTCCAAGCCCTTCCGCTTCACGGGGCCGCAGTTCGCGTTGCAAGGAAGCACGCATGAGCGCCGTTCGTCAATTCTTGCCCGATACTTCGGCCGGTCCTGCGATCGTGTCGGCGTCGCAACTTGCACAGTTGCGAGCAGCGCGAGACATCGTGGCGCACCAAGGCCAATCGCTGATTGACCTCTCGAAACGACTCGATGCTCAGTTCTGTCGCGCGCTCGATTTGCTCGCCGCCTGTCGCGGCAGTGCGATGGTGACGGGAGTCGGCAAAGCAGGGCTGATCGCGCGCAAGGTCGCAGCGACACTCTCCTCGACGGGAACTCGTTCTCACTTCATCCATCCGACGGAAGCGTTGCATGGAGACTTGGGCTGCGTGGGCGAGAACGATGTCTGGTTGATGTTCTCGAACAGCGGTGAGACGGACGAAATTTGTCGGCTCCTGCCGCTGATTCGTGAGCGACGGCAGGCGATCATCGCGGTCACGGCCAGCGACGCGAGTACGCTCGGGGCGGAGGCCGATGTCACGATCAAGTTGGGGCGGTTGGTTGAGGCCGGAGCGCACGGACTCGCTCCTTCGACCAGCACGACCGCGATGTTGGCGATTGGCGACGCGTTGGCTCTGGTGCTCAGTCAACATCGCAATTTCACACCGCAGCAGTTTGCGATCTTTCATCCGGGCGGCAGTCTCGGTCGCCGCGTGGCCGCCGTGAAAGATGTCATGCGCTCGGGTGAGCAGGTCCGCATCGCCGCCGACTCCGCCACGATTCGCGAAGTCTTCGTGAGTCTCTCTCGACCCGGACGACGTACCGGCGCGGTGATGCTCGTCGATGGCGACGGTTGCCTGTCGGGGCTGTTCACGGACAGCGACTTGGCACGAATGCTCGAACGACGGCAGGACGATCAGTTCGACCGGCCGATCACCGACGCGATGACGCACCGCCCGCTGACCATTGGCCCCGACGCGATCATCGAAGAGGCCCTCCAAATTCTCGGTGCCAAACACGTCAGCGAGTTGCCGGTCATTGACTCCGCCGGTCGGCCAATTGGTTTGATCGACATCACGGATTTGATTGGGATCGGGTAGGGTCGCCGGGCAGATGAAGGAAGGCGATTGCAAATTGATAATTGGTAAATGCAAATTGCAAATTGGAAAACAACGGAATCGATCTCGATGGCGGTGCGGGTCTTTCAATTAGCATTTACCAATTTGCAATTATCAATCTCTTCCCACTCTCGCCCCCCGCAAATTCTCGCCAACAAACCTGCGACGGACCTCGCCGCTCATGCTCTCCCGGATCCTCTTCACGATTGCGACGGCCGTCAGCCTGACCGGGTTGTATGCGGTGTACGCGGTCGCGATCCGGCCCTGGGTTGTGATCCCGGACGAGCCTGCTGCTCCACAGATTGCTGAGGAGCAGAGCGAGTCGCACCGGCCTGCCGAGAATGTTCGAGTGGCGGAGTCCTACCTGACCGAACAGTCGTGGGCGGCTCAGTCCGAGTACATGTTGCGCGCCGGTCAGGCCTTCATTTTCACGAACAATTGGGACCGCGAGAAGACGGACCAGCGGCTGGTTCACTTCGAGCCGTTTGCAATGGTCTGGATCACGAAAGACCAGCAGGGTCGCGAGCAGGCGGTGTCGTTGTGGAGTGACTCGGCACAGATCAAGTTCGCGTCGGCGTTCGATGACAAACACTCGAACCCCGGTCGTGTCGTCGGCGCGGTCTTGGATGGCGAGGTGCAGATCAAAGGCCCTGACGGACTGCAAGTCGATGGCAAGCGCTTCATTTTTGATGAGTCCGCTCCGTCGCTCATCAGCACGCACCCGGTGGGGTTTCGATTTGGACCGCACGTCGGTTCGGGCCGCAGTCTGCACATGAGTCTAATTCCCGCCGAGGGCTTGCCGGGGCGAGACCGACCGCATGTGTTCGGCATTCGTTCTGTTCGACTCTCGGGCGGAATCGATCCCGCGACGAAGAAGTTTGAAGATGTGAAACTCGATCTCCACATGCGTCAACAGGACAAACCGGTCGTCGTGAACATTCGCAAAGCGTGGGAATTGGAATACGACGTGGCGGCACAGACGGCGACGTTCTCGAAGGATGTTCGCGTCTTCCATCTGACCGGGCCGAACGAACGTGATGGCTTGGACTGTGATCTCTTGAAGATCCACTTCGCCACGAAATCGAAGTCGGGGCCGGGCGACAGTCGCAACGGATCGCCCGACGGCACCCTTGTCAGCAACGAGGCCGTCATCGAACGGAAACAGCCGTACCAACACATTAGTACTGACCTCGTGTTCGAGCGGCTGACAGCGACCGGGATCAACGGACGCAAGGTACAGGTCGTTTCTCAACGGAACGGTCTCCGCGCGTTCATGGCGGAACTGGACTACCACGCCCTGCAACGCACGTTGCACATGAGCGACCCGAAGGGCGTGACCGTCACACAGCGCGGGACCACGCTCGTCGTTCCCGACATCGACGTGCGATTCGGCGAACGCGAATCGTTGAGTGAAGTCCTCTGTCGTGGAGCGGGCAGCTTAGAAACGACGACTCCCGGTTCGAGGCATCTGGCCTTTAACGCCACTTGGGCGAAGCAGCTCAGCCTGACGACCGACCGAGCCACGGGACTCGACGTGATTCAACTCGATCACAAGGCATCGTTTAAACAGCCCGCCAAACGGACGGGACTGGGAGCCGAGCGAATTCGGATCTGGGTCGCGTCGCTTTCATCTACCGGCGCACTGCGGATGAGTGACGCACCCTCGGGATCATCATCCCCTTCGGCGGTGCCCTCCAACCCAGCAGCCGAACCCGACGTGAAGCGTCTCTTTGCCGAAGGGGACGTGGCGCTCGTCAGCCCGCAGCTGTGGGCTCGTTCGCAGGAACTCGATGTTCGATTCGATGAGGCCGAAAATCAAAGCGTTTCGGCTCGAATGAACTCGCGCGCGGGACTGATTCCCGCAGCGTATGTGATGGAGGAGACCTCCACACGTGATGGCAACTCGAACACGGAGCAACCTGCGTTGAGCCGCATCGACGACGCCCCGCGCGTTTCGGAGTCGATACCGCTTAGAGGCGGGGCATTGCCCGCGCGGTCGAGTGCGCGAGTCGCGCAGATGTCTCACTCCACACTGTCTCGTCCGGTGGCGGACGGTTCGCTTGGCCAACCGATCGACATCCCGTCGTCATCAATGGGCACCACGGGACGGAATCGACTCCCTCAGCAAAGTGACTCCGCCACCGAGCCACTGAACCTGACTGCCGACCGGATTGGCGTTCGGCTTCGCAAAGTGAGCGGCCAGTCTCAGCCCGAAGTGACCGTCATCAAGACAGTCGGTCATGTCGTCGTCCGCCAGAACCGCAAGGCGGGTGAGCTACCGCTCACGGCGGAAGGCGACCGCATGGATCTGACCAACGAAGGCCCAGCGGACCAAGTGATCCATCTGTACGGTAGCCCCGCTCACTTGCGCGATCGCGGCGTTCACATTGAAGGGCGAGAAGTTCATCTCGACCGGGCTGGCAACCGCGCGTGGGTCACCGGACACGGGCTGCTCCAGTTGCCGATGCCGAAGCGAGCACCGATCGCGGCGCTCGGCGAATCCACCGCCGATCCGGACCTGGATGTCTGGTGGGATGAGTCGATGGAGTTCAATGGTCAGACGGCTCAGTTCGTCGGCAAGGTCCGCGCGCAGTTGGGTCGAACCACGCTGCGCTGCGAACTGATGGACGTGGCACTGACCGAGCGATTGTCGTTCTCCGAACAGACCCTCAAAGCTCAACCAGAACTCCAGTCGATCTCGTGCCGCGAAGACGTGACGTTCGAGAACTCCGAGTACGACGGAACGAAGCTCGTTCAAGTCCGGCGAGGCAAGGTGGCCGAGTTCCGGTTCGACCGCGTGAAGAACACCGCGTTCGCTCAGGGGCCGGGGCACATGCAGCTTTGGCAGCGTGGCAAGAGCAGTCTGACCGGTGGCGGCGCAGCCGATCTCATTCAAGCCAACCGCCCGATCACGGTCGTCG
>JAYTGQ010000359.1:0-14892 GCA_043733345.1 Schlesneria sp.
GCAAATCAGCCGGAACGCGCTAGCGTCCGGTTCTAACCGTGGGCTAGCGCCCAGCGGCTGATGGGTCAAACCCGAATTCTTAGCTGTGACGCGGCACTAGTTTTGAAATGCTCACAGCGGCCACGCCGCTTGTTCGTGAAGGCGGCTCAACAACTGTTTGACGGTGTCACCGGGGACGACCGGAGTCAGCACAACGCTCCGCAGGGGTTGCCGTTCGATCTTCAAATGGTTCCAACGCGAGAGCGTTCTACGAACGGAGGACCGTCGCACGAACAAGCTGCCCGGTGCCTCGAACAGCCACTGTGACGCAGCGGGCATAGACGTGGGATCATTGCCTCGACGGGCGACCGGCTTCGCGGAGACCGCAGGCAGACTGGCTGACGGCCACCATCGAGTCAGTCGCGTGAACCAGCTCGCCCTACTCAGCGGCTCGTCGTGGCGAGGTTCGAGTGCGCCGTTCTGCCGCTGTTCGTGATCGGGTAGGAAGAGGATTCCCTCGCTGGTTGCGATCAGACGACTGAGGCTCGGCCAGCCGCGGCGCTCCAAACGGACGGGGCCGAGTTCCGCGAGTGGCTGTCCCAATCGCGCGGCCAGCGTTTCGTCATCGAGATCGGGCGCATCGACATCCACGATCGCACCACATTCGGTGCAACGATCCGCGTGAGGCTCGACCCACGTCAAGCAGTGAGTACACACGACGATCAGAGACATGCGAGACGGTTCCTTGCCGGAGTTCAAGCCGTCAATGTAGCCTTTGTTTTGAAACTCACCCCACCGGGCTTGCCCCGGTGGAATCAGGTCTTTGCACTACTCGGCGTCACAGAGATTAGAGTAGTGCAGAGACCCGTAAACCACCCCGACCAGCGGGGTGGGGTTTCAAAACAGAGCCTAGCCTCCCACGCAACAGAGTAACACTCGCCCCAAGGATCGTGGAAAGATGGCTGAAGACGGTCAATTGCCCGGAGATACCAATGCCACAGCGCGGTCACTCGTGACACCGACAGCCGTCGGAATTGTGCCGCCCACGGTGGTTGTCGTTCATCCGCGCGAGCGTCGTCGTAAGTGCACCGTCCGTATGCTGAGACAACGTGACGGCTTCGCCTTCTGCAACTTTCCTCGAATGCCTTACGAGTTGACCGACTACGTGAGACTTGGCATCGGCGGGCCGCTCTTGAGCGAGGCCGATGCGAATCGCGGGCTGCTGATTCTCGACGGAACTTGGCGTCATGTGCAGCCGATGGAAAGGATGTTTGCCGACATCCCGCTCCGGAGCCTGCCGCCGGTCGTGACGGCCTACCCGCGAACATCCAAAGTGAGTGTCGATCCCGACGGCGGCCTCGCCACGATTGAAGCGATTTACACCGCCTTTCGACTTTTGGGTCGAGACACCGCCGGATTACTCGATCACTACCACTGGGCCAATGAGTTCGTCGAGTCGAATCAGTCGTTCTGGCCCTGACCCGTCTTCGAGTGTCTGCTCGTCCGCTGCGTTTCGGAGTGGGGTGGCGTCAGCCCAATGGCACTCACTTTAGTCACCCGCAGCGTGAGGCATAAATGAAAGAGGCTTCGGACAACCATCGGTGTCCAGAAAAACCAAAACGAGCCGTCGAGTAAACTCCCGACGAAGTGAAGGGCCACTAAACTTGGCAGAGTTATCCCCGCCACTCGAAACTGTGCAGCCCAGTGACACGGGTGTGCGTGCGAGCCTACAAGTGGGGATTGGACAAATGAGTCCGCAATGTGACATGCGATCCGATAAAAAACTGAGATCGTCGTTTTGGACCGTCCGTTGAGGAATTTCAGGCATCGCGTGATCGAAACATTCCCACCATTCGGGCGTCTGTCTTGACATAGAGGCATACGGAATCTCGATGCCACATGTGGCAGTGCAATACACGTCCCGCCAAGTGAAGGAATCTTGCTTCGCGAAGCAGGCCGAGCTGGCCTCTCATCTGGTCCATTGGCCGCACTTCATCGCCGAACTTTCGAGCGAATGACAGCCTTCCTCGCAGACGCTAAAACGGTTTGAGTTACCGCAGATTTTCCGTCGATCTTCGTACCTAAGGATCGCACTTCAAAGCCCCTCGCGACGACGCGAAGTGTGACCGCAATGACCATGATTCATGGAACCAACAATGACCGTGCAGAGTTCATCAGATACGGGAATGGTCGCGGAATGGGTTCGTCGGCTGAAGCAGAACGACTCGGAAGCCGCGTTGCAGTTGTGGCAGCGTTACTCGAAACGCATGTTGAGCCTCGGTCGCAAACGATTGCGAACGTCTCGTCCGGCAGCGTTCGATGAGGAAGACATCGCCTTGAGTGCCTTCAACACTTTTTGCTCGGCGGTGAAAGAGGGCAAACACATTCAGTCGCAGGAGCACGATGATCTCTGGCCACTGTTGGCGACGATCACCAATCGCAAAGCTAATGACCGGTTGAAATCGGAACGGGCGGCGAAACGAAGCTCACCATTGGAGCTGGTCGATCCCAAATCGAGACAGCTCAAAGATGATTCGCGCCTGTCCAGAATTCCTGATCCCGAAATGGGGCCGGATGTTCGCGTGTTGGTGGCCGAGCAATGCCGTCGGTTGTTGGAATCACTGCAAGATCCGGAACTGGAGCAGATCGTCGTGATGAAGCTCGATGGCTATACGAATGACGAGGTGGCTGCACAATTGGGCCGCACACGACGGACCATTCAACGGATGTTGAGCCTGATACGCGAAAAATGGCAGGTTGAGTTGGATCAAGGATATCTCGCAGACGGGTGAGGATGGCACAGATCACACTAACCTGAAGCGTAAGCGAGGACTCGCGTTGTCTCCTAGCTTACGCTTCGGGTTAGTGTCAGCCACTTCCATGTGAGGTCTAGAAGCCGCCTCAAACCGAGATGTCGGTTGGCTTGGTGGAATCAATGCAAAGTCAGAAAAGTGCGCCCGCATGACTCATCCCTACAGTTCCATACCCGAGTTTTCGGACCATCAGGCGGGAGGGCCAATCGTCCGAATCCCGACCGGCCAAGACGTGCCATTCACGGCGCGAGTCCGCTCGCTCGTCGATACGGCTGAGTTTCAGCGGCTGCGACACATCACACAGCTCGGGCTGGCGGGACGCATCTATCCGGGGGCGACTCACACGCGGTTCGAGCACGCGCTGGGTGTCTTTCACAACGCGCTGCGCTATCTGTGGCAACTCGGCAAGGACGCTCGCTTTGCCGCGGCCGTCGATGTGCATCGTGCCGAAGTGTTGATGGTCTCGGCGTTACTGCACGACCTTGGTCACTGGCCGTTTTGCCATCCGATCGAAGACATGGGGCTGCCCGATTTGCCGCCGCATGAAGCGTTCGCCGACGAGTTTCTTTCGGCCGACCGCGAACTAGGACAGGTATTGCGCGACGAATGGGGGATCGAATCCTCCGAGGTGCTGGATGTCCTCGTCGCGCGAACCGACTCGCTGCCGTTGCGGCTGATGCGCTCGATCCTCTCCGGCCCGATCGACATCGACAAGATGGACTATCTGGAACGCGATAGCCTCCATGCGGGCGTCCCCTATGGGCGCAACTTCGACCGGAATCGGCTGATTCAATCGTTGCTCGTCAACGAAGCGGGTGATGGCCTCGCGATCTCTTCCAAGGGAAAGACGGCCGCCGAGCTGATGGTCTTCGCGCGGTACGTGATGTTCAGCGAAGTCTATTGGCACCACGCCGTCCGATCGGCGACGAGCATGTTCGCCCGCAGCTTCTTCGAGTTGTATCAGCGGCTCGATTTGCGAACGCTCTTCCAACAAAGTGAGTATGAAGTGATTGCCGCCTTGCGAACGGAGTCGATCGGCTCGCCGGTTGCCTCGCTGCTCGATGGCGTCTTCGGGACGAAACGCAGGCTGCACAAGCGCGTGGTGGAGTTCAGTCTCTATCAAACGCCAGACCTGTACCGATCATTGGCCGGTCGTCCGTATGCCGAGTTGATCGAGGTCGGAAACCGCGTTCTCGCACAGGCCGAAAAGATTCTCGGGCGATCGCTCGCACCGACGGACTTGCTCATCGACGCTCCGCCCACGCACAAGGAAGTCGAGTTCAAGGTGGATGTCTTCCAGCCGAAGGAGCGCGTCTATCGACCGCTCAGCAGTGTCTCGCCCGTCGTGGCCGCGCTGGCGAAAACGCAGTTCGATGACTACGTGAAGCGCGTCCGCGTCTTTGCCGAACCGACTTTGGCGAAAGAGTTGGCAGACCAGAAAGAGTTTGTCGAGTGGCTGACGGCTGCCGCAGCAACGTGAGGGGCTGTGCATTTTCTACTTCCGAGAGTTGTGGTCGGATTCAAGTAACCCGCAGCGTGAGCGAGGGCGATCTGAAATCGACATGTTCTTGGAGCGTCCTCCCTCGCTGACGCTGCGGGTTACTTCCGGAGCTCTCGGAACTTGATCCTGTACAGCCCCTAAGCGGCAGGGCTTTCGAGGTGCAAAACACTTAGGAATCCAGCCTGTAGCCGAATTCACAAGAATTCGGAAATCGATCGCACGATCCGAATTCTTGCGAATTCGGCTACAAACGCAGAAGAACACCACCTCGGAAGCCCTGCCCCTAAGCGGTGAATGCTGCGCCGCAGAGAGCGGTTGCTCCATCGGCCTCCGACTTCACGCTCGCCGCTCCAGTCCCGCCGTAACGGTCATGAGGAGTGTGTCGAGTTGTGGCGATAATTCCGTGGGGGGAATTGCCTCACGCAGCCACATGCCCACTTCGTGTGGCGACATTCGGTTCTACGCTCAAACACCGCTGCTGTGGGACGTGCAGTTCTGTGAGATCGATTGGATCGTTCCCAGCGCTCCCCAGTAGAACTCGCTTCGTGGAACTTGTGGAACTCGCCGATGACTCGCGCCGAACTTTCTGACCTGTTGGCGAAGCTGGGACTGGTCACTCAAGGTGAGCTGTTGGATGTCGCCAATTCACTGCCGGAGGGCAAACGCGACAACGTGGAGGAACTGCTCACGGAGGTTGTCGGCTGCGAAAGCTGACGAGGTTCCAAGCGAAGACGATCTTCAAGGGGAACGGCAAAGCGCTGGTCCTCGGGACGTACGTCGTGCTGGACAAGCTCGGCGTCGGCGGTTTTGGAACCGTGTTCCGCGCGAAGCACAAATTGATGGACCGTGCCGTGGCGATTAAGGTGCTGCATCAGGACAAGCTGAGCGGTCGCGATTCCGTCGATCGGTTCCTGCGGGAAGTGCGCGCCGTCGCACGGCTCGAACACCCGAACATCGTGAAGGCTTACGACGCCGACCAAAGCAACGGGCTGCACTACCTCGCGATGGAACTCGTCGAGGGCAAAGTCCTGCACGATGTGGTCAAAGAGAAGGGGCTACTGCCGATCGCGACGGTGATCGACTACATCCGGCAGGTAGCCGATGGACTCGACTATGCGCACCGGCAGGGAGTCGTCCATCGCGACATCAAGCCGGGCAATTTGATCCTCGATCCCAATGGCCGCGTGAAGATTCTCGACATGGGCCTCGCCCGACTGAATGCTCCCAAAGACCGCGAGTCGGACCAACTGACGCAGGTCGGGTCGAGCCTTGGGACCAGCGACTTCATGGCTCCCGAACAGGCCATCGATTCGTTGCAGGCCGACGCGCGATCCGACATCTACAGCCTCGGTTGCACGATGTATTTTCTACTCGTGGGAGACGTGTTGTTCCCGAGTCGCTCCGAAGCAAAGAAAATCGTGGACCACCACGTCACGCCGCCGCCATCGCTGCGCATGACACGCACCGATGTCTCGCTGGAGTTGGATCGCATCTTTCGCACGATGGTCTCGAAGAGTCCCGACGACCGGTTTCAAACGATGGCCGAAGTCTTGAGCGAGTTGAACTCACTTTCTGACGAAGACGACGTCGGGGATGACGTTGTCGCCACGCCCGCCGCGCGGCGCGTTGCGGCATCGAGTTCGCGATCAACGGGCGTGAAGCCGAAGTCCGCTCCACCGAAGCCGAAATCGGGACCGCAGACATTGAAGTCTGGACCAGCCACTCCGCCGAGATCAATCGCAGCGAGAAGCGCAGCCCCGGCAACGCGGACCACTCGCGGCGGTGCCCGCACAACCGAGTTCATTCCCGCCACCAGTCCGTGGTACGAACCGCTGACACGCCCCGAGAATCGCACCTACGTGATCGGAGGAGCGGTGGGAATGTTGTTCGCCGTCGTGGTCGGCTCGATGTTCGTCACCGGCCCGAGTCAATCCGCCAACGCCAAACTCAGCCCCAACAGTGCCTGGGCGGAGGGGAACGTCGTGGCGAGCAATCCCACAACGGTGGCCGCGCCGCTTGCCAATACAAATTCCGTCGCGACCGCTGATGCCGCAACGACTGCCCCCGCAGTGGCGACGGGAGCAACGTCGTCCACGGCGACGGTCGCCCCGTCCACTTCCGGTCCAGTTGTCGCGCTGCATTACAGCTTTGACAACGCCTCTGACGGAACGACCATCCACTCGCCAGACGAACAACAGTCGGTGCAAGGGAACCCGCGGTACTCACACAGCATGTTTCAGAGCCATCCGGCAACAACCAAGCCGATGAGCCTCAAGATGCGCGAGACCACCGATGCCAACGGCTTGGACAATCGGCCCGGCGTGCTGCAACTGACGGCAGTCACGATTCCCGAGGACTACGAGATCGCGCTGTTCAAGCTCGGCGGTGAGTATCACGTGACGCACTTCACGCTTCCCCACTGGAAGCCCCGCGCCGTCACACGGCGGAACCTCGAACAGACCGTCGTGCAGATCAACCATCGTCTCGTCCGAGCCAATCCCGTTGATATTGCTCCGGTGATGGTCTCGTTCAGCCTTGAGCAGAACCACTCCAGTCTTTACGAGGCCCGATTGGAACTGGACTACGTGCGAGTCACAGGCGAATGGCAGACGTTCACGAAGCGACTTTCCACCGGCGGTCGCGTTGATCAGTTCCTCGCAGCGATGGCCGAGAACCCCGATGCGGGCTTGCAACTCGTCTGGACCGTCTACAAGCAGCCGTTCAACGCCGGTGATCGCATCGAGATCGACGAAGTCAAGTTCCTCCACGAAGAGAACGCTCCGACTGTCGGCTCTGCAAAGTGAACCGTCGTTCGGTAGGAGGCGCGGCCGCAATCACTTTCCGACGGCTGTCGTCCGGACCCCTTGGTCCGGACGAAATCGTGAGTGGCCGCTCTGGACTGACTCGTCTGGACCAAGGGGTCCGGACTACAAACTCGGGATGTTGTTTCGGACCAGTTCCTAAGGAACTGGCACGCCATAACTTCCCGGTTTGACGCAGTGATTCTGTGAGCGGCAAGGCGCTAGCCGCCGGTCGTTCCAAATCACCGGCGGCTAGCGCCTTGCCGCTCACGGGAAGTTATGGCGTGCCAGTTCCTAAGTTGTTTCGAGTCAGCTCTTCGTATTGACGGATTTCTTGATCGCCTCGATTATCCCTCGCATGCGAACACAAATTTCAGTGATCCCGACCGGCCGATCAACTTCGCACGCGAAGCGGCTTCTCGTGCGATACGGTTTCGTAGCGTTATGGGGAGCGACCGCCTTCGCCTTCGCGGCGTTGGGCTGTGGACGCTCGCCCGGATCGACAATCGCGTGGGTTGTGCCACTGTCCGCGAACGAATCGGTTCCCGCAGTCACGGTTCCGCACGCTGGAAATGAGGCACGGTTCATTGAGACCGTCAAGAACACGAAGACCGTCGCGATGACCGACGATGTGGATGCGGGTCCAATTCCGATGGCCCCCGTTGTCGAGGCCGATCTCGCCGCAGCGCCGGTTCCGTTCACGTTCGATGTGCAGCGATTGGTCGGTTCATGGCGCGACTCATTTTGCGGACAGCGAACTCTCACGCTGAACGCGGACGGAACGGCCACGATGGTCTTGGAACTCGACTTTGCCCGTCGGTTGCTTTACGGCAAGCGATTGACGTTCGACATGCGCTGGTCAGTGAAGGAGTCGATCCTGACGTTCGAGATTCTCACGGGAACCCCCCTCGACGCGGCACGATCCGCCATGAAGATCTGGGGCGAAAAGTTCGAGTACCGAGTGGTGCAACTGGACGACAAGCAGTTGGAAGCGTGGGCCAGCGATGACTCGACGCTCTACAAACTGCGACGCGAGACGAGCGACGACAGTGACGCCCGCTGACGGGCGGTCACTCGTCGAAGTCGAACTTCATCTTGGCTCGCAAGACGTGAATTCTGACGTTGCGAGCGGCGGCAGGCTCCCCCTGCACGAGCTTCTCGCGCGACGCTTTTCTCGCGTCGAGGACCGTCACATTGTTGTTGCCGATCACCTCAAACTTCCGCCCGTGAACGACAACGGCCGTCTCTTCGTCGATGCCGATCCCAAGAAGATCCGGGTGATCGAGGACCGCGAGTGTCAGCCGGTTGAAGCGGCCTTTTTGCAGGAAGTGTTGATCGACAATCACCTCGGGCCAGAGCGCGAGCCCCTCCATGAGGTAAGGCGTGGAACCGGCACGCAGACTGTCGAGGTCCGACCTTCCGCCGATCATGACCTTCGACATCACGGCCGCTCCCGCACTCGTCCCGCCGACAATGGCTCCGTCGCGATACCGTTGGCGAATGGTGTCGGCAATGTCCGTCCCACGAATGCCGTTCATGAAGACGCCTTGCAGTCCGCCCGGCATCCAAATCAAGTCGGCCTCGCGAATCAACTTCGTCGCGAGGGCGGGCTGCTGCACGTTAATCAGCGACACGCGGGCGGCCTTCGTCCCTCTCCAAGCGGCCAAGGATGCGGGGCCAGTCTCACGATTGGCCTCGGCGATGACCGCCACTTTGGCTTTGGAACCGCCCGCCAAATCGAGAGCCTTCTCGACAATTTCAAGCGTCGTGGGACCGCCGCCCACCACCACGAGAGTTCCTTTCGCGGGTTCCACTTGCGGATCGGCGAGCAACGCGGCGGCAACAATCATCATCCACATGCGGCAGTCTCCTTGGAACATTGTCGGCCCGGAGTGAGTCGCGGGGAGTGTATGCCACTCGCAAGTGAGTGTGAAACATCTCGCGATGGTGTCTGCTTCACTCCAAGAACACTGTCTCGCGGTGGCCCCAGTTAAAGGCAATGAGACATGTCAGCAACTCGCTTCCGGTGTTCGTCAGGTTGTGAGTGACTCCCGCTGGAATATGGATTGTCATACCAGGCCGTAACTCCACGGCGTCGTCTTCAAAACTGTGCCGCCCACAACCGGCAAGCAGGTACAGCATCTCTTCGCAGTTCGGATGAAAGTGCCTCGAATTGGTCTGCTCCGGCAGGACCTGAAAGCCCTCGGCCTGGCTCCGCTGGAACAATCGCCGCTGGAACAACTGGTCCCGCTGCCGACTTCCACGACCAACTCGTCGTAGGTCGGCCCGCTCCCCACGATCAGCCCCCCGTACCCTACCAACCGTCTCCCCCGAGAACTGCCAAAACGCAGCACGCTTCACGCTGCGCAGAGCAAAACAGACGATTCGTACAATGGACGGCTACGTCGCCGACACTCACCGTGCTTTTCCGATTGTGTGAAGCCCTCAATGTTGCGCCATCATCATTGATACGTCTCGTCGAGGAGTCCGAAGCATTCAGCGAGAAGAACTGGAAGAAGTAATCGCGTGTTTGCGTTGACATTTGCACGGTCTTCATTACCGCTCAGCGTGCAGTAGAAGACAGTTGGATGCGGCTGAGCTTCGCGTACTCGCCGTCGAGTTGCATCAGTTCGGCGTGGCTGCCCGATTCGACGATGCGGCCTTGGTGCAGGACGTACAGGCGGTCGGTTCGCTGGAGGGCACTGATGCGGTTCGAGACGAGGATCGTGGTGCGGCCCTGTCCGGCGGTCGAGATCGCCTGTTGGATCTCATGCTCGGTTTCGGGATCGACGGCGGCGGTTGCATCGTCGAGTAACAAGATCGGCGGATCGAGCAGCAACGCGCGGGCGATCGCCAGTCGTTGGCGCTGTCCGCCCGACAGGTTCGAGCCATGTTCGCCGATCATGCTGTCGTAGCCGGTCGGCAATTCCGTGACGAACTCGTGCGCGGCCGCGAGCTTCGCGGCATCTTCGATTCGCTCCAATTCGGCACCGGGCTGACCGAAGGCGATGTTGGCGGCGACCGTGTTGCTGAACAAAAAGCTCTCTTGGAAAACGATGCCGATGTTACGACGCAGATCGTGAAGGTCCAGTTCGCGCACGTCGATGCCGTCCACGAGGACTCGTCCCGAAGTCGCGTCGTAAAACCGGGCGATCAAGTTGAGCAGCGCGGTCTTGCCCGCTCCGGTCTCACCCACGATCCCGATCGACTCGCCCGGCGCGATCTCCAGCGAGATGTCTTGCAGGACCGATTGACCGGGCACGAAGGCGAACGAGACGTGCTCGAACGTCACCGCGCCGCGCGCCTGCGGGAGTCGCGTCGCATTGGGAAGGCTCTCAATTTCGATGTCGGCGTCGAGGACTGCGAAGACACGCTCGGCACCGGTCAGACTGCTCTGAATGCTGCTGGCGATGTTGATGATCTGACCGACTTGATTGGCGAACTCGTGAATGAGATTCGCGAAGACGAACAGACCCGCGCCCAGCGGCAGTTCACCGCGAATGACGAGTACGCCGCCGTAGCCGATCACGATCATCTGATTGATCTGCGTCAGAAAGCCCATTGTCGGTTGGTAGAGACTGAGCTTCCAGAAGATGTCGTACTTCTGGTCCTTCACCGCGAGATTCGCCGTGCGGAACCGCGCGATCTCATCGGCCTCCCGCGCGAAGCCCTTCACGACTTGAATCCCTTGCACGTTCTCCGACAGCCGTAGGATGAGCTTGTCGCCGAGTTCGCTGCTGCGCCGGTAGAGCGGACGCACGGACTTGGAAAACCAGACGGCTCCCACACAGAGGAGCGGCGACGCGACGACGCACGCGCAGGCCAACGTCGCGTGGACCGACAGCATGTAAGCCAGATAAACCGCGAGCGACAAACTGACCGTGAGTACCTTCAGGATTACGCCATCGACGAACCCGCGCACGGCTTGCACGTCGCCTGCCACGCGGTTGATGAGCGAACTGCTGTCGTGCGCGTCGAAGAACCGAAAGCTCAGCCGTTGAAGTTTGTCGTACACGTCCGTGCGCAGTTGAATCACGATCCGCTGACTGAGCGCCGCTCCTGCCACCGCCGTGATGAACTTGAACGCCGCCTGCACGATCGCCACCGCCAGCACCAGCCCGGCGATGAACACGATCCGCGTCATCACGGTCCACGCGACAGGCGGCTGCCAGCCGAACGGCCAGTGCGGAGACGGGCTGCCGGGTTGCAACGATTCACGCAGCGCATCAATGCCGAGTCCGGCGAGACTCAACCCCGACAGGTTCAGCGCGACGAGCGTGAAGTTGAGTGTCACCACGAGCAAGCATCGGCCACGATAACGCCAGCCCAAGCCCAACATGCGACGAACCAACAGCCAACTCGACACGGGTCGAACGGTCTCCGTGAGTGAGGCAGCGGGCGGAGGGGGTTCGGGTTGAGGAGCTGACACGGAGGGGAACACTTCGGCAGGTACGAGGCAAGCAAAGCGAGCGAGTCGGCAGGGCAATCGCCCTTTTGAAGCTGGGCTGGCTGTAGGGTGGGACCAGCGGCGCTTCGCCGCGCCGGCCCACCATGATTTCTAGTGATTGCACGATGGTGGGCCGGCGCTCGAAGCGAGCTTGTCCCACCCTACTTTCAACAGGGAGACGACCTTGTTGAGTCGGAGGATGAACGGCCACGCACAGTCGGTCAAGCAACGGAGCCTGAAGTCACAGAGGCATTGCCCGATTGCATCTCACCGCCGCAGAAGTTACATGCGCTGGGGGGCAGGCGACTTGGTCGCGCGCGCTTCGCTTGTGCGTCAGGCTCCTTTGGAGAGTTCTGTCGTGGCTGAGACGTTTGATGTCGTGGTTCTCGGTGTCGGTGGCATGGGTTCGTCCGCGTGCTTGCATCTCGCGCGTGGTGGGGCGCGGGTGTTGGGACTCGAACAATTTTCGCTCGTTCATGATCGAGGCAGTTCGCACGGCGAGTCGCGGATCATTCGGCAAGCGTACTTCGAGCATCCCGATTACGTGCCGCTCTTGCTTCGCACCTACGACCACTGGCGCGACTTGGAGCGGGCGACGAACCAGACGCTCTTCCACCAGACGGGGCTGATTTTATCGGGGCGAGCCGACAGCGAGACGATCACCGGGGCCAGACTTTCGGCGACGTTGCACGGTCTGACATTGGAGTCGCTCAGTCCGGAGGCCGCTCACGCACGCTGGCCTGCGTTTTACTTTCCGCTCGATCACGCGGTTGAGTTTGAACCGGCCGCCGGGACGCTGTTGGTCGAAGCGTGCGTGCAGGCTCACGTCGATGAGGCGCGCCGCCACGGAGCCGATCTGCGCGACACTGAGACCGTGCGCGACTGGACCTCGAACGGGAACACGGTCGTCGTGCGAACGGACTCGAACGAGTACCACGCGAAGTCCTTGGTCATCACGGCGGGTGCGTGGGCCGGCCGGTGCGTGGCCGATCTCGGTGTCCCGCTGAACGTGCTACGAAAGTTCGTCGCGTGGTTCCCGATTCGCAGCGGTGAGTACCGCGTCTCGCAGGGAACTCCCACGTACTTCTTCGAGCAACCGCACGGCACGTTCTATGGCTTCCCGAGTCTCGACGGCCACACGATCAAAGTGGCCGAACACTCCGGCGGACAAGCCGTGACGGACCCTGCGACCGTCGATCGCACGCGGCACGAGTCCGACACCGAGCGACTGTCTGAGTTCGTCGCAGCTCATCTGACCGGCATCGAACCCGTGCCCGCGCGGCACTCGGTCTGTTTGTACACGGTCTCGCCCGACCAACACTTTGTTGTCGATCTCCATCCGCGCTGGCCCAACGTCGCCGTTGCGTGCGGCTTCTCGGGCCACGGCTTCAAGTTCGCCCCGGTGATGGGCGAGGTTCTGGCCGACTTGGTGCAACACGGCCGAACGTCGCAGCCGATTGGGTTCCTCGGGCTGAACCGCTTCTCTCAAGGATCGTCGTCGCGCAGCCAAGGTCGCATCGTTTAACCGCGCGGTCCAAAGCAAGACATTTCTGAGCGGGGCGGCGTCAGCCCAATGGCACTCACTTTGGGAAAATATCCTGAGCGGCCAGGCGCTAGCCGCCGGTTTCTTCGCTGGAAAAGAACCGGCGGCTAGCGCCTGGCCGCTCACAAAATGCCAAAGTGAGTGCCATTGGGTCGTCAGCCCCCCGGTTCTTCCCAAGCGGGCTGACGCCCAAGAACCGGGGGGCTGACGCCGCCCCGCTCAGATGTCTCACTACTGACCGCGTGAGGTATATCCGGGAGTGTCGCGAGGGCGACCTTGACGAACAGATCCGTCCGCACAGGTCGAAACCATTTCGAGAGGGTTCCCTTCATGACTGTCGTTGTCACCTCGGCTCATCACCCGGATTCCGCCGGTTTGGACGCAGCCGGTTCCGTTGAGGTTCGCTGCGTCTGCCAATTCCTGCAAGAACTCGCGCCACTCGTGTTGGCGGAGGAATGGGACAACGTGGGGTTGCTGCTCGGTGACGAATCCTCGCGCGTGAACCGCATGCTCACCTGCCTGACGCTGACGCCGGATGTCGCCGAGGAAGCGGTTCAACTCGGAGTAAAGCTGGTGGTCACGCATCATCCGGTCCTGTTCAAACCGGTCAAAAAGATCAATGCTTCGACCAGTGAAGGACGGGTGCTGCTGCAACTGCTGCGGCACGAGATTGCGGTTTACAGTCCTCACACGGCGTATGACAACGCCCCCACCGGTATCAACCAGCAACTTGCCGAACTGCTGGAACTGAAGGAGATCGCCCCGCTGCGTCTGCAGCCGACGGCACCGCTTTCAGACTTGTCCAAAATTGTGACCTACGTCCCTGAAAATCAGCACGAAGCGGTGCGTCGCGCGCTCTGGGAGGCGGGAGCGGGCGGAATCGGAAACTACCGCGATTGCAGCTTTAACGTGCGCGGCGTTGGGACGTTCTTCGGGTTGGATGACTCTCACCCGGCGGTCGGCCAAGCGGGGCGATTCGAACAAGTTGAGGAGGTTCGCGTGGAAGTGATTTGTCCCGCCAGCCAACTCGAACCGGCATTGGCCGCGCTTCGCGATGCTCATCCCTATGAGGTTCCTGCGATTGATGTCCTCCCGCTACGTGGGGTTCCTAGCAATTCTGGATCCGGTCGATCCGGGTGGCTTCCTCAGCCCATGACGCTGATGGAATTGAATCGCCTCATCGGCGGGCGGCTGCATCAACCGAACATGCAGTTCGTGGGAGACTCTTCGCTCCTGATCGAGAAACTCGGCATTGCCTGCGGCGCGGCGGCTGAGTTCCTGCGCGATGCGCATCGCGCAAGTTGCCAAGCGTTGTTGACGGGTGAGGCGCGCTTTCACGCCGCCCTCGAAGCGCGAGACCTCGGCATGGCACTCCTCTTGCCGGGCCACTACGCCACCGAGCGGCCTGCGATGGAAGAACTCGCCCGCCGATTGAACACTCATTTTCCCGGCATCGTCACCAGCGCCAGTCAGAGGGAACACGATCCTGTGAGAACGGCCTGATGATGCCCACGCAGTGATCGCAGGGTGGCCCAGCTTGAAGCTCTTTAGACCGGGGACAAGGGGCACAGTCGTTCGGGGACATCGGTCACAGGTTGAAGGGGACGAGAACTGGTTCCAAAGTCTGCGGCGTGGGCGAGGCCAACGGCGTGCGTGCGATCAAGGGTTCGCCCGCGTCCGCTCCCACGCCGTTGGCGTTGGGGCTAACCCCAATACCGTTCAATTAGCCATAACGATGGTGTCTGTAAAGCGTTTGGCGAGGCGTGGCGGAGACTTGTGTTTGGCTCGTTTCTTGGGCCATTTGGACA
>JAYTGQ010000360.1:0-5878 GCA_043733345.1 Schlesneria sp.
CCAGCCGGCGGATATCCTCCCGGCTGACATGCACGTACCCCGCCATGCGGCAGCACAGGCTCGGGCATTTCAAGCAGTCGAGCCTCGGGTGGTCAGGCACGCCCGGCTCACCACTTCTGTCGGAAACGTCAGTCATGACACAAACTCGGTTTTTATGGACGATCAATTCTCGGTCGTGGTACTAGCGCCCTGCGGCTGATCGAGACGTTATTGCGGCCCCGTTCCTTAACTCCGTGAACCACGCTCTACTCAACTGTCGCCGGCGATCTCATCCGAGATGTAGTACTCGTAAAAGAACCGGCCGATCTGGTCGCTAAGTCGCGATAGATAGCGTGCCTTGAAGTTGGTGAACGTCTCTTCCGAGGTGCTGATCGGTTGCTGAGCCGGGTACTTGGAAATCTTTTCCGCCGAGAAAATCTTCTCGGCCTCGCCGTCGTCGTCCATCTTCCAGACGCTGACGATCGCCTCGGCCTGACCACGGTAGAGGCTGGCGCTCCCCTCTTCGTAGAGCGAGAACTCGTTGAGATCGATGTAGACGACGTAGGTCGCTTTGAAGTACGCGCCGATCTCTTCGGGCTTGTCCCAGTCCTTGTTCTCTTCCAGCCAGCCCTTCACGTAGTCGGGCGGCACGGCTTTGATCTTGTGTTCTTGCAGCCGAAACGTGACGTACTTGGCGAGTTCGTGATGGACGTTCTCAAAGCCGTACAGCACTTCATTCGGAGCGAAGCAGACCACGGCGACGGTCACTTCCTTGTCGGTCATCGACTCCTTCGTCTGCGCGTCGAACTCCGGCTCCACCGACGGCGGGCCGCCAATCAGATAGCCGAGCAGCAAGACGTAGCTACAGCCGCTGAGCATGCTGCATACGAGCAATGCTGCGACCAGCGAACTCCAACACCGCGCGAAACTTTTCATGGTCGATCCGATTCTCATGGCAGAACCTTTTGTAATTCGTCGTGCGGCGTGAATGATTTCAAAGCAGAGAGCGGTGGGTTGCGTGGCGGTCTTCACTGGTCCCCTTGCCCCGGCTTTGCGGGGAGAGGGTTAGCGAGGCACTGCCTCAGTGCCGACGAGACCCACCGAAAGAAGGCCATTGCAAATTGGTAATTGGTAAATGCAAATTGATAATTGGAGGACGAAGAACTCGTGTCGGGTGCCTTGGTGGTTCTTCAATTTGCAATTTGCAATCTCCTCCCAAACTGGACTCATTCACACCCACTTCCAAACACCAAGCTTCTTAACGGCGCTGAATGCCACCCGTCAGAAATCGGTCCCCGGACGGTGGTCGTAAAACTTCTGAGCCAACTGATCGCAGACGCGATCCACGTAATCTTTCTGGAACGTCAGCGAGGTCTTCGTCTGCTCGGAAATCGGTTGATGTGCCGGGTAGGTCGAAGTGAATTCGTTGGAATAGACGGCATGAGCAAAGCGCTGCGAACCGGCCTCTTCCACCTTCGAGACGCGCACGAAACCGGACGAGTGGCCGCGCGTCAGCTTCGGGCTGTTCGGCTCGCGAAACCCAAACTCCTGCACGTCGAGATGCACGATGTAGTCGGCCTCAAAGTCCTGAGCCAACTCAGACAGGTCCGAACCGACGGTGCCATGTTCATCCAACCATTTGGCGACGAGGTCTGGATTGATGACTTTCACGCCGTTGTATTTCATCCGGCGCGTCACGCCGTCGATCATGTCAAACTTCAACGTGGCCAAGTCCGACTCCACCGAGTCCGGTGTCGTGCAGATGACGAGGACCGTGAGCTTTCCCTTGGCGAGGTCCTCGCGCGTCATCGCCCGGAACTCCGCCGGGACCATCGGATCACCCTTCAGCATCTTGCCGAACATCACCCCCAGCGAGCAGCCAGGAAGTGAACAGGCGAGCGCCCCGCACAGCACTCCGCCAGCCGCTTTTAGCCACAAGCGACGCGAAGGCACGAAACGTGTCCGATGAAAAATTGTCTGTGGCATGATGGCGATCCTTCGCCCAACGGTCAGTAAAACAAAATGGTCGAGTCTCCGACTCGGCTCTCATCCACACCAACCCGAAGCGTGAGCGAGGAACGTCTTGCAGCGTGAACAACACCAACCCGAAGCGTGAGTGAGGAGCGTCTTGCAGACAGGTCGCGCAGGGAGTCGCGTGAAGAGCGTCCTCGCTCACGCTTCGGGTTAGTGATTTGTCGCCGCAATCCCGCTTCGATCACCCGCCCCACAACAGCTTCCACGCCCACAGCAAAGTCGAAACCGCGCCGAGTGCGATCACCAAATAAGCAAAAAATGACAACGGCTCATCAACACACCAGAGGCGGCCCTGCACCGCGCTGAACAAGCACCACGGAATCATCAACGCGGACACCACCGCCAACAGCAGCCCCGCCGGATTGGCGCGAGCCGCCGCCACGAAATGGCCTCGTGCAAAATTGGAAAAGGAAGTCGTCATCCCGCAACCCGGACAGGGTTTCGAGAAGATCAGACGAAACGTGCATTCGGGCAGACCCAACTGACGATGCGTTCCAAATCCGCGCGGATCCGGTTCGAGAGACCGAGCCATCGCGAACCCGGCCAGAAGAAACACCGACCAAGCGACCAAGGCCGCTCGACCGACGCGCCCCACCGGAGCACCTTCAAATTGAGTGAAAAATGACATGAGTCAACGGGAGTCGCGGGGTGATAGTGGCTGAACAAAACGGGAACAAGATCGCCCGCAGAGAATCTACCGTCCGACAGCCCACTCCGCAGCGAACAGTCGCCTCTCGGCTCGTTCTCAGGCGAGAACTGCCGTTATGCCGAGGAAAATCATGTCGAAAGCGACACCAACCCGCAGCGTCAGCGAGGACGAGCGTCTCGCCCGCCGCACATTTTCTGGCGAGGGCATTCGATTCCCAATCGCGTTGCGGAAACGTATGGTGTCTCGCGGCGAATGGTTCTCATGTTTCGCCGGTTTCTGGACTCAAATATTCAAGGTGCATCATGACTCGCACAGCTTTGTGGTTCGGTAAGTGTGTTCTCGTGGCAACGGTTTTGTGCGGCGGAACCGATCTGGTGGCTCAGACCGTCGGGCCCAAAGCGGACGAGTTGGCGAAGTCCCGTCAGCGGGCAACCAACTTCCTGAAGACGAGTCAGGCGGAAGGTGGCCACTGGACCTCGCCCGAAGCTCCCGGCATCTCGGGCCTCATCACGTACTCGCTGTTGGTGAGTGGCGTGCCCGTGACGGACCCTGCCATCGAGAAGGCTCTCAAGCATCTGGCCACGTTTGCTCAACCCGATGGCGGCATCTACTTCCCGAAGAGCCATCACAGCAACTACGAGACTTCGATCTGTCTGCTCGCCTTCCACGCCGCGAACAAGGACGGCAAGTACACCGACACGATCAAACAGGCCGACGCCTTCCTGCGCAAGCTCCAATGGGACGACAGCGAATCGACCGACAAGTCCGATCCCAAATACGGCGGCGCGGGCTATGGTCGCACGGGTGACCGGCCCGATCTGTCGAACACGGTCTTCTTTTTGGATGCTCTGAAAGCGGCGGGAGCCAAGTCGGACGACCCTGCCGTGCAGAACGCTCTGATTTTTTTGTCACGCTGCCAAAACTTGGAGTCCGAACACAACACGACGGCCCACGCTTCAAAGGTGAATGACGGTGGCTTCTATTACACGCCAGCCGCAGGCGGGAATTCGCAGGCCGGTAACACCGCCAACGGCGGTCTGCGGTCGTACGGCAGCATGACCTACGCGGGCCTGAAGAGCATGATCTATGCGGGACTGAAGCCGGAGGACCAGCGCGTGAAAGCGGCCGTCGAGTGGATCACGAAGTTCTACTCCGTGACCGAGAATCCGGGCCTCGGCCAGCAAGGAGTCTTCTACTACTACCAGATGTTTGCGAAGGCGTTCACCACGATGGAACTCGACCTAGTGCAGGATGCCGACGGGAAGCTGCACGACTGGCGCAAGGAACTCGCCGAACACCTCTTCTCAATCCAACAGGAAAACGGCGCGTGGCTCAACAAGAACGACCGCTGGTACGAGGGGAACCCGGACCTCGCGACGGCTTACGTCCTGATCGCCCTGCAACACTGTGACCCCAAGCCAGTGAAACCCGCGAAGTAATAGATTCTTTGTCAGTAACTTCTGTGCATCGTGCGAAGAAGTTTTGGCGGAGTGCAAAGTGAGAAGTGATCAGTGCAAAGTACAAAATCTGAGAAGAACTTCGTCTGGAGACACTTTGCAAGGATCCCTTCTCACTTTGCACTGGTTTCAGAGGTAGCGGCTCGACCGCGTTAAGCCACAGGCCAGTCGAAGCCGCTGATCGCCATGATGTCGCGCACAGCTTTCCTGAAAACGTCGTCGCGCCGATTACAAACCGACATCACGTCGGTTATCGTGCCGCCCCCTTGAGTGGTCTCCACGAGCGTCTCTCTCGTCGCGACAGTCACTCTTCACTTCTTTCACCGTGAGGTCTCTCCATGTTGTCTCGCCTGCGTCCATGGTCCGTTGGTTGGTGTGTCGCCGTGATGGCGAGTTGCTTCGTCGGCTGCGATGCCTCGGTCCCCAAGGCCGCTCCGTCCGGTGGTCCCGCCGGCGGACACAGCAGTGGGCAAACACAGGCAGGAGCGGTGGCTCAACCCAGTGCGGCGGGCGGCAAGAAGCGAATCATTCTCCTCACGAACGGGAACTCGCCGTTCTGGGATGCTTGTCGCGCCGGGCTGCAAGATGCTGAGAAAGAATTCAAACTGGCCGAGGCCGGGTTCACAGCGGTCATGGAAACGAACGACGGCACGCCCGCCGGTCAGATCGACAAGCTCAAGCAATACGGTAGCCAGGGTGATGTCGCGGCGATCGGTATCTCGGTGACGAAGGCCGACAACGCCGCGATCGCCGATGAACTGCGGTCGCTGCAAAAGAAGGGCGTCAAGATTTTGACGATCGACTCGGATGTTGATCGCGACAAGTATCGCGATGCGCGGACGGCGTTCGTCGGGACCGACAATGTTGTCGGCGGCCATGTTCTCGGACAGTGTGCCCTCGGCGTGCGACCCGATGGCGGTGAGTTCGTCGCGTTTGTCGGATTGACGGAAGCTCAGAACGCCATCGAACGGATCGGCGGCTTCTCCGAGGGAGCCGGTGAGAAGTTCACCAAGACCGACGTGATGGCCGATGACGTACAGCTCGACCGTGCCCGCGAGAACGTTCGCAACGCGATCCGCAACCACCCGAAGGTCAACACGCTGGTCGGCATTTGGTCGTACAACGCCCCCGCGATCGTGGACGTGGTTGTCGGCGAGTTGAAGCGTCGCGACGACTTCAGCATCGTCGTGTTCGATGCCGAGCCGAACACGATCCTCGCCATGGCGGAGCATCAAGTCGATGCGATGGTCGTGCAGAACCCCTACGCGATGGGCCATCAAGGCGTGCGACTGATGCTGGCGTTGGCGACTGACAAGAAAGATGTCGTCTCCGAGATGCTGCCAACGCTCGATCAACCGAACGGCGACCTGTTCGACACCGGACTCAAGGTGATCGTCCCCGACGACAAGTCTTCGCTGAAGCGCGAACTGTTCGGCCCGAAGGTCGAATTCATGACGCTCGACAAGTTCCGCGCGTGGCTCGACCAGTACGGGCTGAAGCAGTCGTGAGTGGGGCTTGAGTTGGGGTCGGGCGTTCGGCCTACTTCTACTGAGATGTTTTCGTCTCCACCGACCTCGCGTCCTTGGTCTCTACACAACTCCTGACTCATCGCCTTTCCAAACGAGTTTGTTTTGTGCCTCTCTTCATCCGTGCCCCGGCTTTGCCATCCGTGCTAGCAGCCTGTTGAAAAAGGGAGGGCGAGGCTCCCGCCGAGCCGTGTGCGTGAGGAAAGTCGCTTGTTTCTCGCGGCTCGGCAGGA
>JAYTGQ010000361.1:0-2035 GCA_043733345.1 Schlesneria sp.
CGTTTTGTAGCTGAGTTCGCAAGAACTCAGGGGCTTCGCAGGTGCCGAAAAGGCTGAATTCTTGCGAATTCAGCTACTTTGAAGCGCAACTGCGCAACTTCAAAACTCACGCTGCGGGTTGCTGCGATCAGCATTCCTCCTGACCATAAGTAACCATGATCGAACTGACTCACCAACTGATCGACTACCACGCACTGACCGAAGCGGTTCGTTCACCGCAGTCGGGGGCCGTCGTATTGTTTCTTGGCACGGTTCGCGAATTGACCGCCGGGCGTCAGACCGTGGCCCTCGACTACGAAGGCTACCCGGCGATGGCCGAAGCAAAATTGAGGGAACTCGAAACAGCCGCCCGTTCGCGCTGGCCGGTCGATCGACTGGCAATCGTTCACCGACTTGGGCACCTCGAACTGGGTGACATCAGCGTGGCTGTTGCCGTGAGCTGTCCTCACCGCCAGCAGGCGTTCGAGGCAGGGCAGTTTCTGATCGACGAACTGAAAGTGACGGTCCCGATTTGGAAGAAAGAGAACTGGGCGGACGGTTCCACCGAGTGGGTTCATCCGGGAGGGGAGACGAAGTGAGTGCATCCCTGCTACCGCTGATCGACTCGTTCGGCCGACTGCACAACAACCTGCGGATCAGCGTGACTGATCGCTGCAACATTCGCTGCTTTTACTGCATGCCTGCTGAAGACGTGCAGTTCATGGACAAGACTGAACTGCTGACCTTTGAAGAAATCGAACGCTTTGTCCGCGTCGCCGTGCCCTTGGGAATCGACAAACTGCGGCTGACCGGTGGCGAACCTCTGGTCCGTCGCGAGCTGCACACGCTCGTCGCGAAGCTGGCTGCGATTCCGGGGATCAAAGATGTCGGCCTGACGACGAACGGCATCTTCCTCGCGGAACAGGCCGAAGCGCTGTACTCGGCCGGACTGCGGCGGATCAATGTCAGCCTCGACGCCCTCACTCCCGAGAAGTTCAAGCTATTCACGCGGCGCGAGGGATTTGAAAAAGTCATCGAAGGGATCAAAGCGGCACAGCGCGTCGGCTTCGACCCCGTGAAGATCAACGCGGTCTCGGTGCGAGGTATGACTGACGATGAAGTCGTGCCGTTCGGTCACTTCGCGCGGGAGACCGGTGTCGAAGTCCGCTTCATCGAGTACATGCCCCTCGACGCCGACAACGCGTGGGAACGGGGTAAGGTGCTGTTCGCGCACGAGATCATCGAGAAGCTTTCGGCTGAAATCATGCCACTCGTCCCGACGGCCATTCACGACCGAACAGCGCGCGAGCAACTCCCTAAAGGTCAGCCGCAGCCTCCGCACGAACCCGCCGTCCCCGGCAGCGGACACGGCGGGCCAGCCAGTGACTTTGTGTTTGAAGACGGTGTGGGCCATATCGGTTTCATCGCGTCGATCAGTCAGCCGTTTTGCATGAGCTGCAACCGCATTCGCATCACGGCGGATGGCAAGCTGCGCAACTGCCTCTTCAGCCTGGATGAGACCGATGTGCGGAGCTTGCTGCGTGGCGAGGGAACCGACGACCAGATCGCGTCCGCGATTCGTTCGAGTGTCGCGACCAAGAAGGAAGGCCACGAAATCAACACCGCTCGCTTCATCCAACCGACTCGCCCCATGTACTCGATCGGTGGATAAAGGCCTCGAAGCGGAACAGCATCAGAGCCGCTGGTTGCTAGATCGCATTTCAAAACTAGCCCGACGCGCAAGTTTTGAAGTTGCGTTTTTGGAGATTTCAGCCCCAAAGGGGCGATGTGATGCCAGCCTAGGGCAACGCCCTGGGCTGGTGATTTGAATGGAAAACAAAGCCCTGAAGGGGCGGCACTACTCATCGGAACGGCAGAGGGCCGCCCCTTCAGGGCTTTGTTTTCGGTCATGGTCTCGACCCAGGGCGGCGCTCCCGTTGGTCGCTGGCCCTGGGCTAACTTAGCAGCCTGTTGAAAAAGGGAGGGCGAGGCTCCCGCCGAGCCATGTGCGTGAGGAAAGTCGCTTGTTTCTCGCGGCTCGGCAGGAGCCTCGCCC
>JAYTGQ010000362.1:0-5874 GCA_043733345.1 Schlesneria sp.
GCCCCCCGGTTCTTGGGCGTAAGCCCTCTTTGAAAGAACCGGGGGGCTTACGCCGCCCCGCTCGGATGTCTCATCACGAACCGCGCGCGGTATCGAAGGCAGCATGGGACAGGTTTGCGATGACGATGTTCGCGACATGTTTTGGTTTATCCACTGAATCGCGCCCTGATCGCTCACGACTTCGCCGCAGCAAACTTCCCCGCCGCGATCAGCCGCAGCCGGGCTTCCATCATGACTGACATCATCAACCGCCCGATGTCATCGCGACGTTCAGCGTACTTATGAGCCTCAATAGTGGTGCCGTCATAAGTCTTCGGATCGAGGAACGGCGTCGCAATCCGAACCGTAGCCCCTTTGATCATCGGACAGGCTTCCTCGGCGTCGCTGCACACGAGCAACGCCGCGAAGCCCGACTGCGGATTGGCCGCGTCGTCGTACTTCTTCGAGAACTCGATCGACTCCATCGCCGCGTCATTGGGGTTGAGGCCCCACCGAATGCGGTGCTTGAGATTCGCCGTGGCTGCTTCACCGCGAGCCGCTTCCTCACCGAGCGAGGTGATCTCGAGGCCGATCTCACGCAGCGTCTTGACCGTCCGTTCGTTGAAGGCACTGGGCTTGGTCCCGCCGCTGTAGCCGCGAATCTCGGGCAGCCCGTAGTACGCAGCCGACACGCTGACCATCGTCGCCGCCAGAATGCTCCGTCGCGAGTTGCCCGTGCAAACACAGGTCATCGCCAGCGGTTGGTCGGGCCGGTAATTCTCCACGATCCAGTCGGCCAGCTTGCGTCCCGCCGTCGCATGTGATGCGTCGAGCATGTCGTAGCCGGTCGCGAGCAGGCTGAGATGCTCGACCAGTTTGGGATTCAGTCGAGTTCGACTCGCAGGAACTTGCGCGGCCAACGCCCGCCGAACTTCGGCGGCATCCAATCGATCATCGACACCTGCCAACCGAGCAAACGCGTTCGCATCCATCAGCTCGACTGCGGCGTCTTTTCGCAGCACCCCCTCGCTGCCAAGTCCCTTCCCGATGATCGCCTTCGTTCGCGCATCGTGCTGTGGTGAGGCTGCCTCGACCAAACCGACATGCTGCGTCAGCCGCAACACGTCGAGAAACATGTTCGTCGCGTTCGCGGGTTGAACAGGCTCGACGCGACGAGGCGGCTCGTCGCTTTGCGCCAACGAACACACAACAAATGTACTGAACCCGACGGCACCTATCATAAACAGCCCCTGGCCAGCATGAATCAATCGCACGATGCCATCTCCTGTATTCGACTTTCGCGAGTCGCTCACGATACGACCTCGACCGCCTTCACGCGGCGCACGATCAGCGCCAGCGAAGCCACACAGATCGCGGCCAACACCGCCAAGCACCAGCCCGCTGACGGAATCTTGCTCTCGTCGAGTGACCCGAAACACCAGCGGCCGATGCGGTGCATGTCGTCCCAGATTCCGAGCAGCAGCCAATAACGATTGTCATCAATGGCGCGCATGGCGTCGGCCAAGCCCTTTAACAGGATGAACAGACCCAGCCAAGTCATGACCAGCGAGACCGTGCGCGGCACCCACGCGGCAATGGCGAAAATCAGCAGGCTCTGCACGACGGCCAGCACCGCGCCGTAACCGAGGATCCCGCACAGCACGCGCGGGTTGTCGGTGAAGTACGCGAATGAACTGCTGAGCGTTCCGTACTCAATGAACAGGATCAGAGCGGGAACCGTGGTCACGATCGTCACGACAGCCGCGATCGTCAGCAGCTTGCCGACGATGTAGTGCCACTTGCCAATCCCGCGTGACAGATAGAAGACCATGCCGCCCTGCCGGTAGTCGCTGCCGATCAGAGTCGATCCCGCGAACGCGAGCAGCAACGCGCAGATCGTCGCCTGGGCGAACATGAAATCGGCATACGCCTGCCCGGAGCCGGTGACTTTATAGTTGTCGAGGAACCGCGCCATGTTGGCGTTCTGCACGACGATCGTGGCCTTCAAATAGATGAAGGCGAAGTGGAAGAGAAAGTTCAACAGGCCGAGGCCCAGCAAAATCCAAAACACCCACCGCCGCACGATGAGCATCAACCCCACGCGCACCAGCGACCAACACCCCCACCACGGAGACCGCCGCTTCCCGTCCCACGTACGATAACCAGCTTGAGTCAGTTGCATGGAGGTTTTCTTCGTCTTGTCTTCTCTGGTCCCCTCGCCCCGGCCGTGCGGGGAGAGTGGCCCTTCGTCGAATACTCAGCCAGCAAACCGGACGGCAACTCGCCCTCATCGTCCTGCGCGAACGCCAACGATGTCACCAGTAGAGTGAAACAAAGCCCAAGACACGCGTGCGTCATCGTCGCTCCCCTTACGGACGCAACTCGGCTAGCGGCCTGTTTAAAAACGTAGGGCAGGCGGCTCGCCTGCCCTACGTTTCCGTTGAAAAGCACAGGCGAGCCGCCCGTACTACGGCTTTTTTAACCAGTTGCTAGCAGGCCCGCCGGGCCGTGGATGTCATGGTCTACCAGCCTGTTGAAAAACGTAGCTTGGACGCCTCGTCCGAGCGAAAAACAATTGGAAACGGACGGACGAGGCGTCCATCCTACGGTTTTTCAACAGGCTGCTACGTCTTCGTCCTACCGCCGCCGTTTTCTTTGTCGGCGAACTCCTGTTTCGTAGGCCGGACCCTTGGTCCGGCCGGACCAAGAGGTCCGGCCTACAATCTGGCGGCTCACATCAGATCTCGTAGTCTTTCTCTTTGCTGGCGTCGGCACCGAAGGAGGCTCGGAAGGACTTCTCCGCAGCGGTCACCGCTTTTTC
Organism: Schlesneria sp.; assembly: GCA_043733345.1. Taxonomy (GTDB): domain Bacteria; phylum Planctomycetota; class Planctomycetia; order Planctomycetales; family Planctomycetaceae; genus Schlesneria. Next base: position 2,801 of record JAYTGQ010000362.1, read on the forward strand.
AGTGCCGGTCAGGCGGAGAAAGTAGACCTCTTTGTCCTTCGTCAGCAACACGATGCTCAGCGACTGATGCTTGGCTCGCAGTTCCTTCTTGCCACCCGCGAACGGGCCGCCAGCGGTGTACTCGAACGTCCCTTTCACGTCGCTGAAGTGGTAAGCGCCTTGCGGGCATTCCCCCGTCGTGATCTTCACCTTGCGACCTTCCGAACTGAACTGGCTAATCCATCGCTTGAGATTCGCATCAACACCACCGCCACCGCCGGGGAACGAGGAGATCACCAACTCAGTCGGATGCTCATCTTCCTCAGCGGCAGGGATCTTGAACTGAGCGAGACGGAGCTTGTTCGATGGCTCCTGCTGTTTCCATGAGGCGGGAACGTTGAGTGTGATCTCGCCAATCTTCATCTCCATCGCGGCCGCTTCGTCTGGCTTGCCCTGCACTTCTTCCTGCTTGTCCTGCGTGCGGCGAGCTGGCCCACGGTACGCCCCGCGTTCGCTGGAGGCGCGCTTCATGAACGGCGTTCGGACATTCGCCCCGATCACGTCGCGAGTGGTTTTGTCGGATGATTGGCTAACCTGTGGCGCGGGCTTCGGGCCTGATGCGACCAGGGCGGCTCCGGCCACAGACATTTCGAGCGAATACAAACTCGTGCGCGCCGTGATGAAGAGCGTCTTGTTGTCAGGACCGCCGAACTTGCAGTTGGCGGGTTGTTCGGGAACGGGGATGCGACCGATCAACTCGCCGGTGGGTGAAAGGACGACGACGCTCTTGTAGGTCGCGTAGATGCGGCCCGCCGCGTCGAGGCACATCCCGTCGGGACCGCCTCCGTCCAAAGTCATGTCGCCGGTGAAGATGATCTTGCCGGAGCCGAGCTTGCCCGGCCCGGTGATCTCATAACTCCACAACTCGCGTTTGTTGGGTTCCGCGACCAGCAACGTCTTGCCGTCTGCGGTCACGAGGATTCCGTTGGGCCGCGCTCGGTCATCAATCACGCGCGTCGTTTTGCCGGCCGCGTCAATGTAATAGACGCCCATGCACGACTGGTCGATCTTTGTGTCGCCTCCGTAACGAGGATCCGTGAAGTACAGCCCGCCGTGACCGTCGAGAGCCAGATCATTCGGGCTGTTGAGCGGCTTGCCCTCGTAACTGTCGCACAGCGAATCAACCTTGCCATCCGCCGGGTTGATCTTCACAACGCGGCGTGTGCCACCCTGACAGGCATACAAATTCCCGGCCGCATCAAACGCGAGACCGTTCGCGCCGCCCGAAGGTTTGAGGAAGTCGCTCGCAGTGCCATCGGTCTCCACCTTGACGATGCGCGAGTTGGGGATGTCACTGAACAGCAGAAATCCCTTCGGCGAGAAGGCTGGACCTTCGGTGAACTTACAGTCACCGACTACTTTCTTGACCTCGGCATCAGGTGCGATGAGGTCTTTTACGTCCGCCGCGTGACTGCGGGCAGAGATCAAAGACGACGCGACCAGCACGCCAGACAACACCAAACAAACAGAACACTTCCAGCAACGCATCAGCAGCTCCTTGGGGAACGGTTCACGAGGCAGACATTGAGGCGGCGGATTGTCAGAATTCGCGCGTCGTTTTGCAAATAGGGCGGTTCCCTCCAAGATTGACGCTCCTGAGTATCAAGGCGAGCGGGACGGCGTCGGCCTCGAATGCGTTCGTTTCCAAGGACGTGGCGGAGCGAGGGAAGAGGCACTCGGATCGACACAAAGACAGAATCATGTCACACAAAATGATGAGGAGAGTCGCGACGTGCGGTTGCGATCCTTGCGTGTGACGACCGCAGCATGAGCTACTCGGCTTTCGCTTTGATGATTCTGTTTGTCTGTTTTGTTCTACATCATTCTGTCTTGCGGCTTCGCCATGCGTCTGGAAGTCACGGTGCCTGTGTGTCTGAGGGATGAATTGAAAGGTGTTGGCCTGATGAATGTGCAGTCATTGGAGATTGGTGGGTTGGACTGTTGCGTGGTGGACGCGCTGCCGATTGGGGCATCGCCGCAGATGATCGTGGTGCTGTGTCACGGCTTTGGAGCGTCGGGAACCGATCTGGTTCCCTTCGGCCCCGAGTTGCTCGATCACTCCCCCGCGTTGGCCGAGCGCGTGCAGTTTCTGTTTCCCGCCGCGCCGCTGGACCTGAGTGAGTCCGGGATGCCGGGTGGGCGGGCGTGGTGGCACCTCGACATGGCGAAGCTGCAACGGGCGATGACGACCGGTGAGTTCCGTGACCTGCGAACCGAGCATCCCGAGGGACTCGACTTCGCGCGCGAACGGCTGCTGGCACTGATCGCCGAATGGAGCGAGCGGAGCGGCGTACCGTTGTCGCGGTTCGTGCTGGGAGGCTTCTCACAAGGCGCGATGCTGGCGACCGAAGTCACGCTGCATCTGAGTGAGAATCCGGCGGGGCTAATCGTGCTGTCAGGAACACTGCTCAACGAAACCGTCTGGCGTGAACGGGTGTCGCGTCGCGCGGGGTTGTCCGTGTTGCAAAGTCACGGCACGACCGATCCGATCTTGCCGTTCACAGCAGCCGAGTGGCTGCGGGACATGCTCACTGAGGCGGGAGCGAACGTCGAGTTCATTCCGTTTCGCGGCGGTCACGCCATCCCGATGCCGGTGTTTGAGCGAGTCGCCGCGCTGTTGGAGTCGCTGGTGAAAACGTGAGCGTGACTCTGGGGCGTAACAGCCTGTTGAAACAAGGAATAGAAGCCTGAAACGCGAGCGAAGGATGTCGCAAATGCGGACGAATTAGGCTCAGAAATCCTTCGCTCGCGCTTCAGGCTTCTATTTTCAACAGGCTGGTAAGCCCTCCTCGGCATTTCGGAGCGGGGCGGCGTCAGCCCAATGGCGGCCTCAATGCCAGGGAAAGAATCGTTCCCGGCGCGCTCACGCTTTTGGGACTTCCCACGTATCATGCCCGCCCCGCCGTGAGGTGTTTCTCGGCGTGAAGTTCTTTCCCAACGTGTCCGACAAAAGTAGCAGGCACACTCCGTGTGCCGTCCGCGAGACCGTGATTCGCCGAGGAATTCGGTGAACGGCACATGGAATGTGCCTACTA
>JAYTGQ010000363.1:0-5874 GCA_043733345.1 Schlesneria sp.
AGAGACGGAAGTTGAGACAGAATCGGGGCGATAGGCGGTAAGCTGGGCAGTTTCTCCACCCTCGTGGCAACGGCTTTCAGCCATGGTGATCTAGCTCAGTGTTGATCGGCCCTTCGCCGATTGATCGCGACGACGGCAACGAATGCTGTCGCGCCGCCCGCAAGAGCGAACAGGATCGGCAGGCCAATGCCAAACATCTGAACTTCCTTGTCCATCGCTTCTGGACCGGGGTCGCGCTCGTGGACGGTGACGCCGTAGAACAGTGTTTTCACTGACGACCGCCCCGAGTTTACATTGTGACTCGATTGAACCACAGTTCCGAACCCTCCGAACGCGAGGCCGACGATCACGCCCAATACAGCCCAAAGCGCAGGGGTAAGGCGGCGCGTCTTACTCGGCTTTGGCTCGCCCATGATCCCCTCACTTGCTTCGCGTCCCAAACTTGGCTAAGCTGCATCATATGCCAAACCGCTCACGCAAGCCACGACTTCCCGACCCGAATCACTTCGCCATCGCGATCCTTGAGGCCGCGACGGGCGAGACTATCGTGCCGAAGCCGAAGCCGGAACCGATCCCGGACGGGAAAGACCCGGCTGCCGTGGCGCTGGGCCGCAAGGGTGGGCTTATCGGTGGGAAGGCGAGAGCGAAAAGCATGACAAAGAAGCAGAGAAGCGCCAGCGCCAAGAAGGCGGCGCTGGCGAGATGGGGGAAGAGCCCGCGTCAGGCCGGGTCAACGAAGAGTGTCAGTTGAATAGGAACCCGCCCATGAATCTCGGCCATCCGCCGCCGCAACTGGATCATGGTGTCGCATGTCGAAGCCACCCCGACGAGCTTCCAGATGTGTTCAACCAGTTTTTTTAGCCCGAACTGGCTACTCAGCCACTGGTGGTAGTTCTGGCCGTGTCGCGGGGCCGGGGCGTTTTCCTTCAGCCACTGCGCCACGTCCGTGTCCAGGTATCCGTACACCAGTTCCATGACGAGCTTCCCCCAGTACTTCGGTCGCTTGGACACGGCACCCTTCCAGTTGGTCAACCGACCGAATTGCACCCACAATTCATCAGGGAACGTCGGCTCCCACGGCCGCATCTCTTCTTCGAGGTAGGCGCGGAGTTTGACTTGGAGTGCATCCTCGGCACGCTCGTATTGATAACCAGTGGCTTCATCGATCAGTGCATCGAGGCCGGTCTTCGCACATGCCGCGACGAACATCCCGGCCCGCGAAGCGATCTCCCGCTGGCGGTTGGTGAGCGTGTGCTCCGAATCCTGTCGATTGGACGCATCCAGCGCAGCCACAAGACCACGGCAAATGTCGATTACCACGTCAGCCGTCAGCCCCATCACCCGCGTCTCTAGCCCCTCGACTTCCGGGAGCCGAAAGCCAACGAGTTGTTCGAGTACTAACTCTAGATCGATGAAGGGCTTAAGTGAGTTTGCCCGCAGATAATGTTCGAGGGCACCGCCGCCCTTAATTCCGCTCAGCATCTCCGTGAATGACGTGCGGCCGATAACCCGCTTGCCGTCGGAAAGGACGTAGCACGGAACATCCAGTGCGAGAAGGTTGAGATAGCCCCGGTGCTTGGCAACCGGGAGTTCCACTTCTGGCGACTGGTCAGGCGGCTTCGTTTTCGACCACCGCGCCATGGCCCCCTTCTTGCCGATCTCCGACTTCTCCTTCTTGCTCAACTTCTTCGCCCTGGCTTCGCCACCCTTGGCGGCGATCTCCGAAGCCGTCGGTGCCTCTGGAGCCGAGGCCGCGTTTTCATGGCTGGTTGCCTTCTCACTCATCTTGTCGCCTTTCTTAACGTAGGGGTTGATGCTTGCTTGGTCAGTAAGTATCCTAACCAATCAAGCAAGCATGTCAATCGTTTATTTTCGATATGCTTGCTTACCGACCTTGCTTACTGATTCAGTCACGCATAATATATTACTAGTGTGTTGATGTCGTTTCGGAGTGTCCGCCATGCAATGCCCAGTCTGCAAAACCAATGGTCGCAAGTTCGGCAAGGATCGCGACGGCAACCAACGCTTTCAGTGCGTGACGTGCCGCAAGACGTTCTCCGAACGCCCGGCGGGTCTGCTCGGGTCGATGCGGCTCGATACCGACAAGGCGATCCAGGTGCTTCAGCAGTTGGTTGAGGGATCAAGCGTTCGCGCCACGATGCGTATAACGAAGGTGAACCGCACGACGATCCTTGACCTACTGGCACTCATGGGCGAGCGATGCGAAGCACTTCTCGCGGATCAAATCCATGAGTTGCCCGTTCGCGACGTTCAGGCCGATGAGATTTGGAGCTATGTGTTCTGCAAGGAAAAGACGCGAACCAAGAAGTATGAAGAGCAGAGCGGCATCGGTGATGCCTACTGCTTCACCGCGATTGAACGGCACACGAAGATGATGCTCGCGTGGCACCTCGGGCGGCGCGATACCGAGAACTGCTGCGAGTTCGCTTTCAAGCTTCGCAAGGCAACGACTGGCGATTTCCAAATTACGACCGATGGCTTTCGACCGTACCAAATAGCGATTCCCGGCGAACTAAACGGTGTGGCGTTCGCTACGCTGGTGAAGGACTACGCGACGAAAGACGATCATCGCTACTCGCCCGGCGAGGTTGTCGGGACGTACAAGACGCCATGCTGTGGGAACGTGGACCCGAACCGGATATGTACTTCGCACGTTGAGCGGAAGAACCTGACGATCCGAATGCAAGGGCGACGAATGACTCGCCTAACGAATGCATTCAGCAAGAAATGGGAGAACCATCATGCTTCTCTTGCTCTGTGGTTCGCTTACTATAACTTCTGCCGTCCGCACCAGACTTTGACCGAACAGAGCCGGGACGACGACGGGAAGAATCCCGTTCAAACAACTCCAGCGATGGCGGCGGGGATCGAAAAGAAGCCGTGGACGCTTCGCGAATTGCTGGAGCGATCAACACAATACTAGGCCACTACCCAAAACCGTAACTGCTCAGACAACATCGAGTTACCGCCGACCATCACCAAAAGTGCGGAAGAACCTCAAAACCAGCCAGGAATGGGCGCTTGAAAACCAGCCACTTTGAGGAGTGGCAGATCGGGTCGTTAACTTCGTGGGTGTGTCCAACACTCCCGGAGGCTGACGATGGCGCATCTGCTCAAAGTGGTTATGGTCGAGACGATCCTTTCACTGCACGCTCGCCGCTGGTCGGTGCGTCGAATTGCCCGGGAACTGGGCATCGACCGCGAGACGGTGGCCCGTCACATCCGGCTGGCGTCTACGGATTCAAAACCAGCCAATGCGCCCCTCGGCTCGGACGAGGGTGCCGGCGATTCAAAACCAGCCAATGCGCCCATCGGCTCCGACGTTGCGGACGGCACCGATCTGACGGCGGCCGCGGTCGGCGACCCCGGCCCGGCGCTGGCACGTGCCGATGTCGATCCCGCTGCTGAAGCCGCCTCGACGGCCGGCCGGTCCAGCGAGTGTGCGCCGTGGCGCGAAGCGATTCGGTCGATGCTCGCCTTGGGGCTGAGCGCCCAGCGGATTTATCAGGACCTGGTGGCCGATCACGGCTTCACGGGCAGTTACTACAGCGTGCGGCGGTTCGTGAGTCGGCTCGGTGCGAAGCGAGAACTGCCGTTTCGCCGGATGGAGTGCGGGCCGGGCGAAGAAGCGCAGGTCGATTTCGGGACGGGTGCGCCGGTGTTGCAACCCGACGGGACGCGGCGGCGGACGCATGTGTTTCGGATCGTGCTGAGCCATTCTCGGAAGGCGTACAGCGAGTCGGTGTACCGGCAGACGACCGAGAGTTTCGTGCGCTGTCTGGAGAACGCGTTCTGGCACTTCGGTGGCGTTCCGCAGCGTCTGGTGCTCGACAACCTTCGCGCGGCGGTGACGAAGGCGGACTGGTTCGATCCAGAGTTGAACCCGCAGGTGGTGTCGTTCGCGGCGCACTACGGCACGGCATTGTTGCCGACGCGTCCGTACACGCCGCGTCACAAGGGGAAGGTGGAACGCGGCATCGACTACGTTCAAGAGAACGCGCTTCGCGGTCGGAAGTTCGACACGCTCGAAGAGCAGAACCGGTTCTTGTTGAACTGGGAAGCGACGGTGGCGGACACGCGATTGCACGGCACGACCCGCAAGCAAGTCGGCCAGCACTTCGAGACGGTGGAGCGCGCGGCTTTGCAACGGTTGCCGGCGGAGCGGTTCCCGTGCTTCCGGGAGTCGCGTCGGACCGTGCATCGCGACGGCCACGTCGAGGTGGAGAAGGCGTACTACTCGGTGCCGCCGGAGTATCTCGCCCGTCCGGTGTGGGTGCGTTGGGACGCGCGGCTGGTGCGGATCTTCGACGAGCGGATGAAGTCGATCGCGGTCCACGTCAGGCACGAGCCGGGCCGGTTCAGCACGCAGTCGCAGCACATCGCCGGCCCGAAGATCAACAGCGTCGAACGCGGTGCCGCGTGGCTTCTGGGCAAGGTGCGCCGCATCGGGCCACAGAGTTTGCGGTGGGCCGAAGCGGTGATCGCGAACCGCGGCGTCGAAGGCGTTCGCGTGCTGCAGGGCCTGTTGAACCTGGCCCAGCGCCATCCGAGCGATGCCCTCGAGCAAGCCTGCGACGTGGCCTCGTCGCACGGGTCGCATCACCTGCGAACCATCCGTTCCCTGCTCAAGCGTCCCGCGGCGAAGCAGGAACCGCTGCCGTTCCTCAACGAACATCCCCTGATTCGCAACCTGTCGGATTACGGTCAATTCGTCCACGACTCGTTTCACAAGGAGGTGAACTGATGACGGGATCATTGCGTACGGCCCTGAAGCAACTGCGGCTGTCGGGGCTCTTGGAGAGCCTGGAAGTCCGGCTGCACGAAGCCGCCGGCAACAATCTGAACCATGCCGAGTTCCTGGAACTCTTGCTCCAGGACGAACTCGCGGTGCGCTCCGATCGCCAGGTGCGCCGGCGGGTCAAAGCGGCTCAGTTCCGCGAACTGAAAACCATCGACGACTTCGACTGGTCGTTCAATCCGTCGATCAAGAAGAAGCAGGTCTTCGATCTGGCGACCTGCCGGTTCGTGCGCGAAACCCGCGACGTGTTGTTCCTCGGCCCGCCCGGCGACTGGCTGGACGAGCAGGGACTCAAACGCCGCAAGATCGCCAAGACCCTGGCCGGCGGTCACTCTCCCGATCGCGACGCGCAGTTCCAACGCATTGCCCTCTTGAAGGCCGAATATCGCGACGCGGGAAACCCGATCTTTTCCATCGACACCAAGGCGAAAGAGCATCTCGGGCAACTGTTCCGCGAGGGCCGCATCTGGACGCAACAGGCGTTGGAAGCCTTCGATCACGACTTTCCGAGTTGGGCGACCGGCGTGATTATCCCGCACGGCATCTACGATCTGGCTCGCAACCGCGGCCACATCAACATCGGTCTGAGCCACGACACGAGCCGATTCGCCTGCGACAGTTTTCGCTGGTACTGGAACCGGATCGGCCGGCAGTGTTACCCGCAGGCCACTTCGATTCTCTGGCTGTGCGACGGCGGCGGCAGCAATTCGGCGACTCATCACCTCTTCAAACGCGACCTGCAGGAGTTGGTGAACGATCTGGGCATCGAGATCCGCGTGGCCCACAACCCGAGTTATTGTTCGAAGTACAACCCGATTGAACGCCGCTTGTTTCCACACATCACGCGGGCCTGCCAGGGGATGCCCTTCGAAACGTTGGAAACCGTGGTCGGTCTGATGCGGAAGGCCACGACCCGCACGGGCCTGCGGACGACGGTCAACGTGATCCGTCGAGCTGATGAGATCGGACTCAAAGTGGCGGACGACTTCAAGGAAACGATGATGACCGTGTTCGATCAGAAAATCCCCAAATGGAACTATCGGGTCATCCCACAG
>JAYTGQ010000364.1:0-5863 GCA_043733345.1 Schlesneria sp.
TCCTCCAGCGACAAGCCTACGGATATCGAGATCTTCCGTTCTTCAAACTCAAACTCCTCGCTCTACATAACTCTCAGCACGCATTAGTCGGATGAACCATTTTTGCGAAGTTTGTGATCGACCCAGTAGTACTCTGGGTCGATCATATCCGGGTTCGGTTTCAAGATCAGGAGTTTGGTTTGCAACTGCTGCTTCCGATATAGACGGATCCACTCACGACGCCCTGGCTTTCGAGTTTTGAGAGGACTGTCGTGATTGAGGTCGAGTTCTTCGCCCGCAGAATAATCGTCTTCGATCTCTTCACGCGGCACCACGAGCCGACCGCCAGCTCGTGGGATGATCCGATCTTCTTCTTCCTGCGGGACATTCAGGGAAGGACGCTCCGATGTGTCCGAGTGGTTTTCCTTGGATTTCACTTTTGACTTGGGGCGGACAATCGTGTCATGCGAAGTAGCCACAACATCGCTGTCCGCTCGTTTTCGATCCAGTTCGTTCATTTATACATCTCCTCAGTTAGATTGCTTTGTGATCTTGAACTTGATGCACACACACACACACACACACACACACAGCGGGGCGGCACCAGCAGAGTTAGTTCCCATGCGTCAGCCTCTTGGGTCTGACCCGGATCGCTGACGATGACCTCAATCGATCGCATGGTCAGAGGCCACGACGTTCAAGCTCGTCCGCAGCAGCACTAGCCCGCTCGTCCGCCGGAACACGAGTTTGAGTCGCTGTGGGCGGTGCAGAGGAGAGGCCCGAAGCTAGAAACGCCTCAAGGTCTGCGACAAGCACGTAGCGCCGCGCACCGACCAGGATCGTGGGCAACTTGCGCCCACGTGTGCCCGTTAGAATCCACCTCCATAACGAACTGGGGTGGACGCCGAGGCGAAGTGCGGCCTCGTTGATGGAGAGGCGGGGCGAGTCAAGAAGGGCTGATGTCATTTAATCTTTCCTGCGATTGTCCGGCCCGAAATGGGCTGGTTCGCAGGAAATTGAACTCGATTGCGATCACATAGCGATCACCGCGACGGAGTGTTTGCGATGAAATCTGGATGATGTGATGACAGGACGATGACTTGATGACAGGGCGATGACAGGGTGGTCATTTGAGTGTTGGGTCGATTCGGTAGCTCAGCCGATCTAAGCGGCCTCGTGAATGGACCAGTCTCTTGGAACCACGATCCTTAGCGTAGTCATGTGAAATTGTGTTCAGTCGGTATACCACAGCAATTACTAAATTTCGGCCTTCTGGGCCTGGACCCTGATCCCACGCGCCATCGCCGAGACTCTCCCAAGTAACCCAACCATCAGGATTTTTGGTTTGCAATAGGAGTTTGAAGACGGTACCGGGCAGATCGTGGAGGACAAGCCAACCGCTATCTTTGACTTGTGTTGGACAGCATTCCCAACTGCCAATTCGCTCTGATTCACTCGCTGGCGGATCGGACATCGGTGGCGTTACATCACCATTCTTGGAACCGCTGCTCCCCTCGCCGATCTGTGTTGGACCGTTCTCGTCAGGCATTACGACAGCATGGGGAGTCGTGTTTTCAGTTTGTAGAGTTGCGGCAAGAGTACCAGTTGTCGCAACGGGCAGCCGCGCGGATACATCTTCGACTCGATGCTCGGTTGAATAATCATTCAACGCAACGGTTCCGCCTCCGGCAAAGGGAGTCCCTTCCCGGTGTTGACGTACAGAGCCAACAGTCAGCGAGCCAGTCGCGGATTGTTGATGTCCGTCACTCAATGCAGAGAGAGGCGAAGTTGTGATCGCTGTTAGGGTGAGTACGTCCGACCTTGAATCGGTTATCGTTGCACGGGCGCTTGCGATCATCTGATCCACTGCATCGACGATGGAGGAGACCGTTGAAAGATCTGGCTGCTTACGATCGCAGGGCACATGCAGTTTCTGACACAGATGAAACAGTTCGAGCCACCATCCCGGAGGAGGCGGCAACTCTCCCGGTGTGAACGTTCGGTACGGACATCGCTGCTCAGCAGCCGACGGACGGACCTTTTGAAGCGGCAACTCAGAATTTTCGTCGCTGGTTTGAATGGGCTGCGGATCCACAGGATTAGGGAGCAAGCCCAGCGGCCGCAGGTCGGGCTTAAAGAGATAGTTTCCCGTGTCCGGACGATGCCGACCGGAGTCAATCAACCACCCCAACCGAAAACTACTTACGTTGCTGAGGCGTTTGCAGTGTCCCTTTAACGATGACACGCTTGAGTTCTTCGCGCTCTTTACCAACCTCGTGCTCGCTGTACACCCATTCCCCTTCGGGGCGAATGTCCTGCTCATCCTGACCATGAGACAGCGAATCGAATATCGGCTCCATGAATGAGGAGCCAGGTTTGGCAGGGAGATACCTTTCGATTTGTTTCAGAAACTCCGAGAGCGGCATGTCGGGTTTCATCTCGACGAGCCCAGCCCCGCAACTTCTTAAACCGTTGATTAGCCCCAACGCGGCAAGGCGATGGTCGTTACTTCCGGCCACAAATGCCTGATCGAGGTTCCACAGGAACTGGTTGGCATACACACCCAACTCGAAAGCCGACAGGTTGGAGTCGGAGTCATTTCTTGGGGCGACATCAGTCATCATAAATTCCGATAAAAAGGCGAATACGATGCTCAGCCGCATTCCTTCGCGATCCGGGTCGCCAACCCAAAGTTGCGTTCGGCATAGATCTCGGTGACATCGGCGCGTGCGTGCCCCAAGGCGACTTGGGCACCCTCCACACCGTACTGGCGACGGACCTCGGTTGCACGCGAATGCCGCAGCTGGTGGGGATGCCAACTCAAAATCGGAACCCCGTTTGCATTGGCCTTCACGATGCCATATTTGATCGCCCGGCGGTACGAAGCCGTATCGTAGTGGTCTCGCTTGGGACGTTTGGACGGACATCGCTTCGCCGCAGCTTTCCGTTTCTCGCGTGCTTTCAGTTCGCATGGGTAAACTTTGGTCTTGCGGTTCGGATCACGGGCGATGACTCGATGGCCGTTTCGCCACTCCTCAGCTTCCAATGGTGAGAACAGATAGGCGTCACTCGACCGCGACATGAACGATCGGATGATTTCCTGAGCGCGTGGGCCGAGCGGAACCTCCTTTTCGACACCCAGATAACTCGTCTTGTGTTGGGACGGGCGATAGACCCAAACATCGCCGCTGGAGTCGATGTCGCACGGGCGCATGATCGTGACCTCAGCTGGCCGCATCCCCGTGATACGTTGCAATTGAACCATTGCAGCGACATGTGGGGAAAGAAATGGGAGCGTCGCATCCACCCGCTGATCGTCTACAGGTCTGACGGGAGGGTTCTCGCGGGCCGTGGTGCGTCCCATCCGCAGGCCATCGACGGTCCTCAATCTCTCTAACACACTGGGCGGAATCCGTTCTTCGGAAGCGGCCCATTTGAACACGCGCTTGATCCGGCCAATCCGTTTGTTGACTTCCTTCCGGCAAAGTTTCTGTGACTCAACCATGTGCTCGCGGACAGCCTTGAGGGCATTCGGCCCAAAGTCCTTGGCCTGCGTGCTGCCGTACAAGCTCTTGACGGGACGCAGCGCGAGCTTGAGGTTCACGACTTCCTTGGAAATCTCGCCGTCGAGCAGGTAGTACCGCTCGGCATGATCCACGAATTTGAGCAGAAGCTCGTTAATGAGCAAGCCGCACTCGGGAGTCACTGTCACCACAATGGGTTGGCGCCCCTTGGACAGCCATTCGGCGATCAGCCGATCATACTTCTCGCGCGATTCAGGGGAATCGTGGAGGCCCAAGTAATGATCGCGTCCGGAAATCCGAACGATGGCCTGACCCGAGCTGCGATGCAGAGAATAGGCCGGAATACTTCCTGACTTGCGTGGCATGTGCGACACCTCATCCCGGATTCCTCAGTACAATACTGAGGAATCACAGGCATTTTGGCCGCACTACCCGACGCGGGCAGGTATCCTAACCACAGGATTCGGCAATACTTAGAAGAAATGCACCCGGGAGGGCTCGAACCTCCAACCCTCGGTTCCGAAGACCGATGCTCTATCCAATTGAGCTACGGATGCGACACTGACCACCTCATGTTGCTCTTGCTTTCAAGGGCCAGCGATTGCGGGGGCACAGTCTACACGGATGCTCGATGACAGCAAGCCTCAGACTCATCGAACCAAGGCCGCTGTTCTCAGAGCCGGAGTCGGGTGTCCGATTTTTTGGTTCATCCGACGAATGGTTGCCGAGTGTTATTGCGCGTGAGGAGTTTGAGCCAGCAGAACGGGAGGTCTCGATATCCGTCGAGGTGTCGTTGGAGGAGTTTGATTTTGTTGTTGGTTCCTTTGAGGGGCCGGTGGAGCTGGGATGGTCGGACCTGTTGAGGATTCCTTCGCGGTGGATCGGGAGCGTGCGTGCGAACTTTCGGAGTTGGTGTTGGATGCCGCTCGATTCGGCGGCGGCCATCGAGGACGATGCGGCCGGAAACTTTGAACCGCGCATTCGGCGCGGTGACGACGGGTTCCGTGCGCGACCTACGAGGTCTCGGTGCGTGGTCGCGAGCGATTGGTCAACTGCGAGACACGCGGTCGTCGCCAAGCCCGCGAATCGCGTCCAGTCACGGTCGAAGTCCGTGCCTGCTCGGTGACGCTGCGGGCTCCGTCTCGTCCCGGTCGGAAACTGTCCGACGTGACGGTCAACGCCGGGCTGGTCCGCGAAAAGTCCAGCCTCGCCGCCGGCGAAGAGCCGATCGAACGGCTGCTGCTGAGCCTTCCGACCGTCGCTGCGGACGAAGTGCTGCGCGTCATCCGCGTTGACGGCCTGCGCTGGACGATCAAATTGTTCTTCCGCGTACTCATGCCAGGCTGGCGCGAGGAGTCACGCCGCTTTGAATCCTTGGACCGCGTGACGCGGTTCCCGACGTGACTGTGATTGTGGCTTGTCGCACGCTGCATGTGACCCGCTTGGGGGCGGCACACCTACTACGTCCGAGTTTGGCGGTAGGATGCGTGAATCTCCCCTTTCAAGGTCTTTGAATATCGCTACCACCCGCGTGTTGACAGGGAATTGTCACCAAGTGGGAGGGCACAGTGATGTTGCCGGGTGGAGTGTTGGACAAGTTTGTCGAGCGGTGTCCGGCGGCGGTGATGATGCGGGCGACCGTCGAGCGGTTGTTGCGGCCCAAGCGGTGGGACGAGATTTTCGAGGCGCATCGTTCGCGGCAGTATGAACGCGAGATCGTCTGTTCTGAACTCGTCGCGTTGATGGTGGGCGTGGCGACACGGGCTCATCAATCGGTGCCTGCGGCGAATGGCACGGCCTTAATGGTGGCCTGAGTTTACTGACGATCGTCGCGTGCGAGCTAGGCACTGTCCGTTGCGTCGCTCGCTAGGCTCGGGTGTGGAACATGGTGAGGAGACGCGTCCCGAGGACTGCGCGCGCACTGAGACATCCTCGTGATGAGGTCGCGGGGAGAGAACGGAGGATTGTCAGATCGGAGTGGGCGAGCCTCCGTGGGGCGCGGTGTTCGTGACGCTCGGTCGGTCATGTTGGGTTGGTCATGCTCGTTCGGCCATGCTCGGTCTGTTCGTTCGGAGCGTCGGGGTGGGGCGATGTCGTGAGACCGAGCGGTGCGTTACGTTTTGGGGCCTGCGATCAGGCGGGCTTTGGCGGCCGAGCGGAGTTCCGTGAGCGGGGACGGGCGGCGTTTGACGCGGTTGGGGCGATGGGCCACGCGGTGCGCGTGGCCGTTGAGGAGGCGGAGCGCGATCAGGCGTTCGCGGGTGCTGACCGTGATCTGCGGCGGGACGGCCGCCAGCGTCCACAGGTTGGCCAGCATCTGCAACGCGGCGGCCCGAGCTTCAGTGGGTGCGGTCGGCGGC